>CBDUBA010000077.1:0-21579 GCA_965365275.1 uncultured Cyclobacteriaceae bacterium | reverse complement strand
GACCGATAATAAAACAATAAATTGCGAAATACAATAATTTCCCTTTTTTAACAATCGCAATCATCCATCTGCAGGCTGCGATGCCAGTAATAAAAGCAGCTAAAAATCCAATCAATAACACAGGGATTGATATTCCACGTGAAAGTTCAGGTTCCTGGATCATATTAATGATGTCAAGAAGCATGGCGCCAATGATTGGGATTAAAACCATTAGAAATGAAAACCGTGTTGCCTTATCTTTATCGATGCCCATTAAAAGAGAGGTTGAAATTGTAGCTCCGGATCTTGATATACCTGGCATGACAGCTAATGCCTGTGCTATTCCTATAATAAAAGCATTTTTATATGAAATATCCTTTTCTGAATTTTTAGCATAATTTGCGAAAAGAAGAAGTAAGCTGGTTATGATTAACATGGAACCGACCAGGCCAATTCTTCCACCAAAGAGATTTTCAACTTGTTCCTTAAAAAAAATACCCAGAATTAATACCGGAATTGTAGAAAGTAAGATCTTAAAAGTGAATATTGTAGAATCATTCAACCTAAATTTGAGAAGATCCTTGATAATTATTCCAATATCTCTCCTGTACACAACTATGGTGCTTAAAGAGGTGGCACCGTGAATTACAGTAATAAATAAGAGATTTTCGGAAGTGACAGCTTGAAACAGTACAGATCCCAACTCGACATGTCCGCTGCTGCTAACTGGAAGAAACTCAGTTAATCCTTGGATTATACCAAGAATAATCGCCTGAAAATAACTCATCTGTTATTCTTTCTTATTTTTTACCAGGATGGCAAAAAATTCAATAATAAAGCCGGTGATTAATACAATGGGACCTAATGTGATGCCAAGAAAACCAAAACCATATTCCTCATTGTCTAGGGTCATGATAAAGTAACCCAGTAATATGACCACCAGGCCAATTATCATTAATATGTAATTTTTTTTGTTGAAAGCCATTTTTGATTTGTTGCTCATGAAACTAATATAATTCGTCTAATGTCATTTTTAAATACTTTTTTACGGATCGGTAGGTGCTAAAGAAGGCGATAACGCTCCCTATTACTGAAATAGAAATAAATACCAATATTAATTCTAGATCATTTTGCAGTTCTGCAAGTCCATCTATCTTTTCATTTGCATATATTAAAATATTATACAGGACCACTGAAGCGATTATCCCACTAATGAGCCCATGAATTATAGAACGCTTTAGAAAAGGCCACTGGATAAAGGAAGATTTAGCACCCACTAACTGCATGCTTCGGATAAGAAATCGCTGTGAAAAAAGTGCCAGTTTGATAGTGTTATTAATCAGCACCAGAACAATAACAAGCATTACTGCCATAATTCCGACCAGGATAATGCTGATTTTCGCGGTATTTTTATTTATAGACGATATAAGGGATTCCATATATACCACTTCATAAACCCCTTGAAGTCTTTCAATGTTCTTTTTGATCTCATCAAGTTTTTCAATTTCCTGAAATTCAGGTTTTATCCGGATTATTAAAGCATTTCGTAGTGGATTGTCTCCGAGAAACTCTGTAAAATCCTCGCCAGTATCTACCATGAATTTCTGAGCTGCTTCCTCATCGGAGATAAACCGGATTTGAGGATTACCATTATCTTCAAGGATATAATCACTATTGGATAGTATATTTCTGAGTCTGGAAATATTACTATCTGAGATATCCTTATCAAGATATATCTGGATTTCAATATTATTTCGTATTATTTGCGTTAATCGCCTTGATTGGAGCAATAATAATGTGAAGAGTCCAATAACGAACAAAGCAATCGTATTGCTGAATACTACGCTGAAATACGGATAACTACCGAGTTTCTTCTTTTTTTTGAATTTTACCTCTTCCATTGACTTGATAACCGTTCAAAAATAGTGAATTTTTATTAGCTGATATTGGATTTAACATAAATTAAGAAACCCGTAATCCATCAAATGAACTACGGGTTCTTTTTCGGTTGCATTATAGAGGTTATTTATTACCCTTTACTATTCTTAATTCATTGATTAAAGATTCATTCGTTACGGGCTGTAATGGTATAATATTATTAGTATTTATGATATTATAAAAGTTGTCTTTGTAATTAAGATAAAAGCTTTTACCACTAGCCGAGTTTATTTCAAGGATCTCATAAGGGACATCCTCAAAATTTCCGTATAATGTCAGTGTGCCATGACTGAAGTTATAGTGGAAATTATATTTTTTGTGCAATACTGTATTTATTTCAACACTGCTGTGAAGATCTTCTCTTGACGGAGACATTGTATTAATGTTTCCTGAGGATACATCTTCCAGTTCCATATTGTCAACTTCTTCAAAATCCTCAATTACGTCCGGAACAATTACATCCACAGTGCGATCAGTATTTGTAACAATATGATCAGTGGTCTCCGGGATTTCGATTTTCTGAACAACTGATTCTTCTACAGACTCGGTAGTTTCTGTAGTCTTCGACCTCTCAATTTCTTTATCATCGATTGCAAATGGTTTTTGCGGTATATCTACTAATTCACTATTGAACTCCTCAATTAGAAATTCATTCTGAGCCAGATCAATCCTATTCCCCAATTCTTCTTGCATATTTAGGAAATAATAAGCTGTGAGGGTAGATACTGTTATAACGGTTGCTGTTGCAGCCACTTTCCATCCATTAGAAATGTTATGGTACCACTTAATATCTATGTTATCAAGACGGTTCTTTAGTTCTAATTTCCTGGTTTCTTTAATTGTACTTATGATGTCTTTTTGAAAATCAAATTCACTTTTTAAATCTGGATCGGTTGTCAATCTATCCATTAAAGTAGATTCTTCCGATGAGGATAAAGTGCCCTCGAAGAAGCCATCTAGTAAGTTTTGATATTTTTGCTTATCTGTCATAGGTTAATCCATAAAGTCACTTTCAGTATACTTCGCTTTAACAAGCTCATCAAGTCTCTTTTTACATTTATATTTTTTTGTTTTTGCTGTATCAGTGTTAGCATAACCTAACTTTTCTGCTATATCACTCATAGATAATCCATCAAAATAATAGTACATTAGAATTCTTTTGCAGGTTTCTCCTAGTTCATTGATGCAGGACCTGATGATCTGGATCCTTTCTTTCTTCTCAATATCAATGAACTCAACGTCATCTTTTTCTTCGGAGGATAGTCTGCTTTTTCTTTCCAACTCCTTTCTCCATAGATTCAAACAAATACTATAAATGAACGTGCTTATTTTTGAAGTAAGAACGAGATTTCCTTTTCGTGCTTTTTCCCAAAATACTATAAGGGCATCCTGGTATATATCTCTTGCTTCATCTTCGGTCCCACTGTTAGTGATAACCAACTTTGTCATCATTCTGTAATATTTCTTATACAGAAAGTCTAAAGCGGATTCATCACCCTTTGTAATTTTAGCGAGTACCTCACTGTCCTTCATTCTTCCTTTCGTTTTTATATACTAGTATGGATTACTATGTAACCCCAATTTTCAATAAATAAATAAAATATTTTATAAAACCTTACATTTGGTTATAAATAAGATACTTATTGTTATTCATAAATTTTTCAAAATTACAAAAATATCTTCATTCCGGAGTCAAAAAAGATTAACAACCAATAGATAATCAGAAGCTATCTTTTTCCTATTTTTTGAGCTTTTAAAATAATATACCCAACATGGGAATTATGAATAATTCCTTTATTTTGGAGTGATTCATACCTATTATGATTGAACTTATTATTTATTATTAACGATATAAAATTCAGATTATTAGTCATATATAAAATCAAAGTTTTAAGGCATTGACCTGATTTATATTCAATAATATTTAAGTTTTTATTTGATTACTTCTGATTTCTTTGTTTACATTTGAATTACTTTTACGGTCGGAATTAGATTTTTGTACTAATATTTAAGAGGAATGATTCATAAAATTATATTTTCTTTTTTTGGATTAATGGCTATTAGTATAGCTGCTTATAGTGCTGATAATGAGGCAGATGAGTTGATGGGGATATGGCTGAACCATGAGAAGGATGCACATGTTAAGATATATAAGTGTGGGGATGAGTATTGTGGTAAAATCGTTTGGTTGAAAGAACCTGAAGAAGATGGTGCACCCAAAAAGGATAAACATAATCCAGACGAATCTTTGCAGAGTCGACCTATTAAAGGATTGGACATATTATCTGGGTTTAGTTTCGATAGTGATAAGAAATGGGAGGATGGTACGATATATAATCCCAGAGATGGCAAGACCTATTCCTGTTACCTGAAAATTCTTGAGGATGGTCGTTTGAAAGTGCGGGGTTTTGTGGGAATATCTATTATCGGGAAAACGAATTATTGGACCCGCATCGAATAGATCCAATCTTTTTTTTACATAATTCATAAAAATGGTACACCCAATATTGATGGGTTTGAATACGGACAACAATTGAATTATTAGATCATCAAGATTATATAATCACCGCTTTCTTATTCTTAAAAAAAGCACTACACTAATTGAAGGTAATAACCCCCCTAAAACAATTTACCTCTAACCTTAACATTCTAGAATATTCAATTTATTTTTGTTGATTGTTTAAAAATAACCTTCCAGTAGAATGAAGCAATATCATGATTTGATGAATCATATCCTTGAAAAAGGTATAAAAAAGGAGGATCGAACAGGTACAGGGACCATTTCAGTATTCGGGTACCAAATGAGATTTGACTTACAAGAGGGATTCCCAGTAGTGACCACTAAAAAGTTGCACCTAAGATCTATTATTCATGAATTGCTTTGGTTTCTGAAAGGAGATACTAATATTAAATATTTGCATGATAATAAAGTTTCCATTTGGGATGAATGGGCAGATGATAATGGGAATCTTGGACCAGTTTATGGGCATCAGTGGCGTAGTTGGCCAACACCGGACGGTAGGACTATTGATCAAATATCCAGGGCGGTTGAACTTATTACCAATAATCCAGATAGCCGCCGTATTATTGTAAGTGCATGGAATGTGGCAGATATTGATAAAATGGCTTTACCGCCATGTCATACTTTTTTTCAATTCTATGTTTCGGAAGGTCGACTTTCATGCCAACTTTATCAGAGAAGCGCTGATGTTTTTCTAGGAGTACCTTTTAACATAGCGTCTTATAGCCTGTTGACAATGATGATGGCACAAGTATGTGATCTTGAACCTGGAGACTTTGTGCATACCTTTGGAGATGCACACCTTTATTCTAATCACCTTGAACAAGCACGTTTACAATTATCGAGAACACCCCGAAATCTTCCCGAGATGAAAATTAATCCGGAAGTCAAAAATATTTTTAATTTTAAATACGAAGATTTTAATCTGGAAAACTACGATCCCCATCCTCATATAAAAGCTCAGGTAGCGGTGTAAAAAATTGCTATTTATAATCTATTTAGGGTATACTAAGTTGTTATCATTTAGCTAAAAATTAGCACACAAAAAATCGATTCTGTTAAAAAATCCTAGTATTTTCTTTATCAGGGAAGATCTTAAACCGATTACCAGTAATATTAGTTATGTGTTTTATCCCGGATGCATTCGTAGCAAATACATGATCGGCATCTAAGAGTTTTTCAGGAGTTACATTTACTTCCTTTACGGAATGACCTTTTTCTTCTAATCTTTCAATCAGATAGGATCTCATAACTCCTTTAATGCACCCTGTTTGAAGTGAAGGGGTATAGAATATATTATTTTTGACCCAGAAAATATTTGAATAAAGCAATTCCGAGACTTGATCTTTCTCATTTAGGATAATCATGTCATCGTAACCAGAATCTTCTTTTTCAATGGAGGCCAATATATATTTTATACTGTTCATTGTCTTAAACTGAGAATATGGCGAAAGATGATTTCTTATAGAATTCGATATCCCTACATTATTTAATATTTCCTTTTCTTCAAGATAAATACTAGCATTTATAAGAAGGTTGGATGATCTGGATTCAGGGGTATAGTATCCTCCTTTTTTTCTCCACGAAAACACTTTTATCCTGGCTGTTCTATTGATGTCATTTTCCTGGATTAATTTCAAAATACTGGATTTCAGATATTGAATATCAAAATAGGAAGGCAGTTGAAAATTCAATACTGCTGCACCTTCTTTTAGTCGATCATAATGATATTTTAACAATTTATTAGATCTTGCCCTGACTATTATTGTTTCGAAAATCCCATCTCCATACTGAAAAGCTCGATCTTCAGCCTCTAATGATAACTCCTTATCATTTATTATTTCATTGTTAAATATTGCTTTCATGTAAGCATTTTACCATTTATAAATTTTTAATGTCAAAGCACTGAAATAATAATTAACCTTGTGTAACCTATAATGGGTTAAAAACAAAAATAATAGATATGATTTTATCAGGCATTTCAAAAATAGCGAAAACAGTTCTGGTTTTATTAACTATCCCTGTTTCATTTGTTATCGGGCAGGATACACAGGTAGAAAAATGGAGCCTGGAGGAATGTATTGAGTACGCCTTAGATAATAACCTTAGTGTTAAACAAAGTGAATTTTCAGTAAGTGACAGTGAAGTTCAATTAAGACAATCCAAGGGCGGAATGTATCCAACCGCAAATATGGGAGGTGGTTATTCTAATTTGTGGGGCCGATCAATTGATCCTACAACAAATCTATTTTCTACACAGAGGATACAGTCTCTTGGACTCCAGTTATCAGCAAATTATACATTGTATGGAGGATCTCAAAACCGTAATTTAGTAAAACAGAATCGTCTGAATTTAACTTCAGCAACTTTTGATCTTGAGAGGGCCAGGAATGATATCATGCTGAATGTGACCCTGGAGTTTTTAACTGTGGTTCTCAACAATGAGCTGCTGGAAAATGCACAATTGCAGCTTGAAATCACAAAGGCTCAGCTGGAAACGACGAGCAAGCAGGTAGAGGTTGGAGCGTTACCTCTGACCAATAAACTTGACCTTATTGCTCAGGTTGAAAGCAATGAAGTACAGGTTATAAACGCCGAAAACAATCTTCGGATAGCATATTTGAGATTAAAACAATTGCTACTTCTTCCTGCAGATACTCCTTTTGATATTGAAATTCCGGATGTGGATCAGATTGATATTGAACAGGCAGCTCTTACCGCTAATTCTGTGTATCAGGAAGCTCAAAAGATAATGCCTGAAATTAAAAGCGCAGACACACAGATTGAAAGCGCTGATATTGGAGTAAAAATTGCCAGAGGAGGAATGGACCCAAGACTTAGCTTGGGTGGGAGTATGTCTTCAAATTACTCCTCTGCAAGAGATCAGGAACGATTTGTAGCTGATCCGGATGGTGGATCGGTTATTGTACCCACCCCAATAGGATATGTGATCAATCCTCTTGAGCCCACGCAACAAATTCCGGTTTTCAGAGATATTGAGTTCCCAAACGGAGAAACAGTTCCTGATTATCCAATTGGACAGCAATTACAGGACAACTGGAGTTATTCAGTTAGTTTAAATTTATTTATCCCGATCTTTAACGGTTTGCAATCACGGACTCAACATCAGAGGGCTAAAATATTCTCTGAGCAAACAAAGATACTTGCACAACAGACAAGACAAAATCTTAGACAAACCATAGAGCTGGCCTATACCGATGCACAGGCTGCCGCGAAAACATATAATGCTTCAATCAGGCAGGTTGAATCTCTCACTGAATCATTTCGCGCAGCTGAGAAAAGTTATAATCTGGGAGCGATGAATATTTATGATTACCAGGTTTCCAGCAATAACCTGTTTATGGCAAGATCTGATTTACTTCGTGCAAAATACAATTATATTTTTACGACAAAAGTGCTTGATTTTTATTTAGGAAAACCTTTATCACTTGATTAATAATGGCAAAGAAAAAATCTAACAAACTCCTTTACATCTTAATATCTTCTGCAGTATTACTGATTATAGTAGCCATAGTAGGTAAAAAAGCAGGATGGATAGGTAAGCAGAAAGAGATTGAAGTAGATCTCGGTAAAGTTGAGAGAATATCAATAATTGAAAAAGTCAGCGCTTCAGGGATGGTACAACCAGTAACTGAAGTCCGCCTTGCCCCTGACGTTTCAGGAGAAATCATTGAACTGTGGATTGAGGAAGGTGATTCTGTTTTTGCAGGTCAACCACTCATAAAATTACGACCGGATAACTATGTTTCTATAACTGAAAGCGCTGAGGCTATGCTTAATCAGCAGAAGGCCAACCTTGCTGATGCTAAAGCCCGACTGGCCAGAGCCAGGGCAACCTACGAGAGATCGCAGCATGACTTTAACAGAAGCAAGCAGTTAATGGATGAAAATGTTATTTCAGAAGCCGACTACCAGTTAGCCGAGGCCAACTTCAAAGTTGCTATGAATGACCTTACATCTGCAGAACAGGGTGTTGTTGCTGCTGGCTATATTGTTAAAAGTGCAGAAGCATCGCTTCGTGATGCAAAAGAAAACTTAAGAAAAACCAGCATTTTTGCCCCTGTCAATGGAATCGTATCAAAATTAGATGTTGAGCTGGGTGAACGGGTTGTTGGATCCAATATGATGACCGGAACCGAAATGTTACGGATTGCTAATCTGAATATAATGGAAGTCAGGGTGGATGTGAATGAAAATGATATCATCAGAGTGTCCGATGGGGATACTGCTATTATAGATGTAGATTCCTATGCCTATATGGATAAAAAATTTAAAGGAATAGTTACCTCTATTGCCAATACAGCAAATGATAAAGCGACACCGGATGCCGTAACCGAATTTGAGGTAAAAATAAGGATATTGAATGATTCATACCGGGATCTTCAGCAAGAAGGTAAGAAATATCCATTTCGGCCCGGCATGACCGCTTCTGTTGATATCATAACTGAGATAAAAAATGATGTTGTGGCTGTTCCTTTGTCATGTGTCACCACGCGTCCACCAGTGAAAGAAGGGGATGAAGCTAATTCAGAAGGATCAGATGTCGATTCGGAAAATGATGAAAATGATTCGGATTCACAATCCGCTTCAACAGGATCAGGATCTTCAAATGGTCAGAATCCAGATGTTGAACGGGATGTTGAAGTTGTATTTGTCATGGATAATGGTAAAGCTAAAAAAGTAGAAGTGAGGACTGGAATCAGTGATTATGATAATATCGAAATCCTGGAAGGTGTAGAGGTTGGACAAGAAGTTGTAACAGGGCCATTTGTAGTTGTATCTAAAAGGCTCGAAGGTGGAGAATTTATTAAATCGGCTAGCGGGGGAGATGACAAGAACAATAATGAGGAAGAGACTGAATAGTGTATTTCATCAGGCTTTAGATTATCTTTAAATTTAATTCTGATAGTACCATATTATATCATCATTAAATCTCCAGATTTTGTGATATCCAATCCGGGTTAAACCACAATTGAAATTAATGCATATTTAAAATAAGCATTTAAATTGTACTTTAATTCTCATGTTTTTTATTATCAAAATGGGAAATGATTCATTTTTGAGTAATATTTGAAAGATGAGAATAGGATTTGATTCTAAAAGACTTTTCAATAATTTCACCGGCCTGGGTAATTATAGTAGAACGCTTCTTCGAAACCTAGGGAAATATTTTACGGATCATGAATATTACTTATATTCCGCCAACCTGAACAGAACGCCGGAAACTGCTTTATTTTTGGATAGGCAGCCTTTTTACCCTCAAACGAGTAACTCATTATTCAAATCATATTGGAGATCTTATTCTATAGTAAATCAGTTAAAAAAAGACAAAATTGAATTGTATCATGGATTAAGTCATGAAATTCCAGCAGGATTGAAAAGATCAAAAATTAAAAGTATTGTGACTATCCATGACTTGATATTTAAGCTATATCCAAACCTGTATAATTTCTTAGACAGAAAAATATATGATAAAAAGCTTAGGTATAGTTGTGCTCATTCTGATAAAATAATTGCCATCAGTAATAATACCAAGTCAGACATTATGAATTTGTATCAGATTGAACCTGAAAGAATTGAGGTTATCTATCAACCCTGTGATTGTATATATTACGAACCTTTTGAAAGTGATAGTACGGATGAATTGTTCACCAGATATAAAATTCCCCAGGAATATTTCTTATACGTTGGAAATATTGAAAGACGCAAAAATCTAAAATTAATTTTTGATGCCTACCGGCAATTGACTCCTGGAAGAAGAATCCCTTTAATTTTAATTGGTAGAGGAGGGAAATATGGCAAGGAAATATTAGGATTGATAAAGGAGAAGGGACTTGAGAAGTCTGTTCAGTGGATTTATGATCTTGATGACAATCGCGAACTAAGGATCTTATATCAGAGATCACAGGCATTATTATATCCTTCAATATATGAAGGATTTGGATTACCAGTTGTTGAAGCATTATTAAGTAAAACCCCGGTTATTACCTCTAATGTCTCATCCCTCCCTGAAGCGGGTGGACCTGCTACAATTTACATCGATCCACATGATCCGGAAGCACTCGCCGAAGCAATTATAAGGGTATTAGATGATTCAGAGCTCAGAAGGGATATGATCAGTTCTGGATTCGATTATGCAAATCAACATTTTAATGAAAGGGAATGTACTCGTAAATTGATGGAATGTTATTTAAATACAGTGTTTGATTGAATATAATTTCTGAATTTGGATTATTCTCAAATATCCCAATATATGTTTATCAATTTCCCTGGTAATAGCCTTTCCTTTCTATTCTTAATTTATCTATTCATTCTGAAGGCTTTATTTTAAAAAACATTCAATATAATCGACTAAAACCAGGATGGATCAGTAACTAACTGGCTATTAAATTGAAATTGCGTAGCATATGATATACTTGCGCAACAGGTAAACCGACAACATTCAGATAAGATCCATTAATTCCGGTTATTCCTATAAGTCCTATCCATTCCTGAATTCCATAAGCTCCAGCTTTATCCAATGGTGCATAATGCTTAATATAATAATCAATCTCTTCTTTATTAAGAGCTTTAAATTTAACTTCTGTTTCTTCTACAATGGTTTCGCATTTGTTTTTATTTGCTATGCAAACCCCAGTGTATACCCGGTGAGATTTCCCTGAGAGAAGGGTCAGCATTTCATACGCTTCCTGCGAGGATTCAGGCTTCCCAAGAATCCTGTCATTACAAACTACGATGGTATCAGCAGACAGGATAATATTTTCCATCGATAAGTGCAGTAATCCTTCTGTTTTCTTTCTAGCCAAAAATTCAGGAACTTCCTCTACCTTCATACTTTCAGGATAATCTTCATTCACGGATAGGGTTTGAATAGTAAATTCAAATCCTGCTTCCCGCAATAATTGTTGCCTTCTTGGGGATTTGCTGGCCAGTATTAACGGATATCTTAGATTTATCATGATCTTTTTGCAATTGTTGATATCAGGAATCAAATTTTATGCGTATAAAAATAAGCTTTTTTTCATAGGATCCGGCAAAAAATAAAACCCCGAATATTTATTTAACAGTGTTCAGTAAATCAATATAACGATTTAGTTCATAATTGTTCAAGTTGACTTATTCATCCGATTCTTTTATTGATCAAATCTACAATATCAGTTTTTTATCAGATCTAGTAATGTTTAGAGATTTCGAGGACACTAATTGATCACAGCTGTAACCTCTATTTCTACCAATAAGTCCGGATCAATCAATGAATTAACTTCAACCATAGTAGCAGCGGGTTTTATATCCTGAAAGAACTTCTGGTGTGCTTTTCCTATTTCCTCCCATTGATCTATATCAACAACATAAATCCGTGTTCGAACTACTTCGCTCATATCAGATCCTAGTTCTTGCAGGATCCCGGCAATTTTTGAAAGAATGAATTCAGTCTGTAAATAGGGATCACCCTTCCCTACGATTTTGCCATCACTGTATGCGGTAGTCCCGGCAACCTCAATGATGTTATTCACTTTAACAGCCCGTGAATAACCGACTTTATCTTCCCAGGAACTCCCTGTAGAGAAATTAATTCGTTCCATCCGGTTGGTAATCTACAATCCACTGTTTAGCATTAACAAATGCCTCCAGCCATGGGGAAACTTCATCCGAATTTCTGGCATATGGATAATGTCCCCACTGCCATGGGAAAATTGCTCTTTCAAGGTGAGGCATTATTGCCAGATGCCGTCCATTATCTGAAGTAATGCAGGCTGCATCATAATCAGAACCATTAGGATTTGCCGGATATGAATTGTATGAATATTTTGCTGGGATATTATATTTTTCTTCAGGTAGTTCAAGGTAAAACCTGCCTTCTCCATGAGCTACCCATATCCCCAGGGAACTTCCGGCGAGTGACTTTAACATGACTGAATTATTCGGTAAGACATCTATCATCAGGAATGAGGATTCAAATTTGCCGGATTTATTATGAAGCATTTTGGGCTTTTTATCCATGTTTGGATAGATAAGTCCTAATTCTACCATTAACTGGCATCCATTACATACCCCTAAACTAAGGGTATCAGGTCGTTCATAGAACTTTTCTAGTGCTGCTTTTGCCTTTTGATTGTATAGGAAAGCCCCAGCCCAACCTTTCGCTGAGCCTAATACATCTGAATTACTAAAGCCTCCTACAAATACTATGAAATTCACTTCATCAAGCGTCTCTCTTCCGCTGATCAGGTCAGTCATATGCACATCCTTTACATCGAATCCAGCCAGATGCATTGAATAGGCCATTTCCCGGTCACCATTAACGCCTTTTTCGCGTATTATGGCTGCTTTAACTCCAGTTTTTTTACTCCGGCTTATATCCAATCCAAGGGATGACAATTTCCCTTCGAAACCAGAAGGAAACTTGAAGTTAAGTTCATGCTTTTTGTAATTTGTAAAGCGTTCTGCAGCTAATTCTGGAACTGTTTGTTGCTGATCAAGTAAAAACGATGTTTTAAACCAAAGATCTCTTAGCTTGACAACATCAAGCTGATGCTTCCGATCTCCATGCTGAATAGTGGCCTGTTTTCCAGATACAATTTTACCAAGTCGTAGATATTTGACATCAGCATTTTTTAAAACAGCTTCTACTTGTTTGTTATCCTGGGTCTGAATGACTAATCCCGGTTTCTCACTAAATAGTATTTTAATGATATCCTTTTGATTGAAGTTTGATAAATCTACTTCAAAGGCAATATTGTTTGATGGAAAAACCAATTCAAGCAGCGTAGTGATCAAGCCTCCAGCTGATACATCGTGCCCTGCGAGAATAAGTTGATTGTTGACCAGTTCCTGAATCGCATTAAAGACCTTTTTAAAATAATCAGCATTAATATTACCTGGAACATCGGATCCTATCCTGTTCATTAACTGTGCGAAACTGCTTCCCCCCAATTTGAAATCTTCATCACTGATAAAGACATAGAACAAATCGGATCCCGGAACATTTTGGGCATCAGTTGATACAATCTTACGTATATCCATTATTTCAGCAGCGGCAGAAATAATTACTGTTCCCGGTGAGAATACTACCTTGCCATCAGGATATTTTTGTGTCATGGAAAGTGAATCCTTACCCGTAGGGACATTAATGCCAAGTTGTATCGCGAAATCACTAACAGCCTTTACAGCCAGGTATAACCTCGCATCCTCTCCGCTATTTTTACATGGCCACATCCAGTTTGCACTTAGGGAAACATTCTCCAGGCCATTATTAAGAGGTGCCCAAATAATATTGGTCAGTGCTTCCACGATGGATAATACTGATCCTTTGGCTGGATCCTGCAGGCCACTAACAGGAGCATGACCTATGGAGGTTGCTATACCACCTTTCCCTTTATAATCAAGAGCCACAGCACCAAGATTATTCAAAGGTAATTGGAGAGGGCCACAAGTCTGTTGCAGGGCTATCTTTCCGGTAACGGACCTGTCAACTTTGTTGGTCAGCCAGTCTTTGCAGGCTACAGCTTCAATTTGAAGTAATTCTTCAATATATTCTTTGATTTTATCAGACTCGTATTCAATGGAATCAAATTTTTGTTTCACACTTTTGTCCATAATAACGGTCCTGGGGGGATTGCCGAACATATGCTCAACTTTCCAATCAATCGGTTTGCTTTTGTTCTTAGTGGTTTTGAAGGTCAGCTGATGGTCACCGGTTGATTTACCAACATTGAACATAGGTGCCCGCTCCCTGTTAGAAATGTTTTGTAAAAGTTCTATATCTTTTTCTTTGAGGATCATACCCATTCGTTCCTGCGATTCATTGCCAATTATTTCTTTGGATGAAAGTGTCGGATCCCCTATCGGCAGATTGTCGAGCTCTACTTCACCGCCTGTTTCTTCCACTAGCTCTGAAAAACAATTCAGATGTCCACCAGCACCATGATCATGTAATGATACAATAGGATTGCTATCCAATTCAGCAAGAGCCCTGATCGCATTATATACCCTCTTCTGCATTTCGGGATTGGCACGTTGAACTGCATTTAATTCAATCTGGTTCCCATACTCTCCTGTAGCTACTGAGGATACGGCACCACCACCCATTCCGATCCTGTAATTGTCACCTCCCATCATTATGATCCTGTCTTGCACTTCGGGGATTTCTTTTAAACTGTCCTTTTTCCTACCATAGCCAATCCCTCCGGCAAGCATTATAACTTTATCATAGCCAAAGTCTTTACCGTGCTCGCTGTGTTCAAAAGTCAGGAGACTTCCACATATCAACGGCTGGCCAAACTTGTTCCCAAAATCACTTGCCCCGTTGGATGCCTTGATTAAAATATCGATTGGAGTTTGATATAACCATGGCCTTTCCATTATCATCTTCTCCCAGGGTCTGTCTTTTTCCAGTCTCGAATAGGAGGTCATATAAACCGCCGTCCCGGCCATAGGTATACTTCCCTTTCCACCAGCCATCCTGTCTCTGATCTCACCACCAGTTCCTGTACTTGCTCCGTTAAAAGGTTCGACAGTGGTTGGGAAATTATGTGTTTCAGCTTTAAGTGATATGACACTATCTATATCCTTTGTGACAAAATAGTCAGGAATATCCTGCCTTTGAGGTGCAAATTGCTCGATGACAGGGCCTTTTATAAATGCGACATTGTCCTTGTATGCAGAAACCAGATTATCTGGGTTGGCTTTTGATGTTTTCTTGATCAGGCCGAAAAGAGAATCAGGCATCTCCTTTCCGTCGATTATAAACTGTCCATTAAATATCTTATGCCTGCAATGTTCAGAGTTTACCTGCGAAAAACCAAAAACTTCACTATCTGTAAGTTTTCTCCCAAGTTTTTCACTAACTCCATTTAAATACTCAATTTCCTCAGTGCTGAGTGCAAGACCTTCTTCTTTATTATATGATGCGATGTCATCTATTTCAATCACCGGCTCAGGTTCATGATATATTGAATATAACTCCTGGTTGAGTCCTTCATAAAGAAATTGCAGCATGGTGTCAAATTCTATATCCGGATTATCAACCTTTTCAAATGATTCTATTCTTCTGATCCCGGTGATACCCATATTCATGGTGATCTCCACCGCATTGGTACTCCAGGGCGTAACCATCTCCTTTCTTGGTCCTAGAAAATATCCCTCCAGGTTAGCCACATTTTCCTGATAAGATCCTGCGAACAACCAGTTAAGTTTTTGGATTGTTTCTGAAGAAAAGGATTGGTCTGATTCTACAGCATAAATAATCTGGCCTGGGCCTTGAAAAAAGTTGATCATCTGAAGAAAATTTTATATTAGGAGTATGCCGCAAAAGTAATGAAAAGTATGAATAGAAAGGGGGCTTAACCGGAAAATGAAAAATATTCATACTGATGAAGTATTAAATTAAATCTACTTTAAGTATTGCTTTGTTTTCTTGACTTGAAAGCGGGATTACATATGGCTGTTATGAATGTTTTGTAAATTCTTGGAATCCTTCCCTGATGATTCTAAGATATGGGCTGAATAATAATATTTCATTCACTCCCTTTTTAATTAAAACTTTTACAATTTTAGGATTGGTATATATGCTGAAAACTATTTTTGTACTTCATTTATCAATAGAACTATTAATTTCCGTGATGTGGATTGGTCCTTAGTCGTTAAATATAATGGAGAGGAAATCTTTACCAGCAGGGGTAAATGGTTATATCCCCTGTTCGAGCTGGAAGATGTTTTAAAAGAAAAAGATTATCTCCGCAATGAACTGGAGGTGGTTGAAAAAGTCGCCGGTCAGGCGGCTGCATTCCTTATTGTAAGATTAGGGATAAAAAAATGTCATATAAAGCTTATCAGTGAAAAAGCCATAGAGGTTCTGGAACGATTTGAAGTTGCCTATACTTTTGATGAAAAGGTACCTTTGATTCAATGCAGGACAGAACACATTCTAAGTAAGGATATGTCTCTTGACGAAGCCTGGCAAATTTTACGAAGAAGGGCAGGCCGGGTTCATGGAACTGATGTATCTATTGAAAAACTGGAGGTTGATCTAAACCGTGAAATTATCATCTCGGGATTAGATCTCGAGGTCAGTAGGGGTGATGGTCTTATAATCTGTGGAGAGAACGGTGTGGGCAAAACAACTTTGTTAAAGGCCATTCTTGGACTACAATCCATAAGTGCCGGGACTATAAAGATAGGTGATCTTCAAGTAGGAAGTCAAATTTGGAATAAAAACAGGCATATTGCAGGATACGTGAACCAGGAAAGGGTAAAAGGTCTCTTCCCGGTATCCGCATCAGAAGTTGTCGAAATTGGGTTGGCTGGCAGAAAATTGTCCAGGAAAGTAATCAAGGAAAGGGTTGAAGCAGCCATGAATCGTACGGGTTGCCTTGATCTTGCTGATCGTTCTTTTCATAAGTTATCCGGTGGTGAAAAACAGAGAGTCTCCATTGCCAGATGTTTATGCCAGCAAGCACGCGTATTATTATTTGATGAACCAACCACATTCCTAGATCCCAAATCGAGGGAAGATCTTTATGAATTGCTTCTGGAATTATGGGAGAATGAGGCTCCGACTATTATTATTGTTTCTCACGACGACAATTGGATCAATAATTTTAAATGGGAGGTTAAAGAATTAAAAGGAGGAAAGCTTTGCTAGAAGTGCTTACATATCCTCCTGTATTACGCGGATTTTTAATCCTCATGATTGCAGGTATAACCTTTCCGATCACAGGGGTTTATTTGCTCAGGATGAATCTTCTGCCATTAAGGTTTATGTTGATGCATGGAGCAATTCTTGGCGGAGCCATAGCTTTATCTTTTCATCTCAATGCTTTCTGGACAACCATAGGAGTCAATTTAATTCTGGTTTGGTTCATGTCCCACAGTGCACGATCACTTGGAACAGATACCGGTTTTATCAGTACTTTTATCATGGTTGCAAGTATTGGATTAGCATTCGTATTTATATATGTCTATGATGTCCCTTCGAAAGATGCCATGGGATTGTTGTGGGGGAGTTTGTACACCTTGACAAATGTCGAATTATGGGGAGGAATTATCCTGGCTTGTATAATATTACTTTTACAGATTATAAAAAGACGACAGCTCAAAGCTTTCTTTTTTGATCCTTCGATCGCCTATACCTCAGGTGTAAATGAATCGGCTATTTATTATACTGTGATATTGTTAACTGCATTTACAGTTGCACTGGCTATGAGGTTGATCGGAGCTCTTTTATTAGATGCCATAATTATTCTTCCGGCACTTATTGCTATTCTTCAATCAAAAAGTCATGGGAAGGTAATTCTGTTATCTTGTTTGTGGGGTGGGATATTCTCCTTTTTTGGGTTCTTTATAGCGCTCTGGCTAAAAATACCTACCAGCTCTGCTATCGCTTTGCTGGCGACAATTGTATTCCTGTTTTTTTATATTATGTCAAAAACGCGAAAATGATATATTTAACAAAGATTATTTTGACCATACTATCCCTCGTACCAGTGATCTGTATCGGGCAGGATAAATTGAATATAGTTGTTACCAGTTCCTGGACTGCAGCTTATGTAGAATTGGCAGGTATTACTGAATATGAAATGATGGCTCCTTCTGATATGCAGCATCCTTCTGAATATGAATTACAGATCGATGATATTATGAAACTTAGAAAGGCTGACCTGATCATATGTGGTGGATATGAGACCATGATGGAAAAGATTCGAACTGGGTTGGAAATAGATCCGGATTTAATCCTTCAAATAAAAACTGATTATAATTTAGAGCATATTCAAAATTCAGTAAGATCAATTGCTGAGAGAACAGGCACAGTTGGAATTGCCAGGGATAATCTTATGGAAATTGAGGAAATCATTATAGAATCCAGAAAAAAAATTGAAAAAGAAGGAATATCGGATGTGCCCATGCTGGTTCAATTTTTTCTGAGACCATTATCCGAGGAACTTAATCTTAATATTTTGTCGATATTCGGGCCCAGGCAGTTGGAGGCTTTTGATATTCAGGAATTGATGAAACATGATTTTGAAATGGTCATTGATAATGCGCATAATCCATCCGGCCAACCTCTTGTAAAGTCAAAAGAAAATGCCAAAATTGTCTATCTTATGAATTTTCCCGGGTTGAATAATACACGTTCTATTGCAGATGTGATTCGAAAAAACGTCGAATTGATTATAAGTACTTATAAGGCAAGTAATTGAAATTCCTTTTTCTAATTATAAACTCGTGTTAAGCATTTGGCCAGTTTCAAAACGAATTACAGGGAATAACCCTATCCCGGTCTTAAATGATATATCGGGATAGGATGGTTTTTAGTGACTGTGATCCTTATCACTACCTCGGTTGAGCATCAAGATCGACACCCAGCATGCCTTTTGCTAAAATTTCCCTGGTTAAGTAGGAATTAGCAGGATGCAATCTTCCAAGTCGTGCATCCCTGATCATACGTTCGAATCCGGAAACCGGGAAGATTCCAAATCCGCCGACAATGTCCAGTGATTTGTCTACTACGCGCCAGGCACTCTCAACAGCATGGCATTTTGCAGCTACTAGTTTTACACCCCATGCTGGGCCATAATCTTTACCTTCAGACCATTCTCTTGCAGTCGTGTCAAGGTGTGGGCCGATACCTTCCAGCTCGAGTACCATTTCACTGATATCATGTTGTATTCCTGAATGGTAAGCCATTGAAGGTCTGTCTAATGCAATGGATTTCTTTGATTGAACTTTTGCGGCAGTCATCTCAAAGACTCGTTGGGCCTGTCCGTAGTACACATTGCCGAAACCTATGAGGGCCCAGGCAAAAATGCCCAATACAAATGGATCGATGCCGGCAAAACCAGTCGGTAGACTTCGTGCAATATACTGGTCCGGAATAAATACCTCATTTAAGATGGTGTCGTCACTTCTTGTGGCGCGCATTCCCAATACATTATCCCAGACTTTCTTAATTTCATAGCCTTTTGAATCTTTCGGCATGAATGCATGGATAACTTTTGGATTATTCGGATCACTATTGTCCTGGGCATGAATTCCAAGAAAATCCCAAACTGGCGTCAGACTGCAGAACATCTTATGCCCTGTAAAAGTATAACCACCATCTACTTTTTTGGCTTCTGTAGTGGAGTATAATACCGGGTGATCATTTCCTGATTCAGAGTGCCCTGCTGCAAATACTTTCCCTTCTCCAGCTTCCTTTAATAGCCATTCGAGAGATTTATCCCCTTGTCTCCAGAGGTCAGAGACAAGTCCCGTCCAATAAACGTGCATATTTAATGCTAAAGCGGTAGGAGCGGCATAATAAGCCAATTTGCGGGTGATTTCAGCGGATTCGGCAAGATTCAATCCGTATCCGCCAAATTCTTCCGGAACTGACATAAGGAGATAGCCAGCATTTTTGAGCTCATCAAAATCTTCCTGGAAGAACCTGTTCTCTTTGTCATATATGGCAGCTCTTTCCTGGCAATTTGGAAATACCTTTTCCAGGTTGTCTAATAGTTGTTGTTTTTTCGACATGGTTGTATCAGTTTAAGTAGTTTGGTAATATATTATTTTCTGTTTTAGGCAGAGAAAATCCCTTCAATATATAAAAAATTGACTTTTTAAAAAAATCTTCTAAAGGAAATTCCCAAATGAAGTATAAGTGTCCTTATTCAATTCTATGAAATAATAAATTGACCAATAATATATAGATGGCGTAGACCTGCCGCCTAAGATGAATGCTACTCCGAAACGATTTTAATCAGGTCACCTCTGGCCAAATTATCTGCCAGATCCATATTGTTTAATAGAGCAATATTCTTTTTTTGAGCCTCAGGTACTCCATAATACCCAAGCACATCCTTTACTGAACCTGATTGTTGAACCTGCTTAATCCTTATCCTTTGAGGTTTTTTATTTAGCTTATTGGGATCAGTTAAACGACTGAAATTGGCCATGGTGCTGGTAAAGGCATCACGATAGTTATCATAAATGGAATCAAATGTTACCCCGTGAAATATATATATTTTTTGATCGTGTTGTATAAAATAGGATTGCAGCCTTATGGTATCCTGGGTATTTGATTGTGTCCCCTCCGGGATTTGTTTTGAATCAAGTGAAATCGCAGGAAGACCGCTGACCTCAAGAGATTTGCGCTCAACAACCTTTAAGTTTAATGCCTCTATATTTGCATCGACAGCCTGATCCAGGTTATTCTTCTCAGAAAGACTTAGAATAATAATAGCTTTACCATCTTCCGGTGCAATTTGAACCTGTAAAGGAGTATTAATTAGTTTCCAATCCTTTGGATAGGGAAATTTAAATTTCAGTTCAGGATGGTAGAATGAATTAGATTCAACAAATCCCTGCCGTGGATCTTCACCATATACAATACCATCAATCCTTTTCAGGTAAGTCTCCCTATTGACCTGCCAGTTACTATACTTTAAGCTATCCTGCCATTCTTTAGCTTCGTTATGAACCGAATTATACCGGTCACCAGGATCAGGATGCGTTGAGAAAAACGTAGGCACCCCACCTTGTTCACTATTTAGCTGCATTTCTTTTAAAACCAGGAAGAAATCGGCCATTTTTTTAGCATCATACTGAATTTTTGATGAATATTCCACGCCAAGACGATCTGATTCAGTTTCATTGTCGCGGCTGAACTTAAGAAAGAGCAATTGCATACCTTGCATCGCATAATCTGCAAAATATCTGAATTCCGGTGATATAACAAGGCCACCGATTAATGCTATCTGACCTAATTGTTGTTTGCTTTGCTGACTGGCTGAATGTCTCGCAGTTACATGTCCAAGTTCATGTCCAAGAACACCGATAAATTCTGCCTCGCTATTGAATTGGGCAAGTATACCCCTGGTAAAATAAATATATCCACCTGGCACTGCAAAGGCATTTACAACCGGGGAGTCAAGAATTCTGAAGTGATAATCCAGGTTAGGTCTATGGGAGATCTTTGCCATCTCAGTTCCCTTCTCCGTTATGAATCTTTGAAGATCCTCATCTTCATAAAGGCCAAAGGTAGCGATAACACTTGGATCATAATTTGCTCCCATGGCAATTTCCTGCTCTTCACTCATTAACATAAATTGTTTTTTCCCGGTCACCGGATTTACAGCACA
>CBDUBA010000076.1:0-22307 GCA_965365275.1 uncultured Cyclobacteriaceae bacterium | reverse complement strand
ATCGACTCTGCCAATGTCAAAATTGGGATATAATTTTACAACTTATATTTCAATTATACCATTGAAATATTAAAAAATACACCATTGGCTCATGTCATGGATAAATCCTGGATCCTATAGAAACGACACTTTTGCAATAGTAGTCATTAAAAACTGGGATTATTAAAAATAAAAAAATTCAAAATTATTTGATTTCTCAAAACTTTTCACGAAATTTAACCGTATAGTTAAATCATATGGTTAATAAGTTAAATACAGAAGAAAGAATCTTGGATGCTGCAATGGAAGTTTTCATTGCAAAGGGATTCGATGGGGCGAGGATGCAGGAGATAGCCGATGTCGCAGAGATAAATAAAGCCCTGCTTCATTACTATTTCAGAAGTAAGGATAAATTATTTGAAGCAGTATTTAAGGAAACTTTGCTCCAGATAGGGCCAATGGTGCTTAATTTTGTGAATGAACCCATTCCACTCGAAGTAAAGATCTGGAAGTTCGTAGATGAATATATTGAAATCATTAAAAACAACCCCAAACTTCCTCTTTTTATTCTAAATGAAATACATGTAAACCCTGATAGAGTTCTTAGTTTTCTGAATATCGACGCGTTTCTGGATACTGATGTATTGCAGGAACAACTGAATAAAGAGACTGATGTCAATAGTCCGAACCGAATTGATGTAAAACATTTTGTGGTCAATATTCTTTCAATGACAATTTTTCCATTTATCGGTAAACCCATTATGCAGAAAACCCTGAAAATAAAGGAAAATGATTGGGAAAAATTCCTGGAAGAAAGAAAAAAGATCATACCACAAACTATCATGAATTGGATAAGATTTAACCAAAAAGTTTAATAAGATGGTTATAAAAAAAATAATACTTGTACTGGCCGTTTTCTCGGTATGCAACCCTTCGAAAGGGAATCAGCAGGATACAATTGATCTTCATTATTGTTATTCTGAAGCCAGGGAATTGAGCCCTTTACAAAAGCAGAGACTATTAAATGAAAGCATTCATGAATTAAACCTTAAAAACAGTGGAAGCAGCTATATGCCAAAATTGTTTATTAATGGGAAAGCCAGCTACCAATCAGAAGTTATTACTATTCCAGGTTTAAGTATGGTGCCCGAATTTCCAATAATTCCCAAAGAACAATTTAATGTAAGTATAAACCTTCAACAGAATATCTATGATGGAGGATTGTCAAAGCATTCCAAACAAATTGACGAGTCTCAGCTTTCCATGGCAGAAATGGACCTTGAAACACAGCTTTTTAAGATAAATGAAACGATTAATACAATATACTTCGCAATTCTCAATTTGCAGGAGGGTTTGAACATCCTGAATAAGACCCTCGAGAATCTTTACAGCCAGGAAAAGTTAATTGAATCAAGGGTTAGGAATGGAGTTATCCTGGAGAGTAATTTGTATAATATTGAAAAACAGATCCTTACTATCGAACAGGAAATTATATCTGCAGAATCTGATAGAAATGTAATGTATGCCATGTTATCTGAATGGATTGGTCAGGAAGTAACGGATCATACCCTGTTACTAATACCTGAAGTACCAGGGATTGACCAACCCTTAACTAACAATCGACCGGAAATGGGATTGTTTGAATCGCAAAGGAATTTACTGGATGCCCAGTACGGAATAAGTAATATTAACAGGACCCCAAAAATATGGGCCTTTGCGCAGGGAGGCATTGGTCAACCTAATCCAATGAATTTTTTTGAGGTGGACCCGGAGACATACTACATTTTTGGTATTCAGTTGAACTGGGATATCTATGATTGGGGCCAGACCAGTAGACAGAAACAGGTATTTAAAATGCAAAAGGCAATTGTAGATACAAAGCAAGAGGATTTTGAGAGAAATCTAAATATAGCTATGATCAAAGAGTATCGGGAAATCGATAAGCTAATAGAAATATTAAATAAAGACGACCAAATCATTGAACTCCAGGATAGGATCGTACAATCAGCCTTTTCAGAGTTCGAAAATGGCGTGATTACCTCCACAGAGTATCTGATAGAACTCAATACTCTAATTCAGGCTCAGATCAAAAGGGCACAACATGGACTGAGTTTATCTTATACCTATGTAAATATATATACATCTACTGGGAACAATATCAATGCTAACACAATAGAAAATGAATAAAACATCAATATTATCGGGTATAATGTTATCATTATTTTTATCAGGATGTAATAATTCAAATGATGACGCAGATGCATACGGCAACTTTGAGGCTACCGAGATCCTAATTTCAGCTGAAGCCAATGGAAAAATTATAGAGTTTGACCTTAGCGAGGGAGATGTTATAGATGCTGGTGAAAGTGTCGGGCTTATTGATACCATTCCACTCTACCTCAGGAAAAAGCAAATGCAGGCCAGAATCCGGGCCTTAAATACGAAAACACTGAATATCCCCTCACAAATAAATGTTTTAATTGAAAGAAAAAATGTTGTGGAACGGGAAAGGAGAAGGATACAAAACTTATTTAATGAGGGTGCGGCTACACAAAAGCAAATGGACGATATAAATGGACAGATTGATATTATTGATAAAGAGTTGAAGGCCAACAAAGAACGACTGGAGACTACTAATAAGGGACTTTTAAGTGAAATACTGCCTATCCAATGGCAAATAGAGGAAATAAATGATCAAATCAATAAATCCATAATTATTAATCCCGTAAGTGGTACTGTATTAACAAAATATGCAGAGCAATACGAAATTGTAAATTTTGGAAAACCAATGTATCATATCGCAAATTTAAACGAACTATATCTTCGTGCATACATCAGTGGTGAAAATTTGAATCAAATTAAATTAGGACAATCTGTAAGGGTTTACATCGACGAAGGGAAGAATGATTTAAAGGAATACGAAGGAATCATCAGCTGGATATCGGACAAGTCGGAATTCACCCCTAAAATTGTTCAAACCAAGGAAGAAAGGATTAACCTCGTTTATGCAATTAAGGTTAGAGTAAAAAATGATGGTAGTTTAAAGATTGGTATGCCTGGCGAAATTAAATTCAACTAATATGAGGCCTCCAATTGATATAGACAGGATTTCAAAACTCTATGAGGATACCACTGCGTTAAAGGATATTTCTTTTCAGGTAAACCAGGCAGAAATATTCGGACTGATTGGTCCGGATGGTGCGGGAAAAACATCATTGTTCAGGATTTTAACAACACTTTTATTACCGGATGGTGGAGAGGCCTATGTTCAGGGTTATCACATCTTAAAAGATTACAAAAAGATCAGGGAAATAATCGGCTATATGCCCGGGAGATTTTCATTATACCAGGACTTGAGTGTTGAGGAGAACTTAAGTTTATTCGCTTCCATTTTCGGTACCACCATTGAAGAAAACTATGAACTCGTTAAGGACATATATTCACAAATCGAACCTTTTAAAGACCGTAGAGCCGGGCAATTATCAGGAGGTATGAAACAAAAGCTTGCACTTTCCTGTGCCTTAATACATAAACCGGAAGTATTATTTCTTGATGAGCCGACTACCGGGGTTGATCCGGTATCAAGAAAGGAATTTTGGGGCATACTCAAAAATCTGAAAGCTTATGGTATCACAATTCTTGTCTCAACACCCTATATGGATGAAGCCAACATGTGTGATAATATTGGTCTCATACAAAATGGTAAAATATTATCAATAGATACCCCGGAAAAGATGATACAGGATTTTGATCGGGATATATATGCCATAAAAACTCAACATAAACACAAATTTCTGCAGGCCTTGAAGTCATATGAAAACACCTATTCAGTTTTTTCATTTGGAGATTCGATTCACTACATCGATTTAAGAAATAATGTAACAGAATCTCAACTCCTATCTTCATTCATTAATATGGAGTTCCCCGAATTCAGCTTAGAAAAGATCAAGCCATCTGTAGAGGATTGTTTTATGGAATTAATGAAACAGGAATGAACAGTGAAGCCGTAATATCATCAGAAAATCTAACCAAGAAATTTGGGTCATTCACGGCGGTCGATCACATCACTTTTGAGGTAAAAAAAGGAGAGATCTTTGGATTCCTGGGTGCAAATGGAGCTGGTAAAACTACTGCGATGAAAATGTTTTGTGGCTTACTTCGACCAACATCTGGGAAAGGATTTGTAGCAGGGTTGGATATCTATAAGGAGTCAGAAAAAATCAAGAAAAGGATTGGATATATGAGTCAAAGATTTTCCTTATATGAAGATCTTACGGTTAATGAAAACATTCAGTTCTATGCAGGGATATACGGGCTTGACCGGAAAACCATCCGCCAAAAACAACAGGAATTGTCGGATAAACTTCAATTGAGAGAGTATCAAAATAAGTTGATCTCCTCCTTACCCTTGGGATGGAAGCAAAAACTTGCCTTTTCTGTAGCTATTGTACATGAACCGGATATTGTCTTTCTGGATGAACCAACTGGTGGTGTCGATCCAGTAACGAGAAGGCAATTCTGGGACCTGATCTATGAAGCATCAGATGCCGGTGTAACTGTTTTTGTTACAACACACTATATGGACGAAGCTGAATATTGTGACAGGATATCGATGATGGTCGACGGACGCATTGAGGCCATTGGCAGTACCGACCATTTGAAAGCTAAATACAAGGTTAATTCAATGAACGATGTATTCCTTATTCTGGCCAGGAATGTTGAGATATGAAAAGATTTATAGCATTTGTAAAGAAAGAAGTATTTCACATAACCAGGGATTTCCGCACTATGCTGATCCTTTTCGGAATGCCTGTTGCTCAAATTCTTCTATTCGGGTTTGCCATTACCAATGAGATCCGGGATGCGAACATTGCCATACTTGATCATTCCAAAGATCATATTAGCGAAAAACTTACAAATAAACTCTTATCTTCCGGGTATTTCAAGCTCGACTCATACCTTAAATCTGCCGAGGATATAGAAGCGGAGTTTAAAAAGGGAAAGATTAAACTGGTCATTGTATACGGCAAGCAATTTGGGGAGAATTTAAACAGGTTCAGATCCAGTGAATTGCAGATAATAGCTGATGCGACGGATCCCAATACAGCCAATACGCTAATTAATTACACGCAGTCTATTGTGCGTGATTTTGTGGCCAGTCTCAATCCGGGTCCACCTGCCGGTATTGTGATTATCCCGGAAGTAAGGTTTCGCTATAATCAGAATTTAAAGGGGGTATTTCTGTTTGTTCCGGGGCTAATTACAATTATATTAATGCTTGTCACTGCTATGATGACTTCTATTTCACTAACGCGTGAAAAAGAACTGGGGACAATGGAAGTTTTACTCGCTTCCCCTATGAAGCCAATTCAAATCATTATTGCTAAAGTAATTCCCTACATATTCCTTGCTTTCTTTATTTCAATGATCGTACTGCTTCTCGGGTATTTTGTATTTGGAGTTCCAATAAAAGGAAGCCTCTTATTATTGCTGTTTGAATTATTGTTATTTGTTCTAACAACATTGTCATTGGGCATCTTGATTTCCACAATTGCAAAAACACAGCTGGTGGCCTTGATGATTTCCGTAATGGGATTATTGCTCCCTACCATTATCCTGTCTGGATTTATATTCCCTATAGAGAATATGCCAAGGATCTTGCAATGGATATCGAATATCATCCCTGCAAAATGGTTTATAATAATTGTAAAGAATATTATGTTAAAAGGGTCAGGTTTGGACATGGTATGGAAAGAAACCCTGATTATTTTAGGTTTTGCCATGTTTTTCATCCTGATGAGTTTAAAGAAATTTAATATACGTATTGGATAAATTACCATGAAGATCATTTTGTATATGCTCCAAAAGGAATTCCGGCAGATCTTCCGTAATAAGGGGATGTTGCCTATTATTTTTGTTATGCCAATAATTCAACTTCTGATCCTCTCTAATGCAGCCACTTTTGAGGTTAAAAACCTTAAAATTTATTTTAACGATTTCGATAAATCAACTTATTCAAACCGGTTGAAAAGTAAATTTTATCAGACAGATTATTTCGTGATTACCGGGGAATCAACCAGCCGGCAAATGGCTGAAACACAACTCAGCAGGAATACAGCTGATATCATATGTGAAATTCCACAAGATTTTGAGAAAGACGCCGTCAAATATGGATTTTCAAAAATCTTCTTTAAGATAAATGCTATTGATGGTATGAAAGCCGGTCTGACCGTAAATTATGCTCAAAATATTCTGGAAGGATTCCTTTTGGAAATAAACAGTGAATTATCCTATAAGCTGTCTTCAAGGATTTCTACTCCAAGGCCCAAAAACATAAGGGTAAACTATTCCAATTGGTACAATGAGCGACTGGACTATAAAACTTTTATGGTTCCCGCCTTATTGGTTTTGCTGGTCACTTTAATCGGTGGATTCTTAAGTTCATTAAATATCGTAAGGGAAAAGGAAATGGGAACCATAGAACAGATCAATGTTACACCAATTAAAAAATATCAATTTATCATCGGAAAACTTTTACCCTTCTGGATACTTGCCCTATTTGTTTTTACAGTGGGATTACTTTGTACACGATATATCTTTTTTATTCCCCTCGCAGGAAGTTTAATGGTTCTTTATGCTTTTGCAGCGATTTTTGTGCTGGCTATTATGGGCATTGGCCTATTCCTTTCTTCAGTTACGGATACCCAGCAGCAAGCTATGTTTGTATTCTGGTTCATTGTTGTGATATTTATTCTCATGAGTGGATTGTTTACAGCCATTGAAAATATGCCAGTTTGGGCACAGAATTTAACAAGAGTCAATCCATTACGATACTTCATGGAAGTGATCCGGATGGTTGTACTGAAAGGTTCAGGATTTAATGAAGTTAAAATCCACTTTTTAATTATAACCGGATTTGCCATCGCAACAAATTCAATAGCTGTGTGGAGATATCGAAAAAAATCATAAAATACTTCAACTTTCGGGAATAAAATCTGGCTTCAAATTGTTTTATATATACAAATGAACCTGAAGCCATGAAATCGACACAAACATGAACTGTTGATTTCTATCCAGATCAACAGGAACAGAATTTACGATCCCTCTGTCTGCTGGTTCCTTAAATTTAGAAAGATGAAAAACATTCTGACTAATTACATGCGATCCCGGATGGAAAGGAAGACCACAAGGGAAATACATGTGGATTATGGCCCTGTAGTCACGATCTCAAGAGCTTATGGGTGTCCCGGTAAAATAGTAGCCCAGGATCTGGCCCTGAATTTAAATAAGAGAATAGTAGGTTCTCAGACTCCACATTGGAAATGGATCAGTAAAGAAATATTAGAAGAATCGGCCCGTGAATTAAAGCTGAACAAGTACATGATCAAGGAAGCTGTAAATGCTAATGAAAAAGGCGTGATGGATGACATGATCATATCTCTGGCGCATAAATTTTATCCAAGTGATGCTAAAGTAAAGAAAACTCTTGCTGAAGTGATAAAGGGATTTGCCAGGGAAGGACATGTTATTATTGTAGGAAGGGCCGGTGTATCACTTACAAGGTCTGTAAAGAAATCGCTACATATAAGACTTCAGGCACCTGTGGAATGGAGAATTAAGATCATCAGTGAGCGTCAGAACATCTCCATTGATGAAGCAAGAAGAAAACTGCTTGAAATTGACTATAAGCGGGATCATTTGAGGGAGTATTTTGAAGGCACGAAGGTCGATAATTCAATATTTGATATTGTTTTCAATTATCAGACGATGAATGAAGGGGAAATTCTGGAAACTATTATCAAGGTCATGGAATTGAGAAAGATGATCTGAATATCAGGCTATCCAGCCTTCCCTGTCAAGACTTCTATACTGGATTGCTTCAGCAAGATGTTCGATTCTGATATCCTTACTCTCTGAAAGATCAGCTATAGTTCTGCTTACCTTCAGTATCCTGTCGTAAGCCCTGGCTGAAAGATCTAATTTCTCCATGGCTGTTCTTAGCAGATTTAATCCCGCCCTGTTTACATGGCAAGTTTCCCTGACCATCTGGGGTGGCATCATGGAATTTGAATATATTGATGGTTCTTTGTTAAATCGTTCAGTTTGAATTTGTCTTGCTGCGATAACTCTTTTTCGAATTTCCTGACTTGTTTCATTCCTTATTATTGATGTTATCTCATCAAAACTGACAGGAGTCACTTCCACATGAAGGTCAATTCGATCTAGCAAAGGCCCACTTATTTTGTTTAAATATCTGTGAACCTGATCAGGGGTGCAGACACAATCTTTTTCAGGATGATTGTAGAATCCGCAAGGGCAAGGATTCATGCTTGCAATCAACATAAAATTTGAAGGGTAGTCTATTGTAAATTTTGTTCTCGATATTGTGATCTTTCTCTCCTCCAATGGTTGACGCATCACTTCAAGAACCGTTCTCCTGAATTCAGGCAACTCATCAAGAAAAAGAACCCCATTATGAGCGAGAGAAATTTCACCAGGTTGTGGGAATGCGCCTCCTCCTACCAGCGCAATATCGGAAATAGTATGATGTGGGGATCTGAATGGGCGACGAGAAATCAGAGTAGCATTTGTTCCAAGCTTTCCGGCAACAGAGTGTATCTTAGTTGTCTCCAATGCTTCATGCAGGTTGAGAGGAGGTAAAATCGACGGCAATCGTTTTGCAAGCATTGTTTTGCCTGCCCCGGGGCTTCCGATCATGATTGCATTATGACTTCCTGCTGCCGCTATTTCCAGTGCTCTTTTAATATTTCCCTGACCTTGCACATCTTTGAAATCCAGCCCAAAATCTTCAGCCTGATCGTAGAATAATTCTCTTGTATTTATGTAACAGGGGCTGATTTTTTTTTCAGCCAAAAGAAAGGCAACTGCATCAGAGATATTTGATACACCTATAACCTGAAGATCATTTACAATAGCTGCTTCCTTTGAATTCTCTTTTGGCAGGATCAATCCCTTATATCCTTTCTTTCTCGCCAGGATAGCAATGAGGAGAGCTCCTTTAATTGGTCTTAACTGGCCATCCAAGGCTAGTTCGCCCATGATCACATAGTTTTCAAGAAGATTCGTTTCCAATTGTTTGGAAGCCTTCATAAGGCTGAGAGCGATTGGAAGATCATACGCAGATCCCTCCTTTTTTACATCAGCAGGTGCAAGGTTCAGGATAATCCTTGTCCTGGGCATGGTGAATCCGGAATGTTTAAGTGCAGATTCTATTCGGGACCAGCTTTCCTTTACTGCATTATCGGGCAAGCCTACCATAAAGCGTTTTGTGCCAGCACATACGTTGGCTTCAATCGTAATAATGCTGGCGTCTATGCCGAAAACGGCACAGCCATAGGATTTTGCCAGCATATTATGCTAATTGTTTTTCCAGAAGAAGGATGAATATGTGAATGATCTTAATATGGATTTCCTGAATCCTGTCAGAATATCCTGAGAATGGCACGATAATATTGACATTAGAAATTTCTGATACCCGGCCACCATCATTTCCACTTAAAATTATGGTGGTCATGCCTTTCCTGTTTGCGCTTTTTACAGCATTAATAATATTTGGTGAGTTACCACTTGTGGTAATCCCTAAAAGAACATCATTTGGTTGTCCCATCGCATCGATAAAGCGGGAGAAGATATTTTCAAATCCATAATCATTGCTGACACAGGACATATGTGAGGGATCAGAAATGGCAATAGCCGGAAAAGGGGGCCTGTCATCACGGTATCTACCGGTAAGTTCTTCTGCAAAATGCATGGCGTCACAATGTGAACCTCCATTACCACAGGAAATAATTTTCCCATTGTTTTTCACCGCTTCTGCCATAAGGGAAGCAGCCTGGTTTATATTATTGATCATAGCGGGTTGGTTTATTATTTTGTTTAATAATTGTTCTGCTTCATTGAGTTCTTCTTTTATAATTTTGTTGAAATCCATATAATTAATAAGATAGAAGGTTATTCTTTAGAAATCCTGGATCTTTCTATGTTTTTATCGTATATATCAGCTTTCAAACTTTTCATTTCCTTTTCGGATTTATGGACCTCCTTTTTTATCATCCTCATTTCATAATAATATATTGTTATTATCGAGATGAATAATAGCATATTGATAACAACCACATATTTAATATATGAAATATATCTGGCCATTTTTACCATTTCACGGATATTATGATCATCAATTGTAAAAGACCATATAAGCATTGAAATATTAAATATAAAAAATAGAGTAATCAGGCTATAAATAATTTTTTGGGATGCTGAAAGGTTTTTGAGATAGCTTGGTAACATATAATTCAATTCAGGAGCTGAAATTAAGAAAAAATTGGCAATTTAGAGATGAAATGATCTAATTTTAATTGTTCCTCAAAAATCAAATATTCGACGGGGTATATTATATCTGAAATGTCCCATTACATAAAAGGTATTATCATCCAGCAAATCCAACTCGCTTTGAACATTCCGAACTACAAATTGCAAGTCAAAAAACACATTATGCCTGAACTGGTATGAGGTTGTAAAATCCAAATAGTTAAAATTTGTAGAATACCCCTGACCAATATAATTACCATATTCCTGTTCCCTTGTAATATAGCTCTGCATGATGTCTTTTCCCCAATTAGTATCCTCATCATCTTCACCATAAAATGCACCAATATATTTGGCTATAAATGTGAATTTTTTGAAAGGTTGATACCTTGCCAAGGCAATGAATTCCCTGAAATTTGCCCCGAAAGGATGGGCCAGTGGCATGCGATAATGCGCAAAATTTGTGTATATCGTCTCATGTCCAAATGTATAGGGTCGCGCAATATTGAATTCAAGCGTAAGGTCAAGGTTATCCAGCCAGAAAGCATCCATATATTTCAAGCCTATTTGTCCGCCGAACTTATTTGCCCACCAGCCATCACCTGAGGTTACTTCGCTCATCACGAATTCATCCAGAATAAACTGTCCATATAACTGAAATCTTCTTAGAAAATTCCATTTGCCATCAAACCCAACCACAACATTATTCTCACTTCCTGATTGGTGTTCTGCCGCCCTGTAAAAAATAGCCGGATTTAAATAATTAAGATCAAAAGAACTATTTGTTGAATCACCCATAGCCACATTTTCGAAAAATCCCAGATTTAATTTTTTCCCTATATCAAACGATATATGATGATGTGCAAAATATTTACGTGGGTAAGGACCGGATAAGGAGCCGGTTCCAGCTGCACTGTAAGCATCAGCATAATGCTGGGCAAAAACAAGACGGTAATATAATTTCCAGACCTTCACATCAAACTTTAAAAACAAATAGTTGTTTGAAAAATCTGATAATGCCATTGATCTAATACCATCACCCAGGAATAATTTATCATAGCCAAATTGAACGTTGATCTGTTTTATGATATTGAAGGAAATATACCCCCTGGCAGTATAGAAATCCACACCGTCAGTATCATAAGCCTTCCAGAATCCCTCATAGGGAACTACTCCGTTTCGATCAATCCAGGATTGGATATAATTTGGATAAATAGCGTTGGTAGTTGTAACATAAGTATAATAGCCAATCTTTTTAGCTATCAAACCACTTGCCTCAAATCCGCGAGTGTTGGTATATAGCATCCTGTCAAAATTACTGTCGATACCGGCGCTGAAGTGGATTACAGGATTTAAGTGAAGTTCAAAGTCTTTTGTAAGGACCGATACAAAATCCGCTTTCTTGCGATAGAAAATCTTCAGGAAGGGTTTGCGACTGTCGGATTCTGAAGAGTCCACAAATGACCAGTTGTCATTTTTAATATAACCTATATTGAACTTGTCAATTTCATTATATCCTAGACTGTCTGCATTCAGGTCATCGACAAACTCAGCAACTGCTTCCCTGCGATATGGCTTTAAAGCGGACTGATAGTATTTTGACAAGATGCCGGATTTAATAGCTAGTCTGTCGAGTAAATGGTAATAATCACGATTAAGAGGAAGATTGGCACTTTGTGCAAATACTCTGGCAGCTGGTAAAAGAATCAGTGATAAACAGAGAAAAAGAAAAAGAATAAATATGTATTTACTACTGGTCATCATTAATAACAAAACCTGAGCTCTAATTCAAAAATGGCCAAATAATGGCTAAAAATATGCATTATTTGTTTCAGGTGATTTATTTATTCAATTTTTTATTATTGAATTTGGAATTACCGGTCAGTTATAAAAAATAAAAAATGATCAGATACCGCAATATTTTCTCAGATAGTTAAGCCCTATTTTAGATCCCAGTTCATAGGCTGTTCGAAAATCAGAACATGAATTAAATGTATTTCCCAGGGAAGTGGCTGCAGCACCTCTTTTGATATATGTGTCAGCCAGGATTTTCTTAAGCTTAATAGAATCATCTGTTGTTCTTAACTCTTCCTGTAGAAGTTGAATTGATTTTGTATAATCATTATATGCGCCACCAAAATCAAGAATATTATGCTTGCATAATGCCCTGTAACGATAGTTGTATTCTTTGTTTGGCTGGAGCTCAATAGATTTAGAAAAGTCATCAATGGCTTCCTGGTACTGATCATTTTGCATTTCAATTAATCCTCTTTCGGTGTATGCTTCCACTCGATCCGGATTTATCTTTATCATCACATCATAATCTTCAATAGCCTCAGCAGGCTCTCCAAGTTCCTTGTTATAGTCACTCCTTAATTGACGAAATTCCATATTGTCTCCATCCAGGCTTACTGCTGTATTCAGGTCAGAAACAGCTTCTTTTAGGTATTTATTTCCCTCATAATCGTATTTCGAAATATGTGCCTTATATTCTGCCCTTCTGGCATAATACTTACCTACCTGATTATCAAGTTCTATCGCCTTGTTTATTTCCTTAATGGCTTCTGATTTATCTTTGAGCGTGAGATATTTGAACCTGGAATATTCATAATGCCCCTCAGCATATTCCGGTATAAGTTTGAAAGCCATTGAAAAATCTTCATATGCTCCACGGTAGTTTTTAAGTTCCATTTTTGCGACGGCTCTTTTTAAGAAATACTGAGCTGTGTAGGAGTCATATGTTTTGCGGGATTTAATGACCCGGGTATAATCATTGATTGCAAGATTGTATTTTCCCAAAGCCAGAAAAGATTCGGCCCTGATAAATATGGCATTTTCATATCCAGGATCAAGCTTTATAGCATTATCCAGAAAATCTATGGCTTCAAAATATTTGCTATCATCAAATTTACTTTTGCCGAATTTATAGTACTCCCGCGCTGTGAACTGTCCAAATACCTGTATTGAAATAAATGTTATAATAAAATATATTACACTTGCCTTCATCAAATAAAATTAACCTTCTATTATATTACCACTCAAAACGACTTTTATTATCCAAATACGTAAAAAAAAGATTAATGATATATTTTTGCGATAAATCCAACCATTTTTTTTTAATAGTCAAGGCAAAAATAATCTTATATTTTTTAATATTTTGTCTATTTAAAAAGTTTGACTAATTTTGTGTCCCTAAAAAAATAAGAAATGAAAAAAGGAATTCATCCGGAATATAAAGAAGTTGTGTTTCACGATACGCAAAGTGATTATAAATTTATCACTAAATCGACCATGACTTCAAAAGATACCATAAAGTGGGAAGATGGAAATACCTACCCATTAATTAAGATTGAAGTGAGTTCTGCATCTCATCCCTTTTATACAGGCAAGAAAATATTTGTTGATACAGCAGGTAGGGTTGAGAAATTTAACAGAAGGTATAAAAAGAAATAGTATAATACGTAATAAAATGAAGGCTTCATGGTTAATTCTATGAAGCCTTTTTTATTTGATTCAAAACTATGACTATGAATACCAGCGCGAATTTAATTATGGTGGATTTACCGGAGGACAGGGTAAAATTCTTTCCTTTATCCTTAACAAGACCAGTAAGCGAATTAAGAACGGGTATTTTCACAATTGCAGAAAAATGGAAAAGAGCTTTGAATACTTCTGCATACCATTTAACAATCGATTATCTGGCACAAAAATATCCATTAAAAATTGCTCACGACAACTATTGTATTAATAGCCGGATACTCCCTGACGCCAACCTAATTTCGGCCCTCAAAGGACTCAGTCAGAATGAAGGGCTGTTTTTAAATGGATCCTTTATTGCTGGTAGAGTTGAAAAGGGAATGCTTGAAAGAAACAACAGACATTGTGATTTTTCACCTCTTAAATCCATTGAATACAAGCATCAATTGAGACAGATCTCTCATATAACTGAGATATATAATAACAATCCTTATGAAATAATAGCCGACTTTGAAACCATCAATAAAAAAAGTGAAGTTCTAAAAGATCCGCATACAGTTTTATACAATCCGGATCAAATTCATATAGGGGAAGGAACCAATATAAAGTCCTGCATCCTGGATGCTGATGAAGGCCCGATCTATATTGGGAATCATGTTACCATATTGCCCGGTTCTGTAGTCAGGGGGCCAGCGGCCATATTGGATGACAGTGTAATTTCCATTGGTTCTAAGATCAGGGCAAATACCACGATTGGCCCAAGCTGCAAAATAGGAGGTGAAGTTAACCAGGTTGTATTTCAGGGATACAGCAATAAGTCTCACGATGGATTTTTAGGTTCCTCGATTATAGGGGAGTGGTGTAACTTTGGTGCCGGAAGTAATAATTCTAACCTGAAGAATAATTACAGCAGTGTAAAATTATGGGATTATGAGGTGGGGAGATTCTCGGAAACCGGACTTCAGTATTGCGGATTGATCATGGGTGATTATTCAAAATGTGGAATCAATACCATGTTTAACACTGGAACAGTTGTAGGCATCTGTGCAAATATTTATGGGAATGGATATATGCCTAAATTTATCCCTTCATTTTCATGGGGAGGAAATAGTGAAGGATTTGTAGATTATAAGATGGAAAAGGCTATTGAAACAATAAAGACTGTTATGGATCGCAGAAGAAAAAAGTTCAATAAAAAGGATAAATTAGTTTTAGAGCATATATTTGATTTCACAGCAAAATACAGGGGCCGAATTTAAATATGAAATTTTCTGATATTTCCGGATATGAATCACTTAAAGCTCAATTAATACAATCCGTAATCTCTGATCAGATAGCTCATGCCCAGCTGTTCCTGGGACCAGAGGGAGGACCAAACCTTGCTCTTGCCCTGGCATTTGCCACTTATATAAACTGTCTTAACCGAACCCCGGAAGATTCCTGTGGGGAATGCGATGCCTGCCGGAAAAATGCTAAACTGGTTCATCCGGATGTTCATTTTGCTTTTCCGGTGAGTGCCACTAAAAAGATCAAAGCCAAGGATGTTATCAGTGTTAAATTTCTAAATGAATGGCGAAATTTCGTGATCCAGGATCCTTATAATAATGCCGGGGGCTGGAATAATTATTTTGGTGGAGAGAATAAGCAATTGAATATTTCACGCCAGGAGAGTAGAGAAATAATTAAAAATCTTTCCTTAAAGCCATTTGAAGGATTGTACAAAATAATGATCATCTGGTTACCTGAATATATGCATCCTGCCGGGGCAAATGCATTGCTAAAAATTTTAGAAGAACCACCTCACAACACACTTTTCCTTCTGGTATCAAATGATGAAACGAAACTTTTGTCAACCATTTTGTCCAGAACTCAAATTGTCCAGATAAGGCCGTTCAGTGATGAAGAAATAAAAGAGCTTCTTATTAACCAGCACTTTATTGAGGAAGATAAAGCTGGACAGATAGCACATCTTGTCGATGGCAACATTAATGAAGCTTTAAGATTAGCCCGGGAAGTGGAAGATGACAGCCACAAAATGTTCAGGGACTGGATGAGGCTATGTTATGTGGGTGATCTTATGGAATTAACAAAATGGACAGAGAAGTTCAATTCTATGTCGAAGGTGTCGCAGCAAACTCTCTTTCATTATGGATTAAGCATGATGAGGGAGGCCCTTGTTGTTAGAAATAATGAACTTGAATTGTCAAGGCTCATGGGGGAGGAATTGGAATTCGTGAAAAATTTTTCTAAGATTCTATCCCTTGGATCTATTGAGAAGATCTCAGATATTTTGAATGAGGCTTATTATCATATAGAAAGGAATGCTCATTCCAAGATACTATTTCTAAGCGTTTCACTAAAGATATTCGAAATTTTTAAAAAACTGAAAATGTTGTCCAATGTCTAGGTTTATCTTTGTGCGTTATTTGATGAATAAGTGCTTATCTTAATGGATATATCTTAATTTTAAAGAAATGAAACAAGCTAAGTTATATTTTACGATTTTAATCTCTTTTTCACTGATTATACCTAGCTGCAGCAATAATAAAGATTATCTGATTACGCTAAAGACCAACTACGGGGAAATAAAACTGGTTTTATTTGATCAGACACCAAAGCACAAGGAGAACTTTATAAAGTTGGCCAACAAAGGATTCTATGATAGTCTTTTATTTCATAGGGTTATTGATGATTTCATGATACAAACCGGTGATCCGAATACAAAATCATCCTCCGATCCTCAATCTTTCGGAAAGGGCGGGCCAGGATATACGATACCTCCGGAATTTCATCCTGATCTTATCCACGCTAAAGGCATGGTGGCTGCTGCCAGGATGGGGGATAATGTAAATCCGAAAAAAGAATCCAGTGGCAGTCAGTTTTATATTGTGGAAGGCATAGTATTTACAGAAGAATCTTTGAGAGATTCAAGAGTGAATTATAACGAATTATATAAGTGTTTTGGAAATCTGATTCAGAGAAGCGGATATCAGGAAGTCAATCAGAGGGCTATGCAATTACAGGCTGAAAATAAACTGGATGAATTAAAAGCCTTAATACTGAGTTATAAGGACGTTTGCGAACAGGATTACGATGTGGAATTGGATCAGCCGCTAACGCAGAAACAAATTGATATGTATACAACGGTTGGTGGGGTACCCCATCTTGATGGTAGCTATACAGTATTTGGAAAAGTGGTACAAGGCATGGATGTTGTCGAAAAGATAGCTTCAGTAAAGACGGCCCCGGGTGACAGACCGGTTGAAGACGTTATAATGGTCGTTGAGGTTGAGAAAATAAGCAGAAGAAAGATAGAAAAGGAATTTGATTATACCTATCCCAGCGAATGATTTTGTATTATTCCTTACATTAAACAAACTAAGGTGGAGCCTCAACTAAAGGGATAAGAATACAGCATGTGATTAATTGCAATAAATCATGTCATATTCTTCATCCGTAAATACCTGTTTACGAATAATTTCACCTTTAGAATTGTAATAAATCACTATATAAAATTCTGCCTCAGAAATATATTTTTCAGTAAAATAAATTGGTGTTTCTTCATTGCCAATATTCAAAATGTCATTGAAAGTCGGGCTGATGATAATCCCCTCCTTGTTACTTACGATCCCAAATTGCTCTTCCTTTCTGAAAAGTATGATCTTCTCCTCTCCCTCATTCAAAAAGTTGAAATCTCTAATTTCATCCAATAGAACTTTGCCAGTTTGAAGCTCTGTTATATTCCATATATCATCCATCTTTACCAGGATTGATGTGTCATTCCAAAAGATGATCTCTTCATACGAAAAATCAGTAATTGATTCGCCCTTGTAATTTATAAGACCATATCCGCCTCTTTTATAGGCTATTAAAAGTTCTGAATTATATGGTTTTAATAAGCGGTCATATGCAGGTTTCAGGTAGATTCCGAGTCGTTTATTGTATATGCCGAACTTCTTATTATTTAGAACTGAAACGAATCCATTTTCATAATTAGCTATTCCCTGGAATTGTGGTTTTAGCAACTCTTGACCGGAAGTATCTGTCAAACCCACCTTACCCCTGTAACTCTTCTTGAAATATTCTTCACCCAGGAGTTGAAGGTTCAGATTACTGCCATTCAGAACCATGTTACCATTTATACCATACGTTTCACTTCGGTTCCTGTCATCAAATATCTCAATGTATTCGATTATTGTTTCATTCTGTTCTTTTATAACAGGAGATTTAAGAATTCTAAGATCTTTATAATTTTCAAGCGGTATTTTCTGATAATTCGAAAATATGAGAATAGGATTTTCCTCTTCGATGGCAAAAACAAAATTATTGCTTAGAATACTAATTGAATCATAAGCAAATACATCCGGGAAAGGGGCAAAATTATAGTACAGGATCCATTTTTCACCTGATCTGCCTGTTAACCATTTGCCTTTATAAACAACATCTGTCAATCCCCCTGTTCCGGAAATCTTTACAAAGGCATCATCGTATAAATGGTAAATAGTGTCTTTTTTTATAAGCCATCCTTCAGGTAAGGTGTGGATGTTCTGTTTATCCAATGTTAACTTATATTCCAGCCTGTTATCCATAACCCCCTCGTTATCCCCTTTAAAACACAACATCTGTGTAGGCTCTATCAATTCATAATCGTCATAGATAAATTTCAAATCAATATGACCGTCAATGTAGCTACTGAATATATATTGTTTGTTCGTAATGGCCCACAAACCATCATTTTTCACCATAAGAAATTCACCTTCGCTTGAGATGTCTTCTACGTTTTCCGGTAGTAGTTGCAATCCATTCAGAGAAAACAGATACCAACGATTTCCCTGCCGGGCTTTGATCAACTGTTCATTCAGTTCTTCAATCTCATCATATATTACCTCTAATAATTCTTCTCCTGTTTTAAATATCACACCATATTTTCCCCTGTTCAGAATTTTTAAAGTTCCTGAAACAAGTTCCTGGACATCGTTATATGGATTTTGATATATGATCTTCCCGTCTCTGGAAGCTACCATTTGAGATCCATTGATTCTGACCCGGAAATAATCTTCAGAGATATTACCACACAGATAATCCTCATCAACATCATCAAAAGTATAGGGAATGATTAATTCCCCGGCACTATTCATAAATCCATACTTATTATTCTCGAATACAGGGATTACAAATTGGTCATCATAGTGATCCACATTTAAAATTGAATCATTCAGATCGAGGAAATTATAATTATAAGAAAAATCTTCTGCACCTGATTCGCGGTAATTATGATAAAGTCTGTCAATCGCTTTTTGAACCAGGGGAGATTCCGGAAAATCTTTTATGAACTGTAGATAACTATCCTCTGAATTGCTGCAGGTACTGATTCGGAAGATCTCCCGAATTGCATCATTCCGGAATGGAGAGTTCGGATTGCTTTTCAGGAAAGCTCTGTAACTTTTTAAAGTTCCCTCTTCAGTTTGAGCTTCAAAAAGTAAGATCTGGTATTGTTCCTTTGCCTGCTCGAATTCAATGGCTCCCGGATAGCTTAACATAAATCCCTCATAGGCCTCATAAGTATGTTCTTTCCTGGCATATTCAAAAGCCAGTGCATTCCTGTCCATGATCGCATCAGTATTATAAATAGACTGACCGAATTGTTCAATATAGAAATTATAAGCCTCCAGTGTATGTTCATTTTTCGCTCTTTCATATGCCTGCAGATCAAGTTTTTCTTTCTGAGTAGTTAGGCCTGAAACATTTATATGAACCTTGTTGAGTTTTTCGAGATCCTTGTCATCTGATGGCGGGTACAGTTCAAGGGCTTTCATAACATAATAATAGGATGTATCCAGGTTACTGTCTATATAACCAGGCTCATTATAAAGTAATGAATAGATATAATAAGAGCCGGGATTGAGGGAATCTTTTTCAATATCCTTATCCAGGGTTTCAATTAATTTTTCATAATTCTTTTTTTCCAGAAGTTTCAATGCCTTCTTTTCATCGGCATAACTGGCCAGGTTGCCAAAAATCAATATGAGAATAAGAATCTTTTGCATTAAATATGCACCTATCATGCTTTCTGACTTAAAATTACTTAAGTCAGAATTAAAATATACAACAACATATTACAATTTAATTCCTGTAATACGTAATATAGAAAACGAATATTTGCTAATTTTGGACATCGATTAGGAATTCGATAGACGGAAAACATGATTTTTAATCGATATAATATCAATAATAATTCGGGATGTAGCGCAGTCCGGTAGCGTACCACAATGGGGTTGTGGGGGTCGCAGGTTCAAATCCTGTCATCCCGACTGAAAAGAGGATTATCCTCTTCATCAATTAAACCAGCTATGTTTTCCTCCCCAATATTTGTCAGGGAAGAATTTCTGGAGAATTTGGTATTATAAAACATCTCCGTATACCTTAAAAAGGGAAAATTAGAGAGTTATCTGTTATTATTTTCTCCAGATCTCTTCAATATCCTCAAGGGCCAGACCTTTTGTCTCCGGCACCTTTTTAAGGATGAATGGAACCGGGATACAGCAAATAGCAAAAACGAAGAAGGTTCCTGCAGGGGTTAATGTATCAAGCATCCATGGAACTATCTGACCGATTATGGCTGTCCCAACCCAAATAGCTAAAGTAGCAACGGACATAGCCCTACCCCTGATTTTTGTTGGGTATATTTCAGCGAGTAATACCCATATTACCGGTCCGTATCCAATAGCAAAGGAAGTAATGAATGTTAATATAAAGATCATTATCAGGATGCCTGATGTTATTTCAAGTAAGAACAATAGACCCACAGCAAGTAAAGAAATAAACATTCCCGAAATACCACCCAACATTAATTTCTTGCGACCAAAATGATCGATTTTCATAATAGCATACACTGTCGCAGCTACATTTACGAATCCTATAATTACCTGTCCACCTAAGGCATCGCTTAATTGCAAACCTGCATCCTCCATAATACGTGGTCCATAATATATGATGGCATTGATACCGGTAAACTGTGAAAGTAAAGCAAGGGCAATGCCAGCTAATAGAGCAATCCTTATGCCTTTATGCATTAATACGGACCATGATCCATCTTCTTCTTTTTCTAAAGCCGTTTTTATTGAATCCAGTTCAATTTCCGCTTTTTCCTTCCCATTTATGGTTGATAGTACATTTAAAGCTTTGGTATTCTTATCCTTTGAGGCAAACCACCTCGGGCTTTCAGGGACAAAAAACATAGCCAAAAAGAACAATAGGGCTGGGATGGCCTCACTGCCAAACATAGCACGCCAAACCTCAGTAATCATAATCTGTTCCCCAATACTCCCTGGTTTAAAAGCCAGCATCTCGCTTTGTCTCAATAAAAATGCATTTGCGAAATAAGCCAGCAATATACCGATGGTAATAGAGAACTGGTACAGGGCCACCATCCGGCCTCGTATTTTTGGTGGTGAAACTTCAGAAATGTACAAGGGTGAAAGCATGGAGGCCACACCCACGCCAACGCCTCCCAGCAAACGGTAGACAATGAGTTCTGTGTGATTTGCGCTCAGGGCACAACCGATTGCAGATAATGAAAAAAGAAAACCCGCAATGATCAATGATGTCTTTCTCCCGAACCTGTCTGAAATTTCACCTGCCATTGCCACACCTAATATACAGCCTACCAGGGCCGAACTGACAAACCAGCCCTCCATGACACTGTCAAACTCAAACTTGGATTTTACAAAACCAATTGTGCCAGAGATGACGGCAGTATCATATCCAAAGAGAAATCCACCAAATGCAGCAGTTATCGTAATAAAAAATAAGTACTTTGAACTGGTACTTGATTCTTCTTTTACCATATACATTAAAAAATTACAGGTAAATTAAAGGATTTTTCCCCCTATTTTCACCTCTGCAATGATATATTTTGTGATTTTTATTATCTGGATGATCCTGCTGTAAAACCAGATCCGTATTAAAATACCGCATGGTGTAACCGGTCCGGCGCATGTCGCTGTTGTTGGCATTTGCACCATGTATTATCCTTGAATCATGTAATGAATAGTGATTTTGTGGCAATTCGAACCAAACTACCTTGTCCAGATCCATCTCATCTTCTTTGATTTCCAGATTGAAGATCTGATGTTCGGTTTCAAGATCCACATAATCTGAAAATCCATTGTTATGAGTGCCTGGAATGACGCCCATACAACCATTTTTCAAGTTAGAAGGATCAATGGCCAGCCAAACTGTAACAATATCATCATACCTGTCAAATCGTCCTTTCCAGTAAGCACTATCTTCATGCCAGGGGGTCCGGTTTCCTGAGTAAGCTTCCTTGCAAATAAAGTGACTGCTCCATAAGCCAATATTCGGACCTATAAGATCCTCAATAATATCCAGAACTTCATCAGCCATTAAAAATTCAAATAATTTATTCTCCCTGAAATGAGGAACATCCAGCTCATCGCCCTTTGTATTTCCCCAGGATGCTAGTAATTTCTCAAAGATCTGACATAGCAATGCAAATTTTTCTT
>CBDUBA010000075.1:0-22322 GCA_965365275.1 uncultured Cyclobacteriaceae bacterium | reverse complement strand
CTTTAATAATCGGTAATGCCCCGGGTATTAACTATATTTTTTTATTTGATGATATTTCCCGCATTTTTTCTCATGGGGAAACAGGGAGAATCTGTACTGGCTATTGATAGAGCACCCACCAGGATAATTTTTGATGGTGTTTGTAATGAGCAATTATGGGATCTCGTACCGCCTCTTGAAACAAAAATGTTCAGACCGAATCATGGTCAGGAATCGTCCGAGATTTCGGAAATTTTCGTAACGTATGATGAATCATATTTGTATCTGGCCGGAAGATTGCATTACAGTGATAAATCGAACGTGATTGCCACGACCAAAAAAAGAGATGCCGGTGCTTTCGGAAATGATTATTTCGGGATCATGCTGGACACTTTCAATGACAATGAATCTGCTTTGTGCTTTGAAACAAGTCCTACAGGCCTCAGGTCGGATTTCGCCATTGCCAACGATGCTCAGGTAATAGAAAGGCAAATGCCTTTTAACCGGAGCTGGAATACATTCTGGGATGTGGAAACCACCATGGATGGAAATGTCTGGCATGTTGAAATGCGTATCCCTTTTTCAAGCCTGAGATTTCAGGAGCAGAACGGTAAGGTTACCATGGGCATGACCATCTGGAGGGTCATTGCGGACAAGCAGGAGTTTGCCATCTATCCCCTGGTGACCAATAATTTCGGGACGCTGGGGATCTGGAAGCCTTCTCAGGCCCAAAAGGTAGTCTTCACAGGTGTAACCCGTGCCATCCCCCTGTATATTACGCCCTATGCGCTGGTTGGCGTGGAACAGATCAGTGAGATGACCGAAGACGAATCCAGCTATGAAAGGAAGACCGATTATACTTTAAATGCCGGGTTGGACCTGAAATATCCCGTTACAAGTAATATGACCCTTGATCTCACATTTAATACGGATTTTGCCCAGGTGGAAGTGGATGACCAGATGGTAAATCTTACCCGATTCTCATTATTTTTCCCTGAAAAAAGGCAGTTCTTCCTGGAAAGAGCAAGTTTGTTCACAGTGAATACGGGATATATGGATCAATTGTTCTACAGCCGGCGCATCGGCCTTTATGAAGGAGAGATTATCCCGATCTGGGCGGGTGCCAGGCTCGTTGGACGGGCGGGCAAGTGGGATGTGGGAATAATGAATATGCAAACCGGAAAGCATGACTATATCGATGAAGATACGGATAGTCTGGAAACCATTCTGTCTACAAATCATGGCGTTTACCGTTTAAGAAAACAAGCATTCAATCCCAGGAGTTACGTGGGGGGGATGATCACGAGCCAGATCGATGTTGAGGGAAATTATAATATAAATACCGCGGTGGACGCCATTGTCAATCCTTTCAGGGACGATTATTTTTCCTTTAATTATGTGCAGACCTTTGACAGTGATGTAAACTATCAGAATGACTTTTTTGATCACGGAAAATTCTACCTCAATTGGGAAGATCGATCTAATGTAGGATTTAATTACAATGTGATTCTATCCCGGGCCGGGAAGTATTATAATCCCGAAATGGGATTTGAACTGATGGAAGATTACTCCCGTGCTTTCATGATGCTGGGGTATGGATGGGTCTATAATCAGGAGAATAAAAAACTGCTGGATCAACAAATCACATCCTGGATCTGGATCAACAAGCAAAACCTGGATTTCAAGACAGACATCAGAAAGATATCCGCCGGATACAGGTTCTCCACAAAAAAAGGATTTCGTGGCACAATTGAGCTTATCGATTCCTATGAGTTCCTGAAAGACACATTTGAGCTCTCTGATGATGTATACTTCCCTATCGGAGAATATACTTATACCAACTTGACGGCTTCGATTAATACGCCTAGTAATAAAATGTTATCATTACGCGCGATGGCAGAAGTAGGGACCTATTATGATGGCAGAATAATAAATTTAGGGCCTGCACAGGTATTCTTCCGGCCTTCATCAAGTGTGAATTTCGGTCTGGATTATCAATACAGCCTGATCACCACAGCACCCTCCAGAAATCAGAAATTCACTTCCCACCTGGTCAGGTTGCGGACTGATTTTACCTTTACTACCAAATTATCAATATCCGCCTTCTTCCAATACAGCTCAAATGATAAATTCGGAGTGAACAACATACGATTCAGATACAATCCACGGGAAGGCAATGACCTTTATATTGTATATAACGGGGAATATAATACACATCTTACCAGGGAAATTCCGAATCTGCCTTTTTCAGAAATCAGCAACCTGATCGTAAAATATACCTATACTTTCACGGTAGAAAGCGGAAGGAGGAAACAAAAGCAGCATGTAATTAATTACCGGCATAATTAAATTGGTTCTAAGGCTAAACTACTTCGATGATCCGATCCATACTACCAGTATCCAAGCTTGCTGAAGTCTTCATTGAAATATTTTCTGACCAGGTAAAGAAATCCTGAATTTCGAATCCCTTTTTTATCGCACTTATTCATCCCGAAGTGTATATGCCGGATTCATACTGGCTGCGCGAAGAACTTTGCCTCCGATGGTAACACCACTGATGATTAATAGAACCAGTATCGATAGCACGAATGCGATCGCTCCAATCGGAACATAATACGTCCAGATACTTGCCATCAGGGCATCCGCGAGAAAATAGGCTGCTACTGAACCCAGGACGGAAGAGATCACAAAGATGATAACAAATTCCCTGCTGATGTTGTTTACGATGTTCATCAGTGAAGCACCTAAAACTTTTCTCACCCCGATCTCCTTCATTTTCTTGATCACATTCAAGGATACAAGGCTGAACAAACCAATAGCAGACAAGATGGTAGCAACAATCCCGAGAAAAACAAATATGATCTTTATATTATTATTAACTTCGGCAGAATCAGCACGGGTTCTGTCCATATACGTGACGGTATGCAATTCATCGGGAAATAATTCTTTCCATTTTCCCTTGATAAAATCATGCACCTCAGTAATATTTTCCATATCTGTTTGAACAGAGAGGAAACGATATTTATCCGGCAGGACATACCGCATCAACATCGGATCAAGAGGATCCCACAATTCACCGTCGATATACATATCCTTAACCACACCCACAACATATAATTCTGTTGTATCCTTTAAGATTATCCTTTGACCGATCGGCTTCTCCCATCCCAATATCCGTACAAGTTCTTCATTGATAATAACAGAGTTCTCCACATCATTCTGACTATCCTGAATAAAATCCCGCCCTTCAAGAATTGTTGCATCGACAACGTTAAGATAGTTATCACCAATATCTAATATGGCCACATCCAATTCGTTCGATTCATATTTAATAGGATCAGTATACCAGGAAGTCGAGGCATTATGGCTCGATCCGGCGATTTCTTTGATCAACGGGTTCCCTGAAATTTCATTTTTCAATTGATTATACCTGTTTTCAGAACCTACATATGCAAATATTACACTTCTCATGTCGAAGCCCATATCATAATTTTTCTGATACTCAGCATTTTGAGCAAAAATGAACCCTGAAACAATGGCAATAAGAGATATCGCATATTGAAGCGTAAGGAGTATTCTCGTAAAGCTATTTGTACCTCCAAACTTTAAAGTACCACGCAATATGCTGGAAGGCTGGAAGGCACTTACATACAAGGCCGGATAGCTGCCAGCTACCACACCAGTTACCAATAGCAGGAAGGCCAGAAATCCAAGTAATTCAACGTTTTCTACAAGATCAAGCTTAATATCGAGAAAGGGCCACATCTCACTGTATGCAGGGACCAGAATAACAGATATCAATAAGGCAACGATTAAAGCAAAAAATGTCAATAAGATGTTTTCCCCCAGGAATTGAGCTATGAGTTGTTTCCTGCTGGAACCCATAACCTTTCTTATACCGATCTCTTTAATCCTTCTATTGGCGATGGCAATGGAAGTATTGGTGAAATTAAAACAGGCAATTAAGAGGATAAGTATCCCCATAATTCCTGGTGCTACCGCCGCTGCAACCGGCAGACTCTGATTAAACCAGTGGTTCCAGATATCCTCTCTTTCCGAGCGGACAGCCATACCGGCAAAAGGATCCAGGTAATATTCAGCAACTTTATAATCCTCCTTAGCCCGGTTCTGGATCTCCACATACGCCTGCAATTGATTTTCAATTTCAGGAATATCATCCGGATCATTTACCGTAACAAAAGTGCAATTAAACTGCGCCCAATCGTTTTTATCCCAGCCGGCTATATCAAATACATTATCATAATGCACATAGGCATCAGCAAAAAAACTGGAGTTTTGTGGCTGCTTTTCAAAAACACCGCCAACAATAAACTCTACCCTTTTTTCTCCATTTATATACGTTATTAATTCCCCGACGGGATCTTTATTATCGGGAAAGTGTTTATCTACTATATCCGTACTGATGAAGATCCTGCTTTTATTACTGAGCTCCTGTTTATTACCTGAGATGATGTTAAAAGTAAATATGTCAAAGAAATTTGGATCAACGGCACTGACCCAGGTCCTGAACAGCTCATCCCCTACTTTAAAATTACCACCTACCGGGTAATATCTCATAACCTCTTCTATCTGACTTATGCTGCCGTTTATTGCCGCTCCCAGGGGTGCGGGGCTATCCCCGTTCTTTATGGGCTGTCCGTTAGTGATCCTGATAAAGTTTATCCTGTATATCTTATCTGAATTCAAATGATGTGTATCAAATTTCATATTGTAATCCCAATTGAGATAGGCGACAATGCAACAGGCAAGGGCTATTCCGAGTCCAAATATGTTTATGAAAGTGAAGAGTTTATTCTTCATTAAACTGCGGAAGGTAATCTTGAGATAATTCTTTAGCATATGTGATCAGGTTTTATTTGTTTATTTATAAGACCAGATTATTCCTAAAAGGTTGCATCAATAATTTAATCACGGTTCTAATCAAAATTTAATAAGCGCATATAAACCGGTAGAATTAAAAGCATCCTTTATTTTTTATACTACGAATCAAAGATAGTGTACGATGTAAAAATTATAAATAATTAATCAGGGCATATTTTTTTAATATAGGAAAGCACCTCTCAGGAAGGTTCCAGTTTGAAAACAAGATACAAATAAATTATCTTCCAGTGCTAAAAATATAAGTAACCTGGATTTAGATAGATGTAGAAGTATTTAGAATATCAAATGTTTTATCTTTGAGCATGTGAAACCCAGGTAGCTGAATTCCTGTAATATATGGTTCTAACTTTTTAATCTGATGCAAAAAACATTCATTTCCATTGATCTTGGCGGCACAAAATGTGCAGGTGCAATCATATCTGAGGATGGAAAGATCGTCCAGAAAACTAAGGATAGGATATCTGGCCTAAAAGGTGAAGAAGTAAGCCATGTTATACTATCTATTATTCTTCAGCTAAAAGGGAATTTACCCTCCGGGCATTTATTGGCCGGTGTGGGTGTTTCGGTACCGGGAATAAGCAACCAATCGAAAGGGACAGTCTGGGCACCCAATATACCCGGATGGGATCACTATCCTTTAAAGTCATATATGGAGGAAAAGCTTGGTAGTGAGATGGTGATACACATTGACAGTGACCGGGCTTGTTCTATATGCGGAGAGGCATGGCAAGGTGCTGCCAGGGGGTATAACAATGCCATATTCCTTGCATTTGGAACCGGAATAGGTGCAGGGATTCTGGTTGATGGCAGGGTTTTGCGTGGCAGCAATGATATAGCCGGGGCTGTCGGGTGGCTGGCTCTTGATCATCGATACCCGGAAGGATACGAACAATACGGATGTTTTGAATACAATGCTTCAGGTGATGGCCTGGTACGGCTGGCATCCGATATTTTTAATAGTAAACATCCTGACACTTCCCTGGATGTGTCAAATCTTTTAGCTGAAGATATATTTGCAGCTCATGCTAAAAAGGATGAACTGGCACTTCTGACGATGGACAGTGCCATAGATTATTGGGCCAAAGGTGTGGCTAACCTGGTTAGTATTTTCAATCCGGAGGTCATCATTTTCGGAGGAGGTGTGTTTGGACCCGGACTGAATTTCCTGGATCAGATCTATGAACGTTCCAAAAGATGGGCCCAGCCAATAGCTATTCAGGAAGTAAAGCTGGCGGGTGGACAATTGGGTGTTAATGCTCAATTGTATGGAGCTACCCGCCTTGTAATGGATAAGGTATAGAATCATTTTATAAATTATTAATACTATAAAAACAAAGAATATGTTAGCTAAACAATGGTTAAATAATGCCAGGGATGTTATGAGTAACATCGAAGATACACAAATGGAGAATATAAAGGCAGCAGCCACCGTAATGGCCGATTCCATAGAGGCAGGATGTTGGGTACATACCTTTGGATGTGGGCATGCTACCTTACCTATTGAGGAAATGTACCCCAGAATTGGTGGTTTTGTAGGATTCCATCCTATGATAGAACTTCCACTTACCTTTTTCACGAATATAGTAGGTGGTATGAGTGTTCAGCAGTTTGTCTTCCTGGAAAGAGTTGAAGGATATGGTAATGAGATCATGAAAGGGCATAATTTTGATCCGAAAGATACCATGTGGTTATTTTCTCATACTGGCATAAATGCTGTGAACATAGATATTGCCCTGGAATCCAGAAAAAAGGGCATGAAAGTTATCGTTTTTGGTTCTGCCGCAGAAGCCAAAGACAAAAAAAGCCGACATAGCAGCGGCAAAACGCTTTTCGACCTGGCAGACATTGTGGTTGATACTTGTGTACCAGTGGTAGATGCCTCGGTTCCACTAAAGAATCATTTTGATAAGGTAGGCCCGGTCTCTACTATGGCATTCGTAACCGCGGTATGGATGACTGTAACCACTGTTGCTGAGATCCTTGCTGACCGCGGTGTTAGATTATATATACATCCCTCTCATAATGTGCCGGGTGATACAACAGCCCATGACCGGCTCGAAGAAGCTTTAAGCGAATACAAAAGGAGAATAAAAGGGGTTTAAAAGGTTTTACAGATAAAAAAAAAGAGGCACCAACATTGCCTCTTTTTTACTGTCAATTGTGTTAAGTCAAGTATATTATGCTAATAATGTTTTCATGATGTAGAGATCCAATTCCTCATAATCCCTTTCATCTATACAATTCTGTATGATAGACTCGTCAATACCCCTTGATATTTCCAGTAAGCGATCAAATACCGCCTTACTGTTGCTAAGATGTTTTGTGGCTACATCGTCTTTTTGAGTTCGCATGGCTTTTACATCCAGGCCTACCCATTCACCATTTTTTCCGTAATCATGTTTATCCAGTATCCTGACCTGGTTAAATGCCCTTCTTAGATCCACAGATCCAAAAGCCTTGTCCTGATCGAATTTCAATCCATTCTGATCATTCAAATGCACTGTCCAGAGTTTATCATGGGCTAATGCAAATCCCATTTCATCTGAAGGATCAAGTCCCGCCAGTATGGCATGGGCACTTTCGATATTTACACCTACCCTGGAGGGATCGGTGGTTAACATTCCCAAGGCAAGCGCATGACCAGTTGTGGGGATATAAGCATGATCCATGGGCTCATTCGGTTTTGGTTCCACACAAATTCTAATATCCTTGTCATATTCAAGCATTGAATTTATCGCCTGGACCAAACGTTCAGTGGCCACCACACTGTCTTTCGCCTCCCGGATATAGGTCCCTTCTCTCGCGAGCCATAATACAAGCAAGTCAATTCCAAGTGCCCTTGTGATATCAATTGAGATCTTTGTTCGCTCCATAGCATACTCCCGGCAGGCAGGATCATTGGCCGTATATCCACCATCAATAGTCCTTGGATCCTCCCACAACCTCGGTGCAACAAATTCTGCTTCAAGGCCCATATCATCAAGCCGCTTCTTCAACGCTTCAGCTTCCTTAATGATCTGACTTGCTGTTTTCCCTTCCAGTACCGGAACAGCGTCATCGTCATGGAACTGAACGCCATCAAATCCAAGTTTTTTGTAAAAATCAAGTTTCTTTTCAAATTCAATTGTTTTGCGAACAGTAGGGCCAAAAACATCAGCTCCTTCATGTATGTTCCAGGGTCCGAATGTAAACCTAAAAGTACCAGCCATAGTAATGTGTTTATGTAATTAGCAAATTAACCTATATTTTAAAGTATCCGGCAGTATAATAAAAAAACCGGTTATAATTCATCATATTTCTGACAATGCTTTCAAGATCCTTTCCGGGGTCATAGGCAACTGATATAACCTGGCTCCCGTGGCATCAAATACAGCATTGGCGATAAGTGCGCCCATGCAAATAATTGCGGGTTCACCACCCCCCTGAGCCGGCTCATCCGGTAAGTCCAGAAGTAGGGTAACAATTTCAGGTGTCCATGAAAATTTGGGTATGGTATAGTTGTCAAAGTTCCGGTTATTTATCTTTCCGCCGTCAAATTGAATTTCTTCCGATAAAGTATATCCCAAACCCATGGTAATGCAGCCTTCGACCTGGACTGTTGCACCCTGTGGATTGATTACGAGTCCCATATCCTGAGCGCATGTCACTTTTTTGATCCGCACGTTCCCCGTGGTCTTATCCACCTCCACCTCAGCCATGTGGGCCACATACGCTCCGGCATCTATCCCGCAAGCTATGCCAAAACCCCTTCCACTTGGTGATTTCGATGGAGTCCAGTTGACCTTTTCAGCTAAGGCTTCAAGCACGCGGATCATCCGTTTGTCTTTAAGGTTCTTCAGCCTGAACTCAACCGGATCAAGTCCCGCTTCAGCTGCCATGATATCAATCTGGCATTCCCTGGCGAATGTATTGGTATTATTTGCCGGGGCCCTCCAGGCACCTGTATTCAAGGGATGTACACTGGATCCCATCCAGCCTGATCCATACACTGTGGTTCTGTGATTGGGGATATCATAAAAGTGCCGGGAACCCCGTTCACCTGCAGAGTAAACCCCATAATCCCATTGTGTGATCTTACCTTCCCCATCTATCCCGGAGGATATTTTAACCACCGCCGCAGGACGGAATGAATCATAAAAGAATTCTTCCCTTCTGGTCCATTCAACCTGGACCGGTTTGTTTGAGATCCAGGCCAGGCGGGCAACTTCCAGGATCTGCTGGGTATTCGATTTTCCACCAAAACCACCCCCAACAAATGCCTGTCTTATCCTAACCTTGTCTTCAGGAAGACCAAGGATTTCGGCGACCTGTGATTCAGCCCGGAAAGGTGTCTGAGTAGATGCCCATATTTCTATTTTTCCATTGTTGACCCTGGCCGTGGCAGCGTGTGGTTCCATGGTTGCGTGGGCTACATAACTGTTGTAGTACTCTTTTTCAAAATGAAGCTTTGCATCTTTTTGGCCGTTTTCCAGGTTACCCCCTTCATCAACAACATTGCCATCCGGGGCATTATTCAATAGATATTCGAAAATATTTTTATCATTAACTGCAGAAGGTGGAAGTTTATATTTTACTTTGATTTTTGAAGAGGCCTTTTCTGCCAGGGCCTTTTCCGTATGAAGTGCCGCTATAAGTTCATTTTCATTAATTATGTTAACACCCTCTATGTTTTCAGCTTCCGAAGTATCAATAGTTTCAATCTCCGCACCATGAACAGGAGGGCGCACTATAGAAGCGTAAACCAGTCCATCCAGCCTGACATCTGCTGCAAAAATGGCCTTACCGGTTACCTTCAACATTGAATCCTGTTTTAAAACAGGTTTGCCGATAATCTTGAATTCAGAAGGCTTCTTTAAGGGTGGCTTTTCCTTTACTGCCTTGACTATCTTTTTCCCTTTCGTTAATTCTGCATAAGAAATCGATCTGGATTTGTCGTTTTTAACAGAGACAAGCCCTTCACTTACTGTTAAGGAAGATGCATCCGTTTCCAACTCTTTGGCGGCAAGTTGCAATAAGGTTGCCCTTGCCTCTGCGCCGGCTGTTCTTAAGGGCGGTCCGAAGAACCGTGTGGACATGGATCCAAAAGTACCCATATCCCATGGACAAAGCTCAGTATCCCCCATTATCATGTCGATGCTCGACAGTGAAACGTCAAGTTCTTCGGCTAACATTTGAGCAAGAGAAGTAATTACCCCCTGTCCCATTTCTATCTTACCTGTATAACAATCAACCCGTCCATCTTCCTTAATCCTGAGGTATATATTAAGATCTTCAGGCATCTGACGACCCTGCAGGATATCACCATGGGCCTCAATAAATTCACTGAGGGATAAAATAATAATAAGCCCTCCGCCCATTCTTTTCAAAAACTCCCGCCTGTCAATAGAAATTGGAGTTTTGATATCAGTAAAATCGTATTCAAGATAATCCCGGGTTTTCATGTAACCTCCTTTTTATAGTATTGAATAATTCTAGTTTTCAGCTACTTCCCATCCGTAATCAATATAATCCCAGTCCAGCTCATCATTTTTCACCTTCACCAATACAAATCCTTCCTCCATAGTACCCCTTGGTCCTTCCCACCAACTTGCACTAACTGCTCCACCTGTAATAAAGTGTGTTTTGTTACCCACATATATATCTTCAAGAAAATGCAGATGACCCTGCAGAACCAGCTTTAGATTATACTCATAAAGTAAAAGTAAAACATCCCTCGCATTGGTAATTACCAGTCCTTCCCCATTGGCCTCCAATGATCCTTTTGTCAGTTGGGTCATGGAAGTTATAAAGGGTATATGCACTGTTATGACAACCGGTGTTTCTTTCGTGATCTTTTGGAGGTCCGATTTCAGCCAATTAATTTGCTCTTCATCAATATGCCCGTAATAGTACCGTTCCGGCTTCACCCCCACTGCATCAAGTACAATGAAATGCCAGCCCTGGTAATCAAAGGAATAGTATCTCTTACCTATGTGGTTTTCATACATTTTCTTATTGTACTCTTCATGTGTGGTATCAATACCGCTCTCTTTATACACTCCAAATGCTTCATGGTTTCCAAAGGTATTATATACAGGCATTTGAAATTCTTTACTGACTTCCTCATATAAGTTATATAATGAATCTGCCCGAGCATAGGATACACCCAAAGCATCCATAATCAGATCACCGCCTGTTATAACAAAGTCCGGATTAAGCTCATTAACCTTTTCAATGGCCTTCCGGAATCCTTCAGTAGCATTTCTTTCAGGCTGGAGGTGTATATCGGTCAGAAATGCAAATGTAAATTCGTGAGGAGAATCTGCTTCTTTTTCTTGTTTTGTATCAATCCTGCAACTGATCAAAAGAAGAGTGATAAGTAATAGTGTAATAGTATTTTTCATACGATGCTTAAAAAAATAGAATTTGAATTAAAAGTGTTTAAATCCCGGGATCCGGGCGTGTAATATTAAAATAAAAGGTACAGGAAGCATCTGAGATTAATTTATTCCCAAAGGCTTCCTGATTATCCTTACCCCTACCACACGAAACCATAACTGTTTCTGATAAGGTTAAAAATTATTTCATTCATTCAATCCTGATCACATATTGAATCCTTATTTTCATTTTACCCAAGAGCTGCCAGAATCCTTTCAGGTGTTATAGGCATACGATTCACTCTTGCACCACAGGCATCAAATACTGCATTTGCAATAGCGCCTCCAACACATATGATGGCCGGTTCACCACCTCCCTCCGGAGCTGCATCCATTTTATCAATAAAGACACATTCAATTTTCGGAGTCATGGAGAATTTGGTAAAATGATAGGAATCAAAATTCCGGGTAATTACCCGACCCCAATCAAATTCCACCTCTTCTGTTAAGGCATATCCCAGACCCATTGTTATACCACCTTCAGTCTGAACCATGGCCCCATGCGGATTGACCACCTGACCCATATCCTGTGCGCATACCACGCGAATAGGTTGAACATGTCCCGTTGCCTTATCGACTTTAACTTCTGCGATCATGGCCACGTAAGTCCCGGCATCCCAGCCCAGAGATATACCATATCCATGTCCCTCAGGCTTTTCTTTATTCCAGTTAAATGTTTCCGCAGCCAATTCAAGCGTAGCCTTCATTTCTGCATTGGTAATGTTGTTAAGCCTGAACTCCAGGGGATCTATGCCTGCCGCGTGCGCAGTGGCATCAATTTGAGATTCCCTTGCGAAGGTTGTGGTATTATTACCGGGGGCTCTCCAGGCACCAGTACTGAAAGGATGTATATCACCTTTGTTAAAAGTCCTGGTCCGGTTATTCGGGATATCATATAAATAGGACAGTCCGGTACCCCTGGACCCGGCACAATAAATATCAAATTCCCACAATTTCATCTTCCCTTCACCGTCAACACCTGATGTTGATTTAACCACTGCCGCCGGTCGGAAATAATCATTGAAGAACTCTTCTCACCTGGTATAAGCCAATTGTACAGGTTTACCACTTAGTTTAGCGATCCTGGCTACTTCAATGGCCTGAGGGTTGTAAATTTTACCGCCAAAACCTCCACCGAGGAAAATCTGTTTAAGGTGTACCTTTTCCTTTGGCATGCCAAATGTCTCAGCCAATGCTTCCCTGGTTCCAAACGGAGTTTGAGAAGATGCCCACATAGTCAGTTTATCCCCTTCAAAATAACAGGTAGCTGTATGGGGCTCCACCGGGGAATGTGCTTTATAACCATCATGGTATTCAGCTTCAACAATTGTTTCACATGCTTCCCTGCCTGTCGCCAGGGCACCGCCTTCCTCATTTGTCTCCCCTTCTGCGATGTTATCAACAAGATATTTAAAGATGGTTTCAGTATCAGCCATTGATTCTGGAGCATCCCATTCCACGTTTACTTTTTGTGCTGCTTTCGAAGCTATTTCCGGATCCGGATGGACCACAGCCACAAGATCACCATCTTCAATCAGTTCCGCACCTTCAAAACTTTCCAGGCCTGAGGCATCAACTGAAAGTTTTTTAGATCCCCAGACCTGTGGGCGCACAATGGTTGCATAAACCATTCCCGGCAATTTTACGTCCCCGGAATAAACGGCCTTACCGGTCACCTTATCCACGGCGTCGATGCTGATCACGGATTTCCCGACAATATCAAAGTCTTTGGATTTCTTTAACTCTGGGGCTTTTTTAAGTTGCTGTACGATTTTTTGCCCTTTAGTCAGGTCAGCATAAGATATCTTTTTACTTTTATCGTTTTTGTCAAAAACCGCACCCTCGCTGGCTTCCAACTGCTTTTCTGAAACGCCAAGTTCCTTGGCTGCAAGCCCGATCAGGATCTCCCGTGCTTCAGCACCGGCAGCCCGGATAACAGGCCCTTCGAACCGTGTTGTCAGGGAACCCCATGTTCCGGCGTCGTAGGGACAAAGGTCTGTATCACCCATGACCATATTTACCGATTCAAAAGGTACTTCCAACTCTTCAGCCAACTCCTGGGCCAGTGAGGTGATGGCACCCTGTCCCATTTCAATCTTACCGGTCAGGCAATCCACACTGCCATCCTCTTTGATATGCAGGTAAGCATTGAAGTCTGGTCTTTCCTCTTCCTCACCCTCCTTGGGTTTGCAACCGCTTAAGAGGGATAACTCACTGAATGACAATATGATTATAATACCACCACCCAGTCGCTTCAGGAAGTCACGTCGATCATAGGTTGTTACAGGATGATCAACATCTCCAAAATATAATTCATGAATTTTTTCCGATTTCATAATTACATCCCTCCTTTCATTTCTTTACCTGCTGATTGTATAGCATCTATGATGCGCATATAAGATCCGCAACGACATAGGTTATCTTCCATGCCTTCGATGATCTCTTCCCGGGTCATATCCGGTTTTTTAAGCAATAATCCCGTAGCATTCATAATCATACCAGGGGTACAATACCCGCACTGAAGGGCATCATGCTCAACAAATGCTTTCTGTACAGGATGTAACTCTTCCCCTTGTGCCAATCCTTCGATTGTTGTGATCTCTTTCCCTGCCACATCCTCAGCATACATCATACAGGAACGAACCGGTTCTTTATCAATCAATACTGTGCATGATCCGCAATGGCCCATGCCGCAACCGTACTTCGTACCGGTATGGTCAAGGTACGTACGGATGACGGTCAATAACGACTCATCCCCGTTTACTTCAACCTCAACCGATTTGCCATTTAATTTAAAACTGACATTTTGTTTCATTTTTTACCTCCTTAAATTAGTTCTCTTTTATAATCTTCAATTGTATCTATATCTTTTAAAATGGTATTTGTTTCCACTTCCATCTCATATATATCCTCCGGGTATTCCTCCATCAACTGCCTGAGTCCCCTATTCGGATCAAGTTTATTGATCCGTATCAAATACTTGGTATCGATTAATACAGGATGTCCTCTTTTATTGTTATAAACAGGAATTATTATCCCTTTTCGGGATTTCTGAAAGCTTTCGATAAGCTTGTCAATAACAAGGGTTTGAACCATGGGCTGGTCACCCAGTAAGATCATTCCGGCACTGGCTGAAGAAGATAAAGCCTCAAATCCACATTGGACAGAGGACAACATGCCCCTTTCAAACGCAGCATTCTCAATAACCTGAACGGGTTGATCTTTGATCAGGTCGTATATCTCCTCCCGGTTGCTTCCTACCACCACTTTCACAGCTCCAGCTTTTGATGCCAGGGCTTTATCAATTATGTTCTCAACGATGGTCTTACCTCCATAGGGCATCAATAATTTCTGCTGCCCCATACGTTCCGATTTGCCTGCGGCAAGGATAATGATCTCAATATCTTTTCCCTGCTTAGACGCTTTTATCTCCTGCCTTACTTTTATGAGCTGACCAGCTATGCTGACGGCTATTTCCTGAACCGTTTTTGAATGAATATCCAGCCCGATCGGGGCATAAATCGCATCGAGTTCCTCCTTCGTTGCCCATTTCTTGTCCAGAAACTCCTGCTTTAACAGCCTTGTCTTCCGCCTGCTGCCGATCATGCCTATGTAAGCGGCACCGGAGTGAATAACCTGTTTAAGAGCGATCCCATCTTTTCTATGCCCATGTGTTACAATGACTATAAATGAATTCCCGGATATGGGAACTTTCTTAATATCCTCTTCCATATCTTCTGACAGAATATAATCCGCATCGGGGATATTGTTCCTGTTGGCATGTTCTGGTCTGTCATCAATAATCGTTATCTGAAAATCCAGCAATTTACCCAGGTGACTGAGAGCCTTTCCAACGTGACCGGCGCCGATTATGATCAATTGAGGATCGGGAAAAACAGGTTGATAAAATATTTTCTGATTTCCTTCAGATGTTTCTATGAATAATGATTTCCTGCTGTTCAGGGATTGAAATATTAAATCAATATCTAATTCTAGACCTTCATTTACGGAGGATTTCTCTTCCCGCGGAAGGCTTTCAACTTTATCCTGGGATATCCAGAACCTTTTTATTGATAGAATTTGATCCTGATTTCCCTTTACAGCAGTAACAAGTACCCCCGGTTGATTTGACCGCAGGGATTCTTCAAGCATTTTAAACAGGTCAATATCAGTTTCAGGTTCGGAATCTACCAGGACCATAGCATGCCCTCCACATATAGGATCCGGGTCAGCCGCCGAAGGTGAATCCAGGTTGAATTCAGCAAAAAAGTTAATTCGTGAGTCTATGGATTGCATAATCCTGGAAAGTGTATCCTCTTCCACAAGGCCTCCACCCAGGGTACCATGCAATAATCCGTCTTTACCGATAATGGCGGATGCACCCGGCACCTGCGGAGTCGATCCTTTTGTTTTTACAAGAATAGCCAACGCGAGGGGGGCTCCCTTTTCCAGTTCTTCGACCAGGTTTGAAAAAAATAGCTGCATTTAAAAAAAAATAATATAAAAGGCCCGTGATTACTCAAAGCCTATCAATTCTCCGGATTTTCACTTTAAAGTACAAAATCATACGTAGACTTCCTTTAAAAAATTTTGATAATTTATCATATACTGATAATTATCAGGAAAAATTTAGGCCTGAGCAACTCTTCTTATCACCTGAGGCTCCTTAATTCGTAACGCGTCTCCGCTCTTCAGCTGACCCGACGGATCTTTTTCGTACCCCTTTGATCTTCGTATTACCAAATTTCTGGGTGTAGGTGATGGTAAAGATTCGCTTCTCGAATTTGATATTGCCATGAAAGCTGAAATTCGTTTCATTCGCCGAATCCCAACGCATCTGGCTTGTCTCGAATATATCGTTACAGGCAAAGCGCAAAGCCCCATCATTGTTAAATTCTTTCTGAATACCCAAATTGACAAAACCTCGTGAAAGCCAGTTGAAATAGCCATTAATTGACGGTGAAATATAAAATCCTGATAATTCGATGGTAAACTTCCTGGGCAACCGGAAGGTCTGCGTGGTATTGATTTGAAATCCACTTTGATCTCTGACATACATACCCTGTTCCATTCTGGTAGCGATCCTTTGCCAGTTGCCACTCAGGTTGTTCTGCATTTCCCACCAGTCAGTAACATGAAAGGGCAGGGTAATGGTCGTAGAAAGGGTCTCCCGCCGGTCTACATTGTCCGTTTGCAATACCATCACGTTGGTTTCAGTATCGTATACGGGCTGAAACCTGAATATTACATTGTTGTCATGACTGTACTGCAGGGAAAAGATGAAGTTTTTATATGAATAATCCCCCCGTATGCTGTGTGTATAAGTGGGCAGCAGGTTGGCATTTCCGGCTGTGTAGGTATAAGGATCCATGAATAACACGAAAGGTGCCAGTTCGTTGTAGGACGGGCGGGTGATCCTTCTGCCATAGGAAAACTGCAAAAGATTATTATCGTTAATTTTTCTGGAGAAAAAGAGCGTGGGGAAAAAATCACCATATTCACGGTCCACGACTCCTGCCTCTTCCTCGGTATTGAGTACTGTAGTCGTATGTTCATACCTCAGACCGGCATTGAGGGATGTCTTTTCATTAAATTTTATCATAAAGGTTGCAAATGAGGCCAGTATATTTTCTGAAAGGTCTGCATAATTGCTGAATTCTTCCCCGATGACCCAGTTCTCACCAACTTGTTCTTCAAAAATAATATCATTGATGAGGTTGGTAAAGGTGCCTTTCACACCAGTTTCCATAGAGACTTTTTCCGCCAGGTTCATTGAATAATCTATCTTACCTACCCAGATATCTATTGGGGTCTCCTTTGTAATCCTGTTGTTCACCTCCCGTATGAGTGTTTGTCGATCATCGTAATACCGGTTTTCGTAGGTTGTCGGATTTGAATTGCCATAGGTTAAATAATCAAGATTTATATTGAGCATTTCACCCTTTTTGAAAGTATGCTGTAGATTCAGGTTCCCCATTAAATGTCTCCAGTGATTGGTCTCATTTATGTTGATCAAAACAGTACTGTCCGGGGATTCTGAATAATCAAAAGTTGCATTGGTAATTGAATTCATATTCCAGCGGTTGTTGTAACCGCTTACCAGCCCACCAATCACCGTCTTGTCGCTGATATAATAATCCATGCCAAACTGAAAATTATGAGTCATACGGTTTGGATCTCGATCCGCCTCGCTTCCCGAACTGACATTTTCAGTTTCTGTGGATGCATTCCTGTACATGTTTAACTCCTGTTTCTGATCAACATAGTTAAAGGAATAGTTCCCGTAAAAACTTAATTTTCTGGTCTGCTGGCTAAGGTTTATACTTGTGGCTGCTCTGGGACCGGATGCATACCCTGCACTGGCCATAACGGATCCATTGGTCCCCACTTCTTCAGATCTTTTCATGACAATATTAATGAATCCGGCATCTCCGTCTGCATCGTATTTTGCCGGTGGCACAGACATGATCTCAATCTTTTCGATGTCGCCGGCATTCAGGCCTTCCAGCATCTGATATACTGCATCGATTGGCATGCGGCTTCTTTTTCCATTCATAAGAACAATTACTCCGCCTTTCCCGTTGAGCGCCAGTGTATTGTTCTGGCGATTTACAAATACACCGGGGGATTTCTCAAGAACGTCTATTACGGATTGTCCGGCCGATGTGATACTACTTGGTACGTTAACCACCATTTTGCCCATTTCCATTTCGTAAAGCGGTTTATCAGCTTTTATCACCACTTCATCTAATTTTGTTGATTCTTCTGCCAGGATAATGGGATCAACATTCAAATTGTTTTCAGGTTCCAGTTTTATCAGGTCCGAATATGATTTTGAAAATCCGATCATATAAGATTCAATGATATATCCACCCGGTGCAATATTGGATAAGGCATAATACCCATCTTCATCAGTAACGGCTCCTTTCACAAATGAGGAGTCTGCTTCATTGAGCAATAAGACGTTGGCAAAGGCAACGCCGTAATCATAGGTGTCCATTATTCTTCCACTTATGCCGGATTGAGCTGATACGGAAATTGAAAATATAATAGAAATAAGGATCAGCAGAATTTGACCTTTCATATTGGTTGTGTTTGGTTATGAGTTTTGATACCTGATTATCAAAGTTTATTGCAGGATATTATAACCTCTCAGCAGGAGTTAAAATACTGAAATTTCCCTCAAGCCAGTTTATCCCAATTCGCAAATTATAATTTATTCCAAACAATTCCTATGTTTTATAAAAATTTATAAAACATAGTGTTAACCTTGATTTACCCAGGTTTACACTAAAATTTAATCAATAAATTAATTCCGAATAAGAAAATATTATTTAAAACTGGTCTCCAGGTTTGGATCCCCCTGACCATCGTATATGGCTTTTCTGGGATAAGGGAATACCGGTCTTGAAAGGACTATTTCATCACGTACAGACTGGTTGGCTATTATCCTATCAGGAGCTTCTCCATTTTCAACCCAATTCCGGATTAAAGCAAGCCAATCCACCTCGCTTGGGCCAGGTCCGCCGCCACAATGTAAAACCCCGGGGAGCAAGTATAATTTTGTAAAATCATCAGCATCAGGGTGAATTTGAAGTATGTCTTCAAAGTGATCTATAGTTTCCAGCGCTGACAATGCTGGATCTTCCCACCCATGTGTAAAAAGGATCTTTCCGCCACTGTTCTTAAAAGCGGTATAATCCGGATTTGTAGCATTTAAATAGGAAGCAGCATATTCTGTGTCTTTCCAAAAATTTTCGTAGTCATAGGTCGAGTAATCCCACTCAGGATCATTATAAATCAGGTACTTGAACATCTCTGTTCCGAATCCAAACTGCAGGCTCGGGAAACCCAGAAGTTTTAAACTAGGCTCGGGCCCTACGATCCAGCTATTCCATCCTGCACTTCTATTTTCACCACCTAATGGGAAGCCAGGGTAGGCTTCTTTACCATCTATTATAACCCCATCATAAATCGTCTTGATTATTCTTACCTGATCCTTCGTAAAGCAGTCTCCACCCGGACTCCCTTCAGGACATAGTGGCAGGTCATCCGGACTAAAATTACAATCCCTTGGATCAGTTATCAATCCATCCTTCAATCCATCTACAGCATCACAAGCATCCAGAACAGCTTCCTGAAGCAGTCTTTGATTATCTTTTGTCAGTAGAGGCTCATTGAGGTTTTGGGGATCCGGGTATAAGGCTTTTGAATTCTGTATGAATTCAGCAGCTATCCCCGGCCAATCAAAAGCCGGGGCCATACTAACAATGCCATCGAAATCTTCAGGATACCGCTGGGCTTCCATCATAGCCTGCCCACCCCCCCTGGAACATCCCAGAAAATACGAAAACTCAGGATCAGCGCAGTAGAAATTAAATATAATAACCTTTGAAACTTCAGCAGTTTTATGGATCGCAGCATGACCAAAATTCAACTGCCGCTCCATATTGTTCAATGCCCAGTCGGCCTTAAGTCCATGCCCTTCATGGCCAGTATCCGTACCCGCTGTAGCATAGCCCTGGTTTATGCTGTATTTAACCATATTTTGAATATTTCCCACGAATCCACCTCCTCCACCCATGGCAAACCTTCCATTCCACTCCAGTGGAAGTAATAATTCAAAATTTATCTCCTTGCCTATCCGGGCCAAAATCTTACAGTGAGCTCTCCCGGGCTTTTCGGAATCTGATGATTCTGGATTAATCTCAGTTGCTTCCAGTATAACTACATCGGGTAAGCGAAGATCGCTGATCTCTGCGCAAGGGATGCAGGTATTGAAAATAATTTCCTCATCAGGTTGGGTAAATACCGGATTGATACAAATTATGTTGATCAAAATGACAAGTGCAGTATAGATAAATTTATTAAACATAGTGTAATGATTTAATGAGTTACACAAAATACGAAAAATCGAGTATTACCCATCGTAATAGATGAAAAAGGTTTTGTGATCAATAATCGCTACATAAGATATCAAAAGAGATTTCCATATCATTAACCATCTCTATAAGACAAACAATCTTCTAAAATTTTACTTACTGATAATTATATTTAAATTTCAGAACTTTTATAATAGATCATATCTATAATCGGAACTTAAATTTTTAAGAATGACGTTAAATAAAAAATCGAAAAGGAGGGATTTCTTTAAGAAAGCCGCCCTGACGGGTGCTGGTCTGTCAACCCTTCCGTTTCTTTCGAAAGCTGATATACAGCGTCTCACCAAGGAAATTCCTGAAAGAACAACAATCCTCTTCCAGGGAGATTCCATCACTGACGCCGGAAGAAACAGGGGCAATTATTATCCCAACGATGGTCGTGGTCTGGGATCAGGATATGCATTCCAGGTTATTGCTGATCTTCTTGGCAATAATCCCGCTAAAGGATTAAAATGTTATAATCGTGGCATCAGTGGTAATAAGGTCTACCAGCTGGCCAACCGATGGGAGGATGACTGTCTCCAGCTCAAACCAGACATATTAAGTATTTTAATTGGGGTAAATGATTTCTGGCATACCTTAACGGGAAATTATAAGGGCACAGTCAAAACATATAATGAAGATTTAAGGGCCCTCCTTGATCGAACCAGGAGTGCAATGCCCAGTGTAAAGTTAATTATTGGGGAACCTTTCGCCGTAGCCGGTGGAACAGCCATCACTTCTCAGTGGGACAAGGATTTTCCAGATTACCAGAAATTTGCCAGACAGATCGCCAGGGACTATGATGCTGCATTTATTCCATATCAGGAGGTATTTGACAAAGCGCTCAAGACCGCCCCGGTCACTTATTGGTGCCCTGACGGCGTCCATCCTTCTATCGGCGGTGCGTGGCTCATGAAAAACGCCTGGCTTGAGGCATTAAACGAAATTATCTGATGGTCGTTTAAACGGTAATCATTTGGGAGCGTATCAATAGACTTTTTCCGAGTCTTCCGTTTTACCAAAAAGGGAGCACCAGACTATCAGCGGGTGTTTCCGAAATCAAAGATCTCGAATCAGGCATACATTAAATCTGTCCGATGTGTTTCAAAAATCCTGAATGCTATATCTGGACGTAAATTAAATCTATCCCATGTGTTTGGAAAATCCTGAATGCTGAATCTGAACGCAAATTAAATCTGTCCAAGATGTTCTTTAATCTGAAATTCTGACCTTTCAGCTACCTCTTCAGCACTTAGTCCACTCAACTCGAAAGGATCTAACACCGTATATGTAAGCTTCATACCAACGCCCAGGGGGAAGGAGCCATTTTCCTGCAGTTTGTAATTGCCATCAATAACAAATGGGACAATCAAGGCTGATGGCGCACTTTTCAGCAAGGTATGTATTCCTCGCACCTTGAATTTCTTCACTTTTCCATTGCGGGCCCGGGTTCCTTCAGGAAAAATTACAGCGGAATAGTTATTTTCTTCAATTTTCTTCCCCAGATTCTCAATCTCAACCACTGCCTGCTGTGGATCCTTCCTGTCTATTAAGATCGAGCCTCCTTTCCTGAGGTTATAGGATATAGAAGGTATTCCATGACCCAATTCCTTTTTGGAAATGAATTTTGCATGCTGTCTTCTAAAACCCCACACTATTGGAGGGATATCGAACATACTCTGATGGTTGGCTATTATGATCAATGGCCTGTTGATGGGCAGTTTATCAAATCCTTCAAAACGCACACTGGATCCCAGCAAGGCAAGAGATTTTATCAATAAAAAGTTAAGAATCTCTACAGAGCGTTTATGAGCTGAATATCCCCATAGATTATAGCAAATCACCTGGATTGGGTGGAAGAAGCCCAGAATTGATCCAAATGCAAAATAAAATACCGGAGTTAAAATATACCCTAGGATCTTTTTCATTATGTCCTAAATCAAAGGGTCAAAAATAAGAAAAATCTTAAATTGAAATAAATAAAAGAGTACTTCTCCATTTTTAATCCGATAATATGTAATAACAACTATTTGATCTGAGAAAATTATAAATTATTCCAATAATGACCAAATTGTATATAAAAAGCCCATTCTTCAGGTCC
>CBDUBA010000074.1:0-22578 GCA_965365275.1 uncultured Cyclobacteriaceae bacterium | reverse complement strand
GTGACCTTCACCTATCCCGATAAAGAAGAATTTGCAGCAGCCACAGAACCGGCATACGAGGAGATGTATAAAATTTTAGGTGAAAATGCCAGGAGAATAGTTCAGGCTATAAGAAATATTGATTAATTTCAATGGTATGAAAAGACTAATTGAATTCTTTACGTTTTTATTATTGTTATTATTGTTTACAGGATGTGCTGAACAAACCGATAAAAAAAATATATTATATATAAACTCTTATCATGCCGGATATGGTTCCAGTGATGATATTGCCAGGGGAATATTTGAAACGCTGGAGGGGAAAGATATTGACCTGGAAGTGATCTATATGGATACGAAAAGAAATATGGATCCTGAATACATAGAAAAAATCTCCCGGCAGATTGTTGACTCTATCAAACTTAAATCCCCTGACCTGATAATTGCATCGGATGATAATGCAGTAGCTTATATTGTCAGCGTATATTTAAAAGATCTTACAATACCTGTTGTTTATTGTGGCGTAAATTGGACGACTGACCAATATGACCTTCCTGCTTCACTTATTACGGGTATGATCGAAGTTCTTCCATTTGAGCAAGGCATCGAGTTAACAAAATCGTTTCGGCCGGATATTCAAAATGTTTATGTGCTTTCTGAAAATTCTAATTCCGAACAAAAAAACATACAATACATTGCTGAGATTTGTGATGACATCGGCTTAAGTCTGCATTACAAACTTGTTGAAGATTTTGATGCCTGGAAAGAAGGATTTCTTGAAGGGAACCAGTCAAGTGACCTGGTCTATATTCCTACAAATGGTGCCATTGCAAATTGGGATAAACAACTTGCAATCAACTTTATTAAGGAAAATATTCAAAAACCCGTAATGTCCTGTGATGATTTTATGATGCCATATTGTGTGTTTGGGCTTACAAAGGTTCAATCCGAGCAGGGTGTATGGGCTGCAGAAACCGCTCTGAGTATCTTAGATGGAAAGGATCCGGCCTCAATCCCGCAGGCTAAAAATAAACAGACACAAATATGGTTCAATCCTTCTCTTGCCGAAATAATAAACATAAAACCAGATAAGGAATTCCTAGAAAACAGTACGGTTTATCAATATTAATTTCCTTACTATGATTGCTGATGTTTCTGAACGCATCAATCACCAGGTTGACTTCCTAATTAAAAATAAAGATCATCTGACCATTGATGCTGATACACATCCAAGCGATCTTAATCAATTATCGGGCAAGATTCTTGAAAAATACAAAAACACGGAAAATTATTATCATGGTCGGCCAATATCCGGAGATGAACTTTTAAGAGAAATGAAAATGGCTGCAGTAGATATGTCCCTTATCTGGCAAAACCCGGCAGCAACTCCTTATACCGATGACCAGTTCGAAAACTATAACAGACTTCTCAAAGCCAATGAGTACATCTTTGAACTCGGTCAGTCCTATCCCGAGAAATTCATACCAGCGGGCTGGACAGACCCGAAAGCGCTCGGATTGGACAAAGCTTTGAAGATTGTTGACATCTTCATGAATGATTTTGGTTTTCTGATCGTTAAAATGAATCCGGCACAGAATGCTTTTCCAATAGATAGCACCGATGTGATGACTATCGTGGAAAAAATTGCAAAGAATAGTGGCATTGTTGCATTTCATTATGGTGCAGATACACCTTATACGCCGGCTAAAGGACTTGAAAAGATAGCCAGGTCTTTCCCTGAAACCCGGATTATTGGAATTCATATGGGTGGTGGTGGTGCCAGCTATAACGAAGCGGAAGCACAATATAACCAAACCAGGGAACTGGGATTGAAATGTCCTAATCTTTTCTTTGTACAAAGCGCAAAAAGGGATACACACATCGAAAGTGATTTTATCTCTTACACGTTGGAAGGCGAACCATTTTGTAAAAACATTTCCTGTGCAAGTGATGCTCCCTATGGGAGACAAACCTGGAATTTCGGTGGTTATAGAATGATGTTTAAAAGCCTAATGAACAGTACTGATCACACTGATGAAAGGGTTAGAAATAATCCAGATGCCTTCAATGAGGTTATAATGCAAAACTACATGGGCAGGAATATTGCAGAATTAATTATTGATGGATACAAATTAAAATTCCCCCAATTATTTAAACATTAATTTTCCTATATTGGAGATTATTTAATAAAGATTTAAAATGAATTTTTTAATATTTACTATTTCGAAAAACTATAGGCTTTCATATTTCCTGTTCATTACCTTAATATTTTTTACAGGTATAATTTTTCTCGTTAATAATCACTTATTAGCCCAGGCAGAAAATTTCTCAGCCATTAGGACAGAGGTCCATTTTGATGAAACAATACGGGACTGGGATGGATTTGGCTTTAATTATGTGGAAACAGCACAAACAATTAATTATACCGATGATCCTCAGGAATATGGCGGATTCAGCCTCCTGGATGAAAATGAAAAAATGGAAATCCTGAATATGGTATTCGGTGAGGACGGTTTGAAAGTTGGTCTTGTAAAAATGTTCTATGATCCATGGCATCAGGCTTCCCCGGGGGGTCCGTTTGATCACAAGAATACAACAGAGAACATGCGGTATTTTGTGAGGGAAGGTCTGAAAATAACACGAAACAGGGGTGCGGATCTGGAGATTATAACAACATTATATGGTCCACCACCCTGGGCAACAAAACAGGATTTCCTGCGTGGCCGTGATTTTAATCCTGACATGAAGGATGAACTCTGCAATTATCTCATTGATTGGGCGAAATATCTAAGAAATGACGAAGGATTTCCTCTCAAGTATATCTCACTACATAATGAAGGGGAAGACTGGTGGCGATGGCCTGCCGATGGAAGTCATGGAAATATTGGTGAAGGTCATGACTACAACATGTACTGGCCACCTGAACTGGTAACAGAATTTGTCATCGCCATGAGAGATAAAATGGATGCCGAGGGCCTTGGCATGGTTGGCATTACAAATGGGGAACCTTCCAATTGGTTCCGGTTTTCAACGTGGGGGTATGCCGATGCCCTCTACAGGGATGATGAAGCGCTTCAGAAACTTGGTTTGATCACTTCGCACGGATTTTATAGTGGCGGATACAGGAACCGGTGGTTCGGGCCGCATACTTCAGAAGGTATAGATCTCCTCCGTGAAAAACGACCCATGTTAAAAGCCTGGGTTACATCAACAAGCTGGAGCAACATGGATGCAAAAAATATAAAAGAAATGCATGGGAATATTTACACTTCGAAAGTAAATGGTATTATTCCATGGGCCGGTATACAGCGTCCCCCGCAATGGGTTGGCGGTGATCCTAATCCCGGATCTGCCTTTACTGTTCATGAAGATGGAACATATGAGGTAAGGCGTGGATATTACTTTTACAAACAGTGTACACGTGCAGGACAACCGGGTATGAAGGTAGCCAGAACCATGTCAATGGATTCTCAGGTAGCCTTGATCGCTTTTTCTTCAAATAACACAGGCAATAGGGACGCCTTTATTGTGGTTAACTGGAGTGAAGATGACAAAAAGGTCTCGGTGGCTCTGAGCGGTACATCAAGTAGAAAATTCAGTGCATTCCAGACCACTGAGGATGAAACGAAACTTTACAGCCCTTCGGGAAAATACACCCTTAAGGAAGGTAAGATAGTTTTTAATTCACCAAAAGGCTCTGTTACAACATTCTTTGGAGATTGATATGAAATTAAATCAGAAAACAGGAAAATTCATTTTATTAACAGGACTCAGTGCCTTGATCTCAATTATCTCATATGGTCAGTATGAAGACCTTGGTACTGTAAAAGCAAAAGTTGATTTTGCAAATCCCTTGAGGGAATGGGATGGTTTCGGAGTAAATTATGCGCAGACAGCTCATACTAAAGATTATCATGATTTCCCGCAGGAATACGGGGGTTTCAGTATTTTGAACCAAAAGCAGAAGGATGAAATCATAGAAATGATCTTCGGGGCAGATGGTTTAAAACCTGGTATAGTTAAAATGTTCCTCGATCCTTTGCATCAGAAGGAAAAAGGAGGGGATTATGATCATGAAACCACCACAAAATATATGTTCGAGTTTTTTGACCTGGGATTGGCTAAAACCAGAGAATGGGGAGGTGATTTATCGGTAATCACTACACTTTATAGCCCTCCAGCCTATATGACAAAACAAAAAACACTACGTGGTCGCGATATCGATTCTGATCATAAGGAAGATCTTGCCCTTTACATGATCGACTGGGCAAAATACCTCAAGAATAAGGGATATCCTATCAAATATCTTTCACTGCATAATGAAGGGGAAGACTGGAGAAGATGGCCAGTCCAGGGAAATTACGCTAATTTCGATCACGGGCATGATTACAATTTATATTGGAGGCCTGAAGAAGTAGCTGAATTTCTTGATTTTATGCCTGGGTTGATGAAAGAGCATGGATTGGATGGCGTTGGCCTGACTCCGGGAGAATGTTCCAGATGGTTCCAGTTTTATTATAGTGGCTATGCTCAACATATCCTTGACAATCCCAACTCATTAAAAAACTTGTCTCTCATTACTTCACATAATTTTTACCGATTAATGCCAGGTGGACATAGATGGTTTGCAGGTACCAGCAATGTAGGGACTGATATGATCAGGAAAGAGAAACCTGATATTCATGCCTGGGTAACTTCTGCTGATTGGGGAAATATGGATGTGGATTTTGCCTGGCAGATCTGGATGAACATTTATCTGGCAAAAGTTAATGCGTATATCCCCTGGGTTGTTATTAAAAGGCCAACGCATTGGAAATCTGATGATCCCAATCCAAATACGGCCATTCTGGTATCTGAAGACAGCACCTACAGAGTATTGCCTGGATATAATGTCTATAAACATTTTACACGTGCCGGTCAGCCGGGTATGGGTGTTGCCTATACTGAATGCAGGGATTCTGAAGTACAATTATTAGGATTTTCAAGTAATGATACCAATAATTCAGATGCTTTCATAGTGGTCAATGTGAACAATTGGGTAGCATATCGGTCCGATGCGGTAGATATTAACCTGAATGGTATTAACTATACATTCAGCAACCAGGATCCATTATATAACTTGTACAGGGAAGAAAATCAAAGAGATAAATACAATAATATTAATGCAAAATCTGTTAGGACTGAAAAAGGTTATCTGCTCGAAGTTACTTTCCCCTTGAAACAAATAAACCTTAGTCCAAAAGGAGGCAGACCGCTGAATATTGAAATAAAAGTAAAAGATGGTGCCTACGCACTGGCGGGAGAAATCAGATGGGCGGAAGGTGGCCCTTTTGTACTATCAACAGGATATGATTCATATGAATATTCCATCCATTATAATCCCACAAAGTCAGATTTTGAAGGAATCGTTGAAACGGACTGGGTAAATACTAAGGAATATATGATCAAAGAAAAAAGTCATCCGAATACCAAGGACGGTTTCTCTGCTACATGGGAAGCATGTTATGACACTGAAAACCTGTATTTTCTAATTGATATTATAGACGACAGCAACCTGCAGGCCAGGAAGGTTAAAATTGATCTTAACGGGACAAAGTATAAATCCTTCAAGGCCATCAGATCAATTGACAATATAGAATCCTATATGGAAATTGGGACATATACTGTTGAGGATGGATCGATAACATATGAAGCACCTTCCAGATCAATTACAACGTTTACAGGAATAGAGTAAACATTTATCTATTGTCGGGTATTTTCATAAAAATAATATTCTTTCTGATTCTGGCATTTCTTTTAAGCCTGATCCCTGTAAACAGGTCATTTTTCGTGGCAGAAGAAGGGATTACTATTTATGTTTCATCTAATGGAGTCCATACCGATCTGGTACTACCTGTCCAATCTGAATTAATAAACTGGCAGGATTTTTTTGAACCAACACACTTTGGAAATGGTTGGATATATGCTCCATATATTGCCTTTGGATGGGGAGATAAAGGATTTTACCTGAACACACCGGAATGGTCCGATCTGAAATTTAATACCGCATTAAAGGCCCTATTTATTCCAAGCGAATCAGTGATGCATGTTACCCTCTGGCCTGAACCTGCGGAGAATAATCTTACTAAAAAGATAGTTCTTTCTTATGCTGATTATAAGAAAATGGTTGAAAATATTATTGATTCCTTTTCCATGGATGAAAATGGATTTTTCACAAAAGTTAATCATCCGGGATATGGTGATTATGATCTTTTCTTTGAATCTCCTTTTAAGTTTCATATTTTCAAAACCTGTAATGTATGGACCAACAGTATATTGAAAACAACCGGTGTACGCACCAGCCTCTGGACACCTTTTGACAAACCCATTTTGTATCATCTCTCCAATATCAGCGACACATAATAATCTCACCCGATAAAAAGTTTTATCGAAATCTCCCTCCTGGAAATCTGGAAATGTATCTTCCTTAAAAATCCGGTGTTGCCCTTAGACTATAGCGTTAATTCCTTGTCCAGGACAAAAACCTTAACAGTTTCTCTTTTTACACCATCATATGCCATAGCATCAGCCGTTTCTTGTGAATCTAGAATCTTAAGATATAGACTGAGATCCTCAGGTTCACCACATATGGCTACCTCATTGTTTTCATTTGTAGAGAATTGAATAGGCTTTTTAAGGGACATAGCGCGGAAAAGATCAGTATGGGAACGAAAACCGGCTTCCCATTTGGCTGAATCTTCCACTTCAGCAGTGATAATAACTTTTGTCATGATAATAGGGTTTTGGTGAATCTTCAATGTACAATTTATATACATTGAATACAAGATATTATTTCATATTACCACGTGGTTGTAATTTGAGAAATGAACAGGATATCATATTTTTGTAGCATACTCAAAACAGAACATGCACGATCACAACCACCATGCGCACAGTAATTTAAGGGGAAGAAAACTGATCATTACAATTTTTTTAAACCTTCTTATCACGGTCGTTCAGATACTGGGCGCAATTTTTGCCAATTCACTTGCCCTTTTATCGGATGCATTTCATAACTTCAGTGACACTTCTTCTCTCCTACTAAGTTATATCGCGAATCGATTGACCAGACGAAAATCAACGAAAGAGCAAACGTTTGGATATAAAAGGGCTGAGATCATTGCTGCCTTTATCAATTCCAGTATACTACTGATGGTAGGGGCACTTCTTATATATGAATCCATTGAAAGGATCATCTATTCCTCTGATGCTGAAGTAAATGCGATATTGGTTATGTCCATGGCTGGTTTCAGTATTCTTGCCAATGGATTGAGTGTCTTGATCCTGAAACGGGATGCTAAGGAGAACATGAATATCCGATCCTCCTATCTTCATTTATTCACGGATATGCTCTCTTCAATTGCTGTACTCCTTGGAGGATTGGCTATATATTTCTTCAATTTGACAATTGTCGATCCAATCTTATCTATCGCTATAGCTATATATCTTATGATCTTTGGATGGAAACTTGTAGTTCAAAGCTTAAAAGTCCTCATGCAATTCACTCCTCCCGGAATGGATTTGGAGACCATAGCAAAAGATCTTTCCGAATTCAAAGAGGTAAGGAATATCCATCATGGTCATTTGTGGCAGCTTACAGATCATGAATATATGTTTGAAGCCCATATTGATTTTGAAATGGACCTTCCGATAAGTAAAGCCTGCACAGTAATGAAAAATATGCGGATTCATCTAAGTAAGAAATATAATATACACCACACTACATTTCAACCGGAATTTGGGGGATCCTGTAATTCAGACCTTATCCATCAGGATATGATCAATATAAAAGATTGATCCCTTTGAGGCCAGCTGACGCGGTATTCATATCCGAGATTATGCCCCGGATGACACTTTTTTATATAATCCAATAATATCCCTGGATCACCTGTTCGTAATAAGCATTCTTACAGGGTCTGAAACACTGAAATTCAAAGAATAATAATCAGTTCCCTGAACATTAGTAAGAAAACTACTGTTGGGAATGAGTTGGTCAATAACATAATTTGCCCGTACTCCTGCGGCAATAATATTGCAATCCCTATCCACGATAATCACTTTAGGCAGGCATTCTTCAATATTATCCAGTTTATTCAGACAAATTTCATTCAGACGGTCAATCTGATTGACAAACTCCAATTCAGCCATCGATACCTCGGCCTTAAAAGCAGATCCTTCTCCCTCATTACTACTGGCCATGGTCGTGCTGAAAGGTACTGTTACAATCAGCAGAATTAAAATTAGAACCTTTTTCATGGCAGTATTATTTAATTTAACAGCGATTGTATAAATTATGATTCCAACAACGTGCCACAATTTATAACACCCAATAAATCAAAGCTTTATATAAAATAGGATTGATAAGTATGTGTGCAGAACTGAACACCTTACAGTACACTTGTGTCCATTATATAAGTATGATGCAGAAATTTAATCGGATTGAAGTTTGAATCTCGATTCAAGTGATCCTACCATGACTTTGAAGTAACCATCTTCTATGATCATCTTTCCCTGGTTGTCCGGATAAGTTAAATGATTCTCCGGATCTATGGTAAAGGAATACTCTTTTATTTCTCCTGGTAATAAAAACTGCTTTTCAAAATGCTTTAATTGCTTAACGGGCCTGCTGTATGTACCGACTTCGTCAGAGATATACCATAATACTGCCTCTTTGCCCTCACGTCTCCCTGTATTTTTTACTTTTACAGTAAGTTCTAACTGATCACTTGCTGAAATTACAGAGTCACTCAGTGTAAGGTCTGAGTATTCAAACTGAGTATAACTCATCCCACTGCCGAAGGCTCCAATGGTGTATCTCATTAATTCAGAATTTTGATCATTCAATCCATTAAAAACAGTGTGTCCATGATTATATGATATCATATGCCCTCCCTGATAGGGATACGTTATTGACATCCTGCCACTCGGGTTTATCCTGCCACTAAGGATACCTGCTATAGCCTCCCCGCCATATATCCCCGGTAATCCGGCAAATATCACAGCGTGGCATCTATCAAACAAATCACCGATAATCCTGGGTCTTCCTTCCAGCAATATCAAAATTACTGGCTTTTTAGTCGCAATGGCTGTTTCAATCAACGCTATATCGTCTGATGGAAGTGACATATTATCAACATTTCCTAATCCCTCTGCATATGGCTTTTCACCTGTAACTATTATAACAGCATCTGAGATACCGGCATAATACCTCAAATGTGCTCTGTCGGAAAGAGTGACCCGTGTGTTTTCGAACTCTAACTCCAGCGCATCGTAAACTGTAAGCATGGAGTCAGGATAGAGGCTTTCTTCATCACCCTGCCAGGAATATGTCCAACCACCACATAATCCCATTTTCGAATCTGCATTCGCGCCGATAACGGTTATACGGTTTGGTTTCCCAAGAGGTAGTAGCTGATTCTCATTTTTCATTAAAACAATAGACTCCGCAGCAGCATCTTTTGCTGCTTTTTGTGCTTCTTCAGTATTTATGGATTCGTAATAATTATCTGATGGATAAGGATTCTTAAAGATCCCGAGTTTACATTTTAGTCGTAATATTCTTTTAACCGAAAGGTCTATCCTTTCTTCAGGAATTCTGCCTTCTTTGATGAGCGATACCAGATAGTCACTAAACTGTGTAGACCATGGGGCCATGACCATATCAATACCGGCCATTATGGCTTGATATGTTGACTCTTTCTCATTTTCCGTAACAAAATGCAGAGCATTAAGCTTGTATATATCCTGGTAATCCGTTATCAAAACTCCTTCAAATCCAAGCTCATCTCTCAATATAGTTGTGAGATAATGAAATGAGGAATGAACAGGTATCCCATTGATGGCACCACTGTTTGCCATAACCGTCATGGCACCAGCCTCTATGGATGCTTCAAATGGCGGTGTTAAAAATTCATATAACTTTTGAGTATTAATATCCGCTTCAGTACGATCCCATCCAGTAACTGGCATCGAATATCCTATAAAGTGTTTTGCACAGGCCGCCATTTTGTAGTTACCAGAATGCGTTTCCTGTAATCCACTTACATACTCTGCTCCCATAATCGACGAAAGATGGGTATCCTCTCCAAAAGTTTCGTATAGCCTGGGCCAGTTTTTCTTTGCAGCAATTCCTAAAACAGGTGCAAAATTCCAGTGTTGCCCCAGAGGAGCAGCCTCCATAGCAGTATATTTCCCCATTTCAAAAGCGATTGCAGGGTTGAATGTTGCCCCTATATTCAACTGGTGCGGGAATACAGTTCCCTCTGCGATATAATTGGTCCCATGAATATGATCGATCCCAAAGATAAGGGGGATCCCACTGGTTGAATTCTTCATATTTGCTTCCTGCAACATACGGCTTACACTGGCCCATTCTTCCGCAGAGCGTGTCCCGCCTTGCAAAATTGAACCAATCTGATATTTGCGAATGACTTCCTCCAGTTTTAAGGTATCAATAGTCTGGGATTGAGTTCCCGTTGCATCCGTACTGGCTTCTTCAGCACTAAAAAAAGATTCGTTGATCTGCATCATCTGGCCCACCTTTTCCGTGAGCGTCATCCTTAATAACAGGCTATCGATAAAGTCTTCCATGACGTCATCATCCGTCCTTTCATGAGCTAATCGCTCAAACACCGACAGGTCCCATGGATCATCGCTGTATCTCTTTTTACAACCCGCTGTAAAAATTATTCCGAAAGCCAGAAGGTAATATACTACAGATGATTTCATATATGTAAATAAGCGTAATAACAAAAGTATTCAATTTTATAAAAAATCTATTAATACGTGTTTTATAAGATAATTAGAATATTTTTATAAAAATGTCATCCCTGTGAGCAAGATAATATTTTTATTAATAATATTTAAATTTTTAGGAATTTGGGCCAGTATATTATAGAATTCACGAATATTATCTGGGGATTGCCTTTATTGATTCTTTTAATTGGCGGTGGGATCTTCTTTTTCTTTTATTCCGGCCTTGCTCCTTTCAGATTTTTCAGACATGCCTTCCGTATCCTGATCGGCAAGTATGATGATCCGGATGATCCAGGAGACATCAACCATTATGAGGCTCTTTCAACAGCACTGGCGTCCACTATTGGAATGGGTAATATCAGTGGAGTAGCTATCGCTATAGCTACCGGGGGGCCAGGAGCTATTTTCTGGATGTGGATCAGCGCCTTTTTTGGAATGGCCACTAAGTTTTTCAGTTGCTCCCTTGCAGTAATGTATCGCAGAAAAGATGAAAACAACGAACTTCAGGGTGGCCCGATGTATGTGATCACCGAGGGATTGGGGAAAAACTGGAGGCCGTTGGCCATTTTCTTTTCATTAGCCGGAATGATTGGTGTATTGCCTTTGTTTCAGGTTAACCAATTTACACAAGCCATAAGGGATATTTTCCTGGTCCCATCAGGTATCGATAATGTTATGGGCATCAATGTAGTCATGGGACTATCTCTGGCGGCCATATCCGCATTGGTAATATTCGGTGGTATAAAAAGAATTGGCAAGGTTGTGGGCAAACTTGTACCGCTTATGATTGCATTGTATTTTATTGTGGTCATTCTGATATTGCTTCTTAACTCAACTGAAATCATCCCTGCATTTCGTTCCATTTTCGCTGATGCATTTACCGGGAATGCACTTCTGGGCGGTGCGTTGGGCCAATTGATTATAACCGGCGTCAGACGGGGTACATTCTCTAATGAAGCGGGTATTGGTACTGCGCCCATGGCACACAGTGCTGCCAAAACAAACGAACCCATACGGGAGGGATTGGTCGCCATGATGGGGCCAGCCATTGACACCCTGCTTGTATGCACCTTGACTGCGCTGGCCCTTATTATAACAGGGGTTTGGATAAATCCGGATAGTGACGGGATAACACTGACTGCCACTGCTTTTGAAAAAGCACTGCCGGGGGCAGGAACTTATATATTAATGGTTTGCGTATTGTTTTTTGCATTGACAACCCTGTTTGCCTTTCCATATTACGGAACAAAATGTTTTGCTTTTGTTTTCGGGGCAAAGTATAAGAAACTATATAATTACATTTACCTGATCGGGATATTTGTATCTGCAGTAACTTCTCTGAATGTATTGATAAGTTTTGTGGATGGAGTATATGCATTAATGGCTATTCCAACTATGACCTCAACACTTTTACTTGCTCCCCGGGTCAGAAAAGAGTTTAAAAAATACTTTAGAAAAATCAGTCATTAGCTTTTCAATTCCTAACTCTATCCATAATTTCCCATTATAAAGCTTCTCAAGTCATCAACCTGCCATCAAAATCATCGCGGTCTCTTTCAGGATTCAGGGGAAACTTAATAACCTTATTATCCCGTTGAGACCTGTAAATAGCCGTAAAAAGTTCAACAGTCTTTCTTCCATCGGAACCGGAAACCAATGGTTCACACCCTTCCTCCAGGGCTCCTAAGAAATCCTCTATCTGGCGTTCCATATAATATACCGTGGGATCAATGGAATTGAAAAACTCAGAATCCTCCTTTGTCCATTTTTCCAGCCTTCCCTCCTCACCGGGAATAGTCCACAGGTCATTGACTGGTGGTTCCAGCACATTTGACATTCCAGCTACGAACATCGCCCCTCCATCAGTCTGCACGCCAACAGAGGCTCCGTTTTTGCCATGGACATGGACTTTCCCATAGATTCCTGGTTTTTCGGCATTGCTCACGATTATATTTCCTAAGGCTCCATTTTTAAAACGTATTACCGCAAGTGCCGTATCTTCCACTTCTATATACGGGTGATTCAGGTTTCCCCACATGCCAAACAGTTCATCAATCTCACCCATATACCATAATAATATGTCCAACTGATGCGGTGCCTGGTTCACCAGAACACCTCCCCCCTCTTCCAACCAGGTACCTCTCCACGGATCCGCGTTATAGTAGGTTTCATCCCTCCAACCCAGCATATTGATGGTACCCAAAACTGGATCTCCTATTTTTCCCTGGTCTATGGCTTCTTTAACCCGTATTACAGGAGCATACCACCTTCTCTGGCTTATTACACCTAAAATTTTGTTAAACTTTTCAGCTGTGCCAATCATAGAATCACAGTCTTCCAGGGAAGAGGCCAGGGGTTTTTCGACCAGAACGTTAGCGCCAGCTTCCATTGCCTGGTTGGTCGGATCCTTATGAAACGGATGTGGGGTACATACAATCACAAGATCAAGCGCCTCCTCTTTTACCATCGATGATATATCTGAATATGGTTTTACACCGTATTGAACTGAAAATTTTTCAGCTGTTGAAGGAGTCCGGCTCCAAACCGCTATAAAATCTGATTTCTCAAGGTTTTGCAGTGCTTTTGCATGGAGGTGTGCCACTTTGCCACAACCTATGATGCCTGTTTTAAACATTTAAATAAAAATTAAGGGATTAGAACTACTTTATATATACCGGGTTCTTTATCATAAAGTCTTTTAAACCAGGAAGCGCCCTCTGCAAGAGGTGCCGTGGCACTTAACATGGGGCCAATGTCAATTAATCCTTTTTGCATCATCTTCAGCACCATTGGATATTCACCGGCAATGGCACAACTCCCCTGTACCCGGATCTGCCTAGTAACTACTGACTGAAGTGGGAACTGTACTTCAGCAGCAAGGTTACCGATCAATGTCACAGTTCCTCCTTTTCTAACACTATCAATCGATAAATTCAGGCTTTCTGTATTCCCTACCGCTTCAAATACAACATCTGCTCCCCGGTTTTCAGTAACTTTCTGCACTTCCTTTTGAACATCCTGTTTAACTGGATTCATAATGCGATGCGCACCGAATTGTCTTGCCAGGTCAAGCTTCTGATCATCGATATCAACAGCAATTATTTGTCCAACTTCAGAATTCGAAAGAACCTGGATCAGGAAAAGACCGATCATTCCGGTGCCAACCACAGCCACTGAGTCTTGTACTGATAATTTTGTCAGTTCAATGGCATGACATGCGACGGCAACAGGTTCAACCATCGCAGCCTGTACGAAATCAACCTCTTCAGGTAACTTATATAAAATATGCTCGGGAACAGCGACATATTCTGCAAAGGCACCATGCTGTCTGTATTCTCCCGGTGAAACACCCAAAACCTTACGGTTTTCACTAAGATTGTACATGCCTTTCAGGGTATACCAGTCATTTAAAGGATATATAGTCGAATCAAACGTTACCCGGTCTCCTGTATGCCATTGCGTCACTCCACCACCTGTCTTCTCTATGACACCTGATGCTTCATGTCCCATAATGATGGGCGGTATTCGCCGGCCTGAGCTACCATCCATACCATGCACGTCACTACCACAAATTCCACAGGCTTTTACACGAACAAGAACCTCATTGTCTTTAATTTCCGGAACAGGCATATCTTTATATACCAGCTTATTATATTCTTCAAGAACAAGTGCTTTCATAGATCTATTTAAAAAATGTAATCAGCTTTCGGCAAGCTGGTTAATATCCTTGTTGTCTAAATGTATTTTATCATATCCTACTATGACAGAATTTATCATGGCTTTTCCTACCCTGTCTGTGTTGGTTATAGATTTTGGGAAAAGTAATTTAAGTAGTGGCATAAAGGGTTTTATTATAGTATACAATGTGTTGTACATTTTTGTACTTGATTTGATGCCTCTCATGGGTTGTATAAACCCGGGCCGGAACATATAAACCTTCTTAAAGGGAAGGGCTATTATTGCATTCTCTGTTTTCCCCTTTACATTGGCCCACATCATACGACTCTTTTCAGTACTGTCGGTTCCCTGTCCGGACACATAACAGAAAGTCAATTCGGGATTTAGTTTTAATAGTGTATTAGCAAAATGAAGGGTCAGGTCATATGTAATTTTAGTATATTGCTCTTCAGACAGCCTGTAGGCAGAAACCCCCAAGCAAAAAAAACAGGCATCAAATCCTTTCAATTGGTCTTCAATTGAAGACAGATCATAAAAATCCTGATGTACGATTTCTTTCAGTTTATCGTGTCTCATATCAATGGATCTCCGGTTTATCAGGAGTACAGAATCAATAGCCTCACTCTCGAGGCATTCAAACAATACACCTTTGCCTACCATACCAGTAGCACCGGTAATCACTACTTTTAATTTCATGATTTCAGGTTATTAAATGATGAAAGGAAAGATACAAAAAATAAAAAAAGAGTTCAGTATTTCTGAACTCTTTCTAAGTGCGCACGAGAAGAATCGAACTTCCACGGGATATAACTCCCACTAGGCCCTCAACCTAGCGCGTCTACCAGTTCCGCCACGTGCGCGCAACATTACGGGCGACAAAGTTAATCCATTTAAATTTATCAGAGAAGGGTATTGAATTGAAAAACATAAAAAAGCCACCGGTGAATAAATCCACCAATGGCTGTTAGTGAAAGGTGCGATGATATTCTAATGAATGTAACCGGTTAGCTGTCCGGCTTCAACGATCACATATCTGAAGATCAATCCTCCAATCAAAATCAATAATGCCGGAATATATAATGGTATTTTTTTACCTCTTAGCTCCAGAATCTCCAATATCCCGGGAAGGATCACGCCCATTCCAACAACCACTACCCAGAATATCACCGTGAATCTTCCTCCAAGGAATAATTTGGCAGCTTCAATCTGCACCTCAGGTCCTGCTAGAAAGCCCATGAACAAGTGAATGATCAGAAACAACTCAATACCAATGAGGAGAACATCAATTTTACTGATCAGGTGGCGTTCCATTTTATCTTTTGACATCCACATGATCACCGCAGCTCCTGATGATAGTCCTGATGCCAGGAAAAGGAAGCCCATAATACTTGTATTCCAGAGTGGCCTGGCATTGAATGCAGACAATAATATACCGGTATATATGCCCAAAATAACCGCCAGAACCACCATCATCCAGGCAATTACTGAACGGTAGGAGATTACAAACTTTTCGAATTTTTTAAGCCAGGTGAATTTCCAATCCCATGTAGGTACCAGTTCCCTCAGATAGGAGGCACTCCATATTATAGAGAGTGGTGTTATCACTAATAATGTCCAGGCACCCCAGGACATGGGCGATTCAAATCGTATTGTAGTATATAATCTCCAGAAATAGGTTTTATGTCTCAGGTCTAGGAATAAGGCTAACAAACCAATGATCAAGGCTGGAGCTGCCAGAAAAGTAGCCCACTTAACAGTAGTTGGCATCTCCTTTTCTTTTCCCATTATGTGGTATAGTGCAGCAAAGAATAATAAGCCGGCTGCAAGGCCTCCAAGAAACAAATACAAGGGAATATGCCAATGCCATATTTCAAGGTATGGATCAATACCTGGAATATTCCTGCCACTGATGATCAATTCTTCTTTCATAATTATCTATGTTTCTTTTTATCTATATTAAAAAATAAACCTGAGGTTTAGTTCCTGCCTCCGGTGCCAGCACTTTCCAGTCACGTTTGAGCAGGAGTTTTGAGATCTGACTTTCAGGATCATCCAGGTCACCAAAGTATAAACACTTGGTAGGACAAACTGAAACACAGGCCGGATCTTTATCCTTTTTCACTCTATGCAGACAAAATGTACATTTATCAACATATCCTTCCGGATGAGAGTATCTTGCATCATAAGGGCATGACTCTATACAGGCACCGCAGCCAATACAAAGGTCAGGATCCACGAGGACAATTCCCCCATCAGAATAATGACTGGCCGCCGTTGGGCAACATCTGACACATGGTGAATTTTCACAATGGTTACATCGTTCAGATCGTAATTCCACAGCTACCTCAGGGAAAGCTCCAGTGACATTTTCAATGACCCAGTCGCGGCAATATCCTACAGGAATCTTGTTTTCAGCTTGGCAGGATATCACACAATCACTGCAGCCTACGCATTTTTTAGTATCTACCGCCATTGCATATCTCATGATATCACCTCCTTACTCTTTTCATTTTCAAGAACAATTTTCACAAAGTTCAACCGCATACCGGTCCCCCCCATTATGGGATCGACCATAACATTGGTAATTAATTGTGTATCACTAATTCCTTTCCCATGGGACCTGCTTAATTTCTTATTAGAATGTCCGAAACCATGAACCATATATAATGAATCAAATCCAATCCTCTCAGTTAAACGCACTTTTATGGGAAATTCAGACATTATGCCATCCTGGTTCTCAAGCCATATCTCCTGCCCCGGTTTCAATCCATACTTTTCCGCAACTTTCGGATTGATCCAGGCTGTATTTTCATCCATTACATCAGCCAGGAATGGATTATTATTCGTTCTTGCGAAGGTATGCATAGGAGCTCTCCCATAATTGAGCCTCAAAAAACCTTCCGGTGGATCCGGATGTGGAGTATACTGAGGCAAGGGATCAAATCCTTCGTCCTCCATTGCTGTAGAGTACAGTTCGATCAAACCTGTATTGGTTTCAAAGGTCATTCCTTCATCCTCTTTTATATACAAATCCTTTTCATCACTTGGAAATGTTTTTACACCAATCTTACGCAATTCTGATAGCGAGGAACCCAGATACTTTAACTGCCAGTCAATGACTTCCTCATACTCTTCATATTTAAAATAAGCACCAAGGCCTAATCTTTTACCAAGTCGTTTGACCATCCAGGAGGAAGGCTTGGATAAGTATTTTGGCATGGTAGTCTTCATTCTCACGGCGAGGTTGGGCACCCGTCCCGGTGATGATCTTATATCGTCACAGCGTTCCAGATAAGTACATTCCGGAAGGATCACATCTGCATAACCGGTGATCTCCATCGGCATGGTATCCACAACCACCATCAGGTCAAGGTTATTAATTGCCTCCAGTGTTCTCGTTTGATCAGGCACCGTTGATATCAGGTTGGTTCCAACCACAAACCAGGCTTTGATCTTTTTATCTGATGTATTATCCGGATGAGAAGCATCAATCAAAGCATTGGATACGGATAAACCAGCTAAACTGTATCGTCCATGTAATGTATCGTGCCAATCCCATTTAGGTTTGGGATATGGCGGATGCGGAAAGGATGGAAGGCCAGCTTTTGCCGGGAAATAAAAACCACCCTTTCTTCCCCAGGAACCCAGCAAAGCATTGAGAATGGCTACCGCCCTAAGCCTTTGGGTGTCATCACCATACCATGTCACATGTCGGCCCGGATGAATAATCGTTGCCGGGGCGGCATGTGCCATTTCCATGGCAGTCTTCCTGATGGTCTCAGCTTTGATATTCGTTATCTTTTCAGCCCATTCTGGAGTTTTATCTTTTACATGGTCCTTTAATTCCTCGAAACCAAAAGAATATTTTTCTATATATTCCTTATCATATAACTCCTGATAGATCAAAACATGCATCCAGGCAAGCAGTAAAGCTATATCCGTTGAAGCTTTTATGGGCAGCCAATACTTAGAGTGACTGGCAGCTGTACTGCATCTGGGATCCACGGTAATGATAGTAGCCCCATTATCAATGGCATCAGACATCTCTTGCACCTGGCTGTTATGCATATTTTCACCAATGTGTGATCCGATAAGAACAAGACACTTTGTATTTTTAATATCCGTTGGCTCCGGAGAGTTTATGGCTTTCCCAAAAGTAGTTTGGAATCCTACTTCCCTTGGTCCACGACACTGTGCATAAGAGGGAGCAGCGATGTTCGCACTTCCGAAAGCTTTCAGCAATGCACTGAAATGTTTTCCACCGGAACCATGGTTAAACAAAGCCACACTTTCCGGTCCATCCTTTTCAGCTATTTCAGTCATTCGACGGGCAATATAGTCCAGTGCAAAACTCCAGGACACTTCTTTGTATACCTGCTTACCATCCTTTTCTGTTCGGATCAAAGGTGTTTTAAGTCGATCCTCATCCCTGTACATACCGATACCTCCAGATCCTCTTGGACAAAATCGGCCATTACATTGCGGATCATTTTCATTACCCTCAATCTTCCACATTTTGCCTTGTTCATCGAAATATACCCATCCTGCACATTTCCAGAAGCATACTTCGCAGTAGGTAGGGATCCGCTTTATACCATATCTCAGGGTTTCTCTTTCCTCGTCCTCCTTTTTGGGCAGAAACCTTGATCCTGAGTAGGCTAAGATCCCACCGGCACCTACAGATGATATTTTGATAAAATCTCGGCGAGTTTTTCCCATGATTATCTCTTTATTTGTAAAAAATCAGGTAAGCAATTTGAAAAGATTAAACCAATTGCTTGAATAGTGTTAAAAAGAGGTGAAGAATTATTTCTCCACCTTATTAGCACTTATTGAATTCCACTCTAAAAAAGCACCGTCATAAACCTTAACATTAGGATATGCAAGATTTGATCGCAGTGCCATATAAACAATTCCCGCCCTTACAGAGGATTTACAGTACACAATAACGGTTTTGTCTTTTGTAACGCCAGCATTATTAAATAAGGCCTGCAAATCATCATTCGATTTCAAAGTACCATTTGCGTTTAGCACATTGTTGAATTCTATATTTACTGCACCCGGAATGTGACCTTTTCTCATATCTGAGTCATCGGTACCATTAAATTCAGCTGGTGAACGCGCATCAATTATAACCGTAGATGAACTACCGATCGCTTTGTTTACATCAGCCGTGGTAGCCAGTTTACTTTTATCAACCTTAGGGGTAAAAGTAGCCGCTTTGACAGAAGTTGGGTTTTTAGTAACGGGTTTTCTGGCTGCTCTCCAGGCTTTCATTCCACCATTAAGGATCTGAACATTTGGAGCGCCCAGGTAATCGAGGATCCAATACATTCTACCAGCATTTTTGCCACTTCCATCATCATAGATTACGATTTGTTTGGTTTCGCTTATTCCTTTTGATCCCAATACCTTAGCTACTTCAGATGAAGAATTTAAAACACTGGGTACAGGGTTATCAGTATACAATGTAGAAAGATCTACATGCACAGCACCTGCTATATGTACTTTCTGATAATCTGAAGCTGACCTGACAGATACGAATATCACGTCAGGTTTTTTCATAATTTTAGCTGCTTCATTAGCGGCTATAACATCTGCGGCAAATACATTCTGGACTGGTATTAAAAGGACCAGAACAAAAGCATATATTAAATTATATTTTTTCATTTTCGTATTTTTTGTATTATCTAGAATCTTACCTGAACCTGAATAAGCAGGGCATCATTATTAATTTCCCTTGGACTTTCAGCAGCATAGATGTAGTTCAATTGAATTCTTGTCCAGTCATTTGGATAATAGTTCAATCCAAAAGTCTGGCAGACAGATGATTCTTCCACTAATGATGTAGGAGTATCTGATACTTCTCCCGTTTTGGTTTTATAAGTTTCAATCTTATATACTGGCTCGAGGTTATTGTTGAAACGATACACCGCCATCAGGTATCCACCATTTGCTTCCTGTGTACCCGTTTTTAGAACCGGAATACCATCACATCCTCCACCTTCCATATAGGATCCTTCATTGTTACTACTCAGGTATTCACCCAGTAAGGTAAATCCACCAATGGAGTATTGAGCATCGACACCCCATCTGTATTGCGTATCATTTTCTGTTACAGTCTCATCCTCAGGTTCTCTGGATCCATATCTCCCACTTAAACCTAATGATAATCCTTTAACAGGCTTTACCGTCATTCGACCGTTTAACATATATGTATTCAAAAGATTGTTATCCATATGCATAATACCAGTACCATTGGTTATCGCGACCTGGTAGGTAAAGAGTGTGGTATCACTTCCACCTAAAAACATAAATCCAAGATCACGGTTTCCGCCTACCCAGTTGGCTGATAATTCGTTTACAACCCTGGATCTTCGTATGGTATACAATCCGAAACATGGCATCGCCAATTCTCGGCTGAATGGAATTTTAAAAGCACCAATTGATTGTTGGAATGCTCCAAAACGATGGTAATTTATAAATCCTTCCAGGAGGAATGGACCAGTCTGGTTTGGATTAAGGAATTGGCTTGTTTCAAGTAATACATAATAACTGAAATCATAAGGGATGTTTCCCATGACACCAACACGCATTCTTCTGAACTGAAAAGCCGCCCTCGTTTCATCTTCGAAATATGTACCAAATTCAGGTTGAATATAACCCCAAACCTGGACTCCTTCATCAGAGCTGGGCGCAGCACAACCTTGTCCGTAAACATAGCCTGAATAGGCAAACAGACAGGTTAAAAAGAGTATAGTTATCCTTTTCATAAGTATTTCTTTATTTGTTAAGGCCACCTGCCGACAACTGGCCAGGCAGGGAAACTTTGATATAAACAATCAGGTTAAGCATTACTTTCGTTACTTAAAAAGCTGACTGTCAATGATCATTAGGTGTTAAAAAATAAATATTAGGGTAGAAAAACCCTGCTGAATTACTTCAGCAAGGTTTTGCATCTTTTCTATTGTAATGGAAGATCAACTGCTGGAGTAGCATATTTGTGGCTTTCAAGATCTTCGTAGATCATGCCATTTGCTCCGAATTTCAAACTTGCAGTGTTGTACCCTAATACTGTAAGATAGGCAGTGATCATGGAAGATGTTTGTCCAGTCCAGCAATAGGTGATCACTTCTTTGCTTGGATCAAGATTTGCCATCTGGCCACCTGCAATGGATAGAGGCTGAATTCTGTATGCACCATTAATGTGCCCGTAATGCTCAACATCTGTACTTGCCCAGTAGTTGTTGATATGATAGTTTGAAGGACTGCTTAATACAGCTTCGTTTGACACGCCTTTAAAACCGCTGGTTAACATTTTTGAAACCTGCTCTGCTAAAATAGCAGAACCAGTTGTAGCTGTCGTGTTGATGACTGGTGTCTCAAAAGTTTCAGGTGAGGCAACACTTCCCGGAGCATCTACCCAGTTGGTATGACCTACACCAACATTACCTATATTATTTTGCCATGAAGCAGCAGTGTTTGAATTCCAACCGCTCATACCCCACTTAAGAACAACAGCATCACTGTAGCCGCTTAATCGTAAAGCCATAACAGCATGTCCTGCAGTTTGACCTGTATAACAAACAACAAGAATAGGCTTAGTGGCTACCGCTGCTTCATCAACAACATTGGCCAAAGGTACATTTTTAGCCCCTTCAATGTGACTTGTACCAAAATCCTGAGCCGACCTGATATCGAAAATATCATAAGTAGCTAAGAATGCAGCCAGATCAGCTTCTGCAGGAGCACCCACAATCCAACCTGATAATACATCGGGTAAATCAAGACCTTCGGCCACCATGTAATCGGTTAAGATCTTGTAACTTTCATTTGCTGGAGTCTCTTCAGTGCTCTCCTTACAACCGGTGAACAAAATCGCCGGAACTAACAATACAATCCAAAAAAATTTCACTAACGTTTTCATCATCATTTAGTTTAAATTAAAATAAGTCAATTATACATTTAACACCCACCGGAATCACTGCTGGTTGTCACCACTTGACCGGCTGGTGCACTATTGTCAATATTCGTTTGAACCAATTCAGGGAAAGCTTCTTTCCAGGACAGGAATCCACCATCCAGGCAGAGAATATGCTCATAACCCAATTGCCTGAGAGATTCAGC
>CBDUBA010000073.1:0-23038 GCA_965365275.1 uncultured Cyclobacteriaceae bacterium | reverse complement strand
TCAAATGAAGAACCCCTATCCTTAAATGATAAATCCAAGTCCTCAGATAAAAAATCCCTGGCAAGAAGTGAAAAGCCCCGTAGTGAAATCAATGATCGTAAAATGAGGTCATCCTTTTCACCCAAAAAGGATAAAGTCGAGGATTCTGAGATAGGGGACAGGGTGTTGCCATTTTTTATGGTCCACCGACTGCCACGGGGAATTACGGGATTGTTGATAGCGGCATTATTTGCTGCCGCAATGAGTAGTGTGGATTCGAGTTTAAATAGTTCGGCAACCATCATCTGGTCAGATCTCTATAAAAGATATTTTAATTCAAAACCAACTGAGAAACAATCCATGATGGTCTTAAAGACAAGTACTGTGGTCTGGGGAATCCTGGGAACCTTCTTTTCACTGGCGCTTATCGGGATTGAAAGCCTATTGGATACCTGGTGGCAATTGTCCGGTATATTTGCCGGTGGAATGCTGGGTCTTTTTCTCCTGGGTTTTTTCTCAAGATCAGCAGGAAATACCGTTGCTAAAATTTCAGTAAGCATTGGGATTCTTGTGATCTCCTGGATGACCTTTCTGGCATTAATTCCTGATGATCTGGGATATTTAAGAAGTCCTTTTCATACAAATATGATCGTGGTCGTAGGAACATTAACTATCTTTTTATCGGGGATAATTCTAAGTGGTATTTACCAAAGTTTAAAACAGGATTAAGGGGCAATTGAAGACAATCAAATACAAATCGTATGACATTTGGCAAAAAAGTACTTGATTTCTATATTAATCTGGATTTTTCGGTTTCAGAGATCCCTCATGGAATTGAAGTAATGAACCCGATGAAAGATGAAAAGGTAAGGCAGATTAATGAACAGTATTATTCAAAGTATTATGATGATTCTAATCCCAGAATATTTTTGATAGGAATTAACCCGGGGAGGTTTGGGGGAGGTTTAACGGCAATTCCCTTTACGGATCCAATCCACCTTGAGAATACACTTAAAATAAAAAATGATCTGCCTAAAAGGCATGAATTGTCATCCAGGTTTGTATATGAAGTAGTTCAACACTTTGGCGGACCGGAAATATTCTTTCGTTCATGCTATCTAACAGCAGTATCCCCTCTTGGATTTGTGATGAACCAAAAGAATATTAATTATTACGATAACGATGCTCTGGTGAAACAATATGAACCAAAATTCATTAGCTGGCTTGAACAACAGATCAGTTTTGGTGCCAATAGGAAAATTGCTTTTTCCCTGGGTAGAGGCAAAAATCATGACTATCTGAACAAGATCAACAAGGAAAATCAGTTATTTGACAAGATAAGTGCTCTTCCTCACCCAAGATGGGTGATGCAGTACAGGTATAAGAAAAGGAATGAATTCGTAGAATATTATTGTGAGCAGATTTCAAATTACCTGTAACCTGAAATTTTTTTAAAATTAATCAAAAAATTGTGTTCCCAGACGTCCATAAAAGTGTGCGCTTTTGTACAGGCTGACTATTGTAAAGATTTATAATCATCTGTAAATCAACAAAATACAAATTTTGGCATGTGATTGGCATTACCAATAGAGACAACAAACGAACACTTTATTGAAAACTCTCTTAAACATATACAAAGTAATCATTTTCAGCTTGCTGCTATTGGTTATTTGTGGGGTGAGTTCGTTACCGACTTTTGCAGAAACCATCAATACCGAAACAATTGAAACAGAATATGAAATTTTTGAAATGGAAGAAAATTTCATGGAAGAGTTTAAAGACCTCGGTGATTGTGTGAATGTAAAGGTAAAAATATATAGTGAAGACAATCGTCTGGTGCGCTGTGGAGCTGAGAAATCAGATATGATCAATGAACTGATCAAAAAGGCCGATTTTCTGACGGATGTTGCCGGAGTGGAAATTTACAGATTAAATAAATAGGATCAATCTCGAAATAACTAGGCAAAATTCCCGCCTTGGCTTGTTTAAATACAGGCCGGCGGGATTTTTCGTTTAAAAGATCTATTATCCCCGAATTTATCCTCATATCACCACCTGAAAAATCAATCAAAAGCAATCATTTCTAACTGTCCGCAGGGAAGCCGTCGGATTTCATAACATTGAGAGATTGTTGTATATGTCTTTGATTATGGGCAACTACGAATCTCAACGCATCACCCAGCTTAAAACGAATCAGGTTCCCGATTGAAGATCTGATCTTAATTTTATTCAGATCAAAATATCTAGATTTTTCTATGATGCTCAGTAGGTCAGCCTGGTACTTTTCAAAATCAGATAATATTTGTTTTTGGTCAAGGTTGCTTTTACCTGGTTCCATTCTTTTGAACGTTTTCATTTTACTGCCTATTTCACCGGAAGGACCTGGCTTCATAGCCTTTACTGAATAATTTCCGATTAAACCCGGTTTGAAATTCATATCCAGCAGATCAGATCCAGGGATTTTGCCTGAAAGCTTAGTGTTGATCTGATCGATATAGTACTGACCACTCAGGATGATATGTTCCAGGCATTCTAACACACTCCATTTTTCGGGAGAGGGTTTCCAGTTAAGTTGATTTTCGGAAAGCGTATATACCTGATCTGTCAGGAACTTGTTAATTAAATTGGAATCATCAATTAAGGAATCAAGCAAAGATAAGGATTTCATCTAATCGACTGGCTCAGCGTCTTTTCTTTTCCCAGGGCCTTCAGCATCTTAAAGAAGATCTCGGTATTATCATAAATCCCGGTAAACAATTCTGATCTCGGCCCATAGGCAAGGACCGGCACCATAACTCCTGTATGGCCCATGGTTGTATAACCTGGATCTAATTCACCTTTCTTTAAATTTCCGCCATTTATGCCGAGCCCACCGGTTTCATGGTCGGCTGTGACGATTACTAGGGTTTCACCATCCTCCTGGGCATATTCAAGAACTTCGCCAATGACATCATCAAAATCGACGACTTCCAGGGTTTGGTAGGCAATATTGTTTTGATGATTACCCCAATCGATCTGCGATGCTTCAACCATCAGGAAGAATCCATTTTCATTTCTTGATAATACTTCTAGGGCTTTTTTAGTCGATTTTGATAACATATCTCTTCGGCCCTCTAGCATAGTTGGAGGGCTCCCTTCATAAACTAATCCAGCTATTTTATCACTTGTTGCAGTATCCAAAGCTTCCATTGAATAACATAGTTCATATCCCTTTTTTGCCAGATCAAAAGTAAGGTTTCTCTGGTCAAGACGTTCACTAAAATGAACTGCTCCGCCGCCAACAAAAACATCTATATCAGTCTCAAGAAATTGCCATGCAATTCTCTCATAATCGTTTCTGGATTCAACATGTGCAATAAAACTGGCAGGGGTTGCATGGGTTATGGTGGACGTAGCTACAAGACCTGTACTCTTTCCATATTTTTCAACTATCTCAATTATATTTTCCAAACGATTATTGTCCGGATCAACGCCGACCATGCCGTTATTGGTTTTTGTACCTGTAGCCATTGCTGTGGCTCCGGCTGCTGAGTCTGTGATAAGATCGTTAGCAGAATAAGTTATCGAAAATCCGGTTATAGGGAAATTTTTCATTTTAAGATTTCCCTTTCTTGCTATGAAGGCGGAATATATTTGCGATGTTCCCATACCATCCCCGATCATTAAGATGATATTCTTGGCAATTTTTCCCTTTGAAAGTTCATTTTCGTCGGATTTGGTTGAATGGTTTTTTTCCTGGCAAGTGGAATTACTGACCAGGAGCAATATTAAGAGGGGTAATATAAAGAACTGTACTTTACTAAATCTCATATAGGTTATAATAATAAATTCCTGCCAAAGATACCCGTATTTTTTTTTTTGGATGGAATTTGATACAATTTTTAACTTTCAAATACATATTTTCATTTACTGATGAACATTTATAATGTTAATAATGTTTTAAGATGCCGTTGACATATGTAAATTGAATTTATTAAATTAGATTTCACGATGTTTTATAAATTATTCTCAAGAATATATAACGAGTCAAATCTAAAGTCATGAACAGGTATAGCCGAAGATCCTTTATAAGGGATGCTGTTAAATTATCCATTTTTACGCCTCTTTTTACTACTGGATTAAAATTTGAAGATAAATCCCGGTTCACTTTAGAGGAGCGTATAATGACTGTAAATGGGATGGTCCGTGCTTCTGATCTGGGATTCACACTTACGCATGAACATATCCTTGTTGATTTTATTGGCGCTAAGAATTATAATCCGAAAAGTTGGAAACATGAGGATGTAATTAAGGTGGTAAAGCCATATCTGGATGAAATAAAAGAATTTGGATGTAAATCTTTCATGGAGTGTACTCCAGAATATATTGGAAGAGATCCGGAACTCCTGAAAAAGCTATCTGATATAACAGGCATGTTATTTCTGACAAACACAGGATTCTATGGTGCTGCAGACAATAAATATATGCCTGGAAAGGCCTATGAAATGGACAGCACATCCCTAGCAGAACTCTGGATCAGGGAATCGGAATCAGGAATCAATGATTCCGGTATTAAACCTGGATTCATGAAAATAGGCGTGGCTCCCGAACCACTATCAGAATTACACCAGAAGATTGTCAAAGCAGCCGGACAAACTCATTTGGAAACCGGATTAACAATTGCTTCGCATACGGGACCGGCAATACCAGCATTTGAGGAAATTTCACTGCTTCAGTCATTAGGAATTGCCCCGGAGGCATTCATCTGGGTACACGCTCAAAATGAAAAAGACAGTAATCAGCGATTGAAAGCAGCAAAAATGGGAGCCTGGGTAAGTATTGATGGATTGAATCCCAAAAATGCTGATCAATATGTAACCTGGCTTCAGGAATTTAAAAAGAATAATTTATTGGGTAAGGTGCTTGTCTCACATGATGCCGGTTGGTATTCACCAGGAGAAGAGGGTGGAGGATCATTCACACCCTATACTGCAGTATTTAAAAGCCTGATCCCTAAGTTAAAAACGAATGGGTTTACCACTACTGAAATCAATCAGGTATTTGCTATTAATCCAGGAAAAGCTTTCGTGAAGAAAGTCAGGAAAGCATAACAATACATAACACGTTTCGGTAAAATTTAGATGATTTCATATTAACTTTGGCGGTTTAAAAGATTCAAAAGCTATTAAAATCATGTTGTCTGGAAGTAAATAGTTATTAAGCTTTCAAACATATGCGCAACCCAAAAACGTTTATTAAATAAAATGTCCGTGAGTGAAATTGAAAGATTGAAAAAGATAAATGAGTATAAATGGCATGTCCTCTACACCAAACCCAGGAATGAAAAGAAGGTAACTTCCCGTTTGCAGGAAGCGGGATATGAAGTGTATTGCCCATTAATTAAAACGGTCCATCAATGGAGTGACAGGAAAAAGAAAGTTCAGATCCCCATGTTCCCATCCTATATATTTATCTATATCAATGAAAAGAACAGACAGCTGCCACTACGTGATCCCGGGGTAATGAAATACGTTTATTACGCCAGTAATCCTGCAATAATCAGGGATGTGGAGATACAGGCAATCAGGGAAATTGAAAATGCAGGATCGGATATCAAAGTGGAGGGTAGCGGATTTGAGCGGGGCCAGTTTGTTGAAATCCCGGATGGACCTTTTAAGGGAATGACCGGCATTGTAGATAAATTTGATGCACGAAAAGTTTTGGTATATGTGGAACAATTGGGATGTATTGTTCAGTTTTACTATACGCTGGAAAATGAACAGAAGGAATAATTGCGTATCAATAGAATCTAGTGCTTGTATTAATCTTTATCCTGTTATTTTTTAAGATTGGGCAGGGAAATAAGAAACTTCGTTCCAATACCTACATCAGACATCATGTCTATATTGCCGTTCAGCTTATCTATGGATTCCTTTACAATGTATAGTCCCAGCCCGGATCCAGCGTTTGCGTCAGTAGCCCTGTAAAACATCTCGAAAACCTTTTTCTGGTGTTTCTTTTCAATTCCAACGCCATTATCGGATATGGTTATATTCGCATTCGTTTTATTAATCTTAACATCGATCTCAATCACAGGATCCTGGCCATTGGAGTACCGTATGGCGTTTGAGATCAGGTTATTGAATATTACCTTAATCCTTCGCTGGTCGGAATAAAAGCTGGCTTTCCCGTTAATGTTAATCTTTCTTTCAATCGCTTTGTCTTTAACACTGAATTTTAAATGATCAAACGTGTCGTTTATTAGTTCCTGCCAATTGATTTTTTTACGATCTACCAATAATCTGGAATTTCTGGATAGATCCAGGATATCCCTAATAAAGGAATCCTGCTGAACGGCACTTCTGCCCACCATATCGAAATATTGTTTCAGCGTATCAAACTTATTCTCCTTTTTAGCAAGATTTACGAGACCAAGTACCGATGCAATAGGGGCCCTCAGGTCGTGCGACACTTTATAAACGAAATTATCAAGTTCAACATTGGCCTTGCGTAATTGCCTGTTGGTAACTTTCAGTTTATCCTCAGCCCTTTTCCTGAATAATATTTCATCATTCAGAGCCTTTGTTCTTTCATCAATCCTGGTTTCAAGGGTTTCATTGAATTTTTGGATCGTTAACTGAGCCTCAAGTCGCTCAAATACTGTTGATGACAATATAATGCTTGTGATGCTGATAACACTAATAAATATCTGCAGTATCAGTATTGAATTTTCATTTGAATCAAGAACAAAAGGTCCATAACCATTGATCGTAATATAAATAGCCGATAAAGCGGTGATCAATATACCAGTTAAGGTAGTCTGAAGATTAAACCTGAATGAAAGCCATAGTAAAAAGGGAATTATCAGAAATGGATAGGACTTTTCAATAGTGGGAGCGAGAGTTTCGTAACGTAGAACTACGATAAATAATGCCAGGCAAAATAGAAAGATCAATGATTCGAATACAGTTCTTCGGGTTATTTGTAATGTAAATTGCCTTTTCCAGGAAAGAAGGAATGGGGTGAATAACAGGACGCTTGTAACATTAGGTATCCACCAGAAAAACCACCTCGATATAAATTCTTCTTTAGTCACTATTCCGTTCAGATAAAAACTGTATGTTCCTAAAGAAGATCCTACAAGGCACATGACCAATGCAATGATGAGAAAAACGAAAGTATTATATGTGTTCGTGAAAGGATCCTTGTCTTTTATGAGCCGAATCATCAGGTATCGGCCAAGTAATATTTCAACAGTATTTCCAATACTTATGATGATTGAGGCCTGAATTGTTCCACTATTGATCTCAATCCCATTTAGCCAGAATACTAGCATATAGGCAATTAGTGAGCCTATTGTAATGCCTGGCCAGGTTCTTACACCAAGAAAAAGGATCAAAGCTAATCCAATACCAACCGGAGGCCAAACAGGTGAAGTGATTGGATCTCTAAAGGCTAATAGCAGTCCGAAATACGCACTCAAGAAGTATAAAACTGCTACCAGGATGATGCGAATATCAATGCTTTCCAGTAAGTAGTACTTGATCTTTTGCATAATTGCGCAGATTCCTCTCTTATAAATATCTGAAAAATAGCACTTTAAGATTCATGTCTTAAATTAATACTTATTAAACATAATACCTGTTTACTTTCTATTCTACAGGACATATGTAATATTAAATTAGATTTTGAGTTTTTTCCCCCAGATGGTATATAGATAACGTTTTAAAAATCTATAACTTGTATATATATTCAAAAGTTTATGGAAGATCCGAAAAGACTGCCCCTTCATTTTTATTTGGGATTGGTTCTCTTATTAACGGCCTGGTATTTGAATTGGCATCTGGAAGGCCTGAGAACACATATCCTGTTTTTTCCATTATGGTTTGGGTATATCCTTTCTGTTGATGGTATTGTCTACAAACGAAAAGGAGAATCGCTGTTATCAAAAAATTGGAAAAAATTTGTTGGATTATTTTTCATTTCAGTACCAGTCTGGTGGCTTTTTGAAGGATTAAACCTCAGAACCCAGAACTGGTTCTATCTTGGACGTGAACATTTCAGTGATCTTGAATACTTTATTTACGCCAGTATATGTTTCTCAACAGTTATTCCAGCCGTTTTCGGATCTGCCGAATTAATCAGCTCTTTTAAATGGCTAAAAAGAATTAAACTAGGACCCAGGATTTCTTCAGGTACCAGCAGCATAAGGATTATCATTTTCATTGGGATTAGTACTCTGATATTATTATTGGTCTGGCCAGGGTACTTTTATGTTTTCCTATGGTTATCCGTATTTCTGATCCTGGATTCTGTCAATCATATAATGGGTAAACGCAGTCTTGTTTCCTTTACGGATATCAGGGATTGGCGCCCATTGATCTCATTGGCTCTTGGATGTTTACTTTGCGGATTTTTTTGGGAAATGTGGAACTACCTGGCCTATCCGAAGTGGATATATCATACACCAGGGGTTGAATTCTTGTATATATTCGAAATGCCCTTACTTGGATACTTAGGCTATATACCATTCTCTTTTGAGTTGTTTGCATTTTACCATATGCTTGGGGATGGGGTAACCAAAAACGGCGTTTCTTACTATGTCCTTTCAGAAAATTAGCCTGCTATTCGTGATAGTCCAGTTTCAAGAGCATAATTATATGCCTTTTGAAATTCCTCAGCGGTAAGTTTTCTGTTTATTTTCGGATTTGACAAGGCATGATATGCCGGCCGGTATTGATCCATCAGATTAAAATAGGTATTTGTTGAAAGTTCCTTGACGAAATCAATGACCTTGGTGGTCTGAGCGATGTTGTCTGGCATAACAAGATGGCGTATGATGAGTCCTTTCTGTGCAACCCCATATTCATCTACCTCCAAATCTCCAACCTGCCTGTACATCTCGAATATTGATTTTGTGGCCATCTCTACATAATCATTAATCCCGCTTAATTCATTGGCGACGGTGTTATCCATATATTTGAGATCGGGCATATATATATCAAATATTCCATCCAGTAATTCTATTGTTGAAACTAAGTCGTATCCTCCCGAATTATAAACAAGTGGGATCTTTAAGCCCATTTCGATGGCTTCAGGTAAAGCATTTAGGATAGCATTGACCATATGGCTTGGCGAGACAAAATTAATATTATGACATCCATGTTGCTGAAGCCTGATCATAATACGGGCGAGGTCTGAGTGATTCAGTTCTTCTCCATTACCACATTGCGAAATATCATAATTCTGGCAGAAAATGCAGGATAGATTACAGTTGCCAAAAAATATGGTACCCGAACCACGACTTCCAGTTAATGGAGGTTCTTCTCCAAAATGTGGGCTAAAAGATGATATTATTGGTAAACTTCCGGATTTGCATTTGCCTATGTTCGATTGAGTTCTATCTATCCTGCACTGGTGAGGGCAGAGGTCACAGGATTTATTAATTTCATTTATCCTCATAATTTTTTTCCTGAGAGCGCCTTCTCTATAGGATTTAAGATAAGAAGGTTGAAACTGCTTCATCGAATCATATCAGCTTTTTAAAGTTTGCTTTAATTTAGAGATTAAAAATTTGATTGAGAATTTTTCGATAGGAAGATTATGTCCGCTTTGCCTGTATATTTGCTAAAAACGATAATACTATTAATCTTCAAAATTTTAAAATAGTATTAATTTCAAAGATTTACCTATTTTTAATCGAAATAGTTCATTAGGGTATTAGAATTTATTTCCTGGAGGCGCTAACCAGTAAATAAGAACTCTTGATCCAGTCGAGAAGTTGGTCATTAATATCTTCCTGGTTTTGAATGTAAAGTAAGTGAAGTACACGGTTTCGTGAAATCCGTATTGTTCTATGAATTGGAAATTGATCTATTTCCTGGCCCAGTTGAAATTCGAGCTCTATGTAGTCCTTTTTAGGTTTGATAGAAAGAAATGTGGCGCCAGCTTTAACCTGAATTACTGATTTGACCGGATTAAGTTCTATGGGGCCAAATTGTCCAATTTCAATTAAAAGGTCATTAACGATATTCTTGATTTCTTCGGACTTATTCCTTAAATGATCTTCTAGGTTCAGGGTATAACAGGAGTGCCACTGGTTACGATTTCGAAATGATTTTCCACAATCCGGACAGGTCCAGGACATAATTTATTGTTGTTGATGTAATCCTATTTAAGGTTCCGCTCGAATAGTTCAAATATCCTTCGATATTCATCTGCCCAGCTGGATGCCTCTTTGAAACCATGATCTTCCACAGGAAAAATAGCCACATCCCAATTTTTCTTTCCAAGTTCGATTAGTTTCTGCGATAGCCTGACAACATCCTGAAAATGAACATTCGTGTCAACCATGCCATGCAACATGATCAATTCACCTTGTAATCCTTCAGCATAATAAATTGGAGAACTGTTCCTGTAGGCAATGCTGTCCTCAACCGGTGTGTTCAAACGGTTGGAGGTATAGGGGTGATTATAATGTGCCCAATCGGTGACAGATCTTAAAGCAGCTCCACACTTAAATACTTCTGGATATTTAAACATGGCGAAAATAGTAATGAAGCCCCCATAAGAGCCTCCATAAATGCCTATTTTTCCGGGATCAACATTGTGCTCAGCAACCAGATAACCGGCACCATCCACATGATCAGTCAGATCTTTTCCTCCCATATGCCTGTATACCCCGGTTCGCCAATCCCGGCCGTAACCCTGGCTTCCTCTATAATCTATATCCAAAACAGTATATCCCCGGTCCACCAATAAATTATGGAACATGTACTCCCTGAAATAGCTGCTCCACCATTTATGAACATTCTGAAGATATCCTGCTCCATGTACAAAAATAACAGCCGGGCCGTTCTCGACAGGATTATCCGGTTTGTACAAACGGGCAGGTACCATGGATCCATCTTCCGATTTGAAGTGTACCAATTCTGGTTCCCTCCAGGGATATGCATTGAATTCAGCACTGGTGGATTGTGTAACCTGTAGCATTTTTGCGCCGGGTTTATTTGGCATCAGGTACAGTTCCCATGGTTTATTACTGTAGGAGTATCTTACCGCTAACATTTTTTCATCAGGTGATACAGATACCTCATAATTTCCTGCAGCCTGTGTATACTTTGTCAAATTTCCTCCTTCAACAGCGATTTTATAAAAATGGCGTTCTGAAGGACCTTCCTTATTGGCTGTTATGTAGAAAGATCTCTTATCATTCGATAATTTAACATTATAGACTTCCCAGTTACCAGAGGTAATGGCTTTCTTTTCTTTCGTTCTCGTATTTAAGGTATAGAGATGTGAGTATCCTGTTTCTTCGGATTGAAACCAGATCGTTTCATTATCTCCAAGCCATCCAAGAGTATTCCTTTCGTAATTCCATTCCCCGATACCAGGTCCGCCTATCCATGATTCATCTCGTTGCCTGTCCAGCAAAATAAGATCTCCAGCAGAAAGATCAAGCTGCATGATCCACCTGTCTTTATTATCGGAAGATCGAATTACCATAACCACCCTGTCTCCTTTTTTATTAAATACCGGTGATTGATAAACAATATTTCTTGGATCATTAAACTGATCATTAAAGGTGCTGTCTTCGGGGATATAATCCTTAAGGAATTGAGGTTTGTCAAAGATACCTGGAATATTATCCGGAGTGATAAAATAGGATGTATCCTTTCTAATGTCGATAATCCCTAATTTCATGCTTGCTTCAGGATCCCCAACATTTGGCCTGGCCCGTAGCATTTTCGTATAACCAGTTTCCGTAACGTAGCTTGGTACTTCCGTATTATTACCATTGGAAGCTCTTTTTATAAGATGAAAAAGTACGTATTTTTCATCCGGGCTAATGGTCAGATTACTCAGGTACTGGCCATTTATTGGAATTTCAACAGGCCTTTGAGGCTTTAGTGAATCTCTTCTGGCCTCGGATAGTTTTTCTTTTTCATCCCGTTTACGGAGAACATCAAACAGAGCCATCTCATCATTCTGTATCCACTCTTTTTGTTCTGATAGCTTATTGTCTTTTCTTTCGGAGGCTTTCTCAATGAAATTTGTGATTTGAGTAATACTTCCATTATCAAGAGATAATCTGAATAGATTGTTCCCAGATCTAAAAGCAATACTGCTTTCATTATTAATGAAAACCGGATTTGATTCACGATCAATGGTATTTGTTATTTGATCAATCTTACCTGATTTGATGAAGTAAAGGAAGATGTCTCCATTCTTTTCATATAATTTCCTGCTCCCGTCATTCGATAAGACCCCATATTTAGCGGGCATCCGCATTTGTTCCTCAATCCCGACTTTATACGGATTTAAGCCTTTCAGATCTATCTTGTAAAGGCTTTCATTGAGTTCCTTTTCAGGATTCCAGTCAAATAATACACTTTTACTATTCTCTGACCAGTATATGTTCTTTGGCAGGTAGCCAACAAAATCATCACCGGACATAATGTTAGTTAAACTCAGGTCATTTTGTGGAAAAACAGGATTACATAATCCAATAAAAATAAATATCCCCGCAGTCGCTTTCAATATATTCATCACCTTGCATTTTAGAATAAAAATATGTGCAAAAGTATAGAATAATTGGTGTGCAGGCAAATCGCATTTTCTATACTTTATTTGTATTCAACAATGTTTTCATACTTTGTATATTCTTTTATTTATTCTGAACGAAGAGATTTTGCAGGATTGTTTCTTGCAGCCTGGATCGATTTACCGGCAACCGCAAGGAGCGCTATTGTACCGACGGAGATCCCGGCTATACCAAATGTCCACCAGTTTAGTTGGGTTTGATATGCGAAGTTTTTCAGCCATTCTGTAACGAAGTAGTTTGATATTGGAATAGCGATTAAAAATGCAATGGTTATCAGGGATATATAGACCTTTGAAAGCAAAATCAGAATTTTACTAACAGAAGCCCCGAAGGCTTTTCTAATACCAATTTCTTTTGTTCTTAATTCTGCAGAATAAGCAGCAAGGCCATAAAGACCCATACATGAAATCAGGATTGCTAGGAACGAAAATACTTTAAATATTTTACTCATCTTATCTTCGGATAAATACAGGTTGTTAAGTTGGTCATCAAGGAAGCTATAGGAAAATATACTCCCGGGAGCAATATCTTTTACAATAGATTCCATATGTGTTACTGCCTCTTTTATTTGATCACCTGCCACTTTCACCACGATTGTACCTGACCAATCTGGCCGATATGATATCACAAGTGGTTCTATCTCGTTATGAAGGGATGCGAAATTAAAATCTTTCATAACACCGACAATTGGACCTTTGTGTCTGAAGAAATCATTTGTTGCTATTGTACCGACTGGATTCTTGAGCCCAAGCATGTCGACTACCTTTTGGTTCACTATAAATGCACCAGAGGAATCAATAACTGGTTTAAAATTTCTTCCTTCAAGGAGTTCAATCCCAAGAGTCGGAATAAATCCCTCATCTGAGCGTGTAAACCTCATAAAATCATCATTGTTTTCATAATCCATTCCTTCCGGTAATAAAAATTCAATGCTTGAAATATTCCCGATCATAGTTGTGGTAGCTCCTGTTTCTATAATCCCAGGGTGCTTCTTAAATTCATTATATATATATTCCCTACTTTGCTGAAAAATATTTCTGAAATCACCATAGGTGTATATGGCCACAATATGCTCTTTATCAAAACCGAGGTCCTTATTTCTGAAATACTTTAGTTGATTCGAAATGATGAGGGTACTGCTTATCATAAATATTGCAATGATAAACTGTAGAATTAACAATACTTTTCTACTATTGGATAAAGAAGACTGAGGTATTTGATTTATTTTAATGCTGTCTACAATCTTGAACCCTGATATAAATATCGCAGGATACCCGCCTGATATAAAAGTTACGCCTATGATCAGGAAAGCAATAATATAAAGATGTTCCTTTTTAATTAGGTCCCTGAATGTAAAGTTCTGGTTGGCTAATTCGTTAAATAGGGGTAGTGCTAAACTGCATAAGAGTAAAGCGATTATTGTAGATAATACGGTATAAATAAAGGCTTCCAAAAGAAATTGATTGATCAATTGTGAACGGTATGCCCCGGTAACTTTTCTGATTCCTACTTCCTTGCTTCTCTTCAAGGCCTGTGTTACAAAAATGTTAATGAAATTGGCACTGGCCACGATGATAATAAGTACTGCCAATGCTCCAAATATATAAATGTAACGGATATGACTATTGGGACCCATTTCCTGCTCCCTGTGAGAATTCAAGTGTATATCCTTGATGGGATGTAGTTCGAAGAAGTCTCCACGAGCCTTGAGATCCTCTTCAGTATAGAATTCGCTAAGCTGATGATCAAGTTGGAAATCCCTTATTTTATTGTTCACATTTGAAAAATCCCTGTCATTATCAAATAACAGATAGGTATACATAACTTTCCAGGTTTTTGATCCAGTCCAACCATCTGGATAATCTTCGTAAAAAGTAGACATTGAGATGAGATATTCAATTTTTATATGGGATTTCTCAGGGAAATCCTGGATCACCCCTGTAATTTCATACTCCCTGGCATTCTGTAATTCACCAAACGCAAATTTTAAAGCTTCGCCGACAGGTTCTTTATCTCCAAAGAGTGTTTTAGCAAGTTTTTCAGTTATAATCATGGTATAGGGTCTTTCCAATTGACCTGCCATGTTCCCGGACAGCAAGTCGCGATCAAAGATGTCCAATATAGATCGGTCAGCATAATATCCATTGTTAATAGGGAAATGGGTATCATCTATCACAGCTATACTTGTACCACCTCTGAATAAGGCTACTCTTCCGGATTCCTTTATCTCAGGGAAATAGTCTTTAATCGCCTCTGAAGCTGGTGGTGAGGATTTGGCCCAGTTACTTGAGGCTAGCCTGTAAATGTTCCCATAATCAGTATAATCCTTTTCATAGCTGAGTTCCGATTGTATATACAGCACAATAAACAAACTAACTGTAATACCCATGGCCAGGCCGGCCAGATTGATAAAGCTATTGCTTCTTTGTCTTAACAGGTGTCTAAGGCTAATAAGTAGATAATTTCGTAGCATATTTATACTTTTACCTGAAATTACGGATCATCATTTCGATTTAATACACTTATGCAGTGAATTCGCCCTAGTATGCAGTAAAGTTTCTATTACGTCGGCTTGATACGATCAAGAAGTTCCTTTTTGTAGGTATCGCTCACCCGTATTTCCTGTCCTGACCGGAGAATTGCTACTGTCTCACCTTTGCCTCTTTTTTCGAGCTGATCAATATGATTAAGGTTAATAACAAATGATCTGTGTGCCCTGATAAATTGATCTTTAGGTAGTCTTTCGATGATATTCTTTAATGGAATTCTGGTCAGTTTGAAGATTCCTTCATAATGAATCTTAATGTAATAATCAAAGGCCTCAATGCAGGTTATCTTTTCAACAGGTATAATGATAATTTTGCTGCTGTCTTTTATGATGAGGTTTTGAACATCAGGGGTTTCCGTATCATAGAAAAAATTTGTATCGTGTGATTTTCCCTTGTTTAATTCATTTTTTAAGGCTTCATATTTTCTGGATTGCTCAAGGGTTCTGTTGCTGTAAATGGATTCCTTCACTCTTTTTAGCATCTCGAAAAATCTTTCATCGGAGAAAGGCTTAAGTATATAATCGAGGGCATGATATTCAAAAGCTTTCACAGCATAATCATCAAATGCTGTTATGAACACAATAAAGGGCCATCTTTCTTTTGGTATATTATCCAAAACATCAAAACCATCTATTCCCGGCATATGTATATCGAGAAAGACCAGATCCACTTGTTTTTCTTTTAAAAATTGAATGGCCTCTATGCCATTTTTGCATATTCCCGCCAATTCTATATCCGAATCGCCTGATAGCATGAGTTCGAGCCCATCCCTCGCGTTCGGCTCGTCATCCACGATGGCTGCTTTAATGATTTTGTTTGACATGTATTATGAAGTTGACATAATTTTATTTGAATCTGTTAGATAATTGTTCAAAGCATTTTCCAATATCACCCATTCGATCTTATCTTTCCTTCCTGACTTCAGAGACTATATAGGTTTAATACTTTGTTCCATTACCGGGACCTTGACTACCACGGCCACACCCTGGTCTCTTTCGTATATCTGGATTTTATAATCCTTCTTATATAACTTTATCAACCGGTTGATAGTATTTGCCAAACCCAATCCTTTATTTTTATTGATATCCCAGTTGATCGGAAGATAGGAACCAGTATTAAATACTTCCAGTTTCAGCGATTGATCCTCCTTTTTTACAGTGATTTTTAATACAGACCTCCCGATATTCTTCGATATGCCATGTTTGAATGCATTCTCTACTATGGGTTGCAGGATGAGGCTTGGCACCAGTAATTTTAATAAAGATTTCTCTATATCCCAATTAATGGTCAACCTATCCTTATACCTTTCACTTTCCAGCAAAAGATATTTCTCCAGGAGATCAATTTCCTCTTCCAAGGTCACGAATTGCTTAGGTTGGCTGACAAGGCTGTGTCGAAGCATATCACTTAATCCTGAAATCATGCCAACGGCTGTTTCACCTTTTCCTTGTCTTACCATCATAGATATGGTATTAAATGCATTGAAAAGAAAATGAGGATTTAATTGCATTTTAAGTGATTTCAACTGGGCCCGGCTCAATTCTGATTCCATTTCAAGATAACGGGTGTGTTCGTCGACAAATTTCCTGTAATAATCCAGGCCAAGTAGTATGATAATAATACCCCAATAAAATATGAAACTACCGGGAATATCAAAAAATATTGAGGCCCATCGGCTTGTTATATCCATAAAATTGCCGGAATCCTGACCCAGAAACAGTCTTTGCAATAAAATACCCGTAATGTCAGATAATACTTTATGAATAACAGAAAAAAAAAGGGCAGCAATTATGTGATAAGCGATGAATTCAAATTTGCCCTTTTGGCGTGTTTTTAGGTAAAGGTCGAACAACCAGAAACTCAAAATCCAGTATATTAAATATTTTGAGACAGGCCAGATAAATAGCTGCTCAGGTTCGAAGGGATAATCATAGAAATATATATATGAATAGACTTTAGAAATTTCAAACAGGCAAAGTAATAACCAGAAAAGGAAATTATATAATTGAAAATTGTTTATATGAAGTACCTTCTGTAGATTCCTCATAGATTTTAAAAAAATGCCAAAATATTTACTTAAGGCAATTTATAATAAAAGGGGCTGACTAAAAAAGATACCGGTATAATACTCTCACTATTATTTACCTTTTTTCTTTTTTTCCTTATTCTTTTCGTTTTCCTTTTTACTTGCGATTTTATTGATGAACCTGTTGATCTCATCAAATTGGGCAAGAAGTTTCTTGCCGGCATATTCCCTGGCTTTATCAGATTCAATGATACTATTCAAATATTTGTCATCGATCTCAAACAAAACTTCTGCTAATTCTTCTTCACTTCTGGAATCAAGGTCCTGAATGCTGTTTTTCAGACCTATATCTTCAATCGTTTTTGCCCTCATCTCGACATCCACTGGGGACAGGAACATGATAGGGTTGCCTGAATTGATGCCTGAAATGGCTGGAAAAAGGGACATCCCAACTACGACTCTTGATTTTTCATATATTGAGGCAGCCATGTCGGGCATAAGCCTTTCTTCGGATATTGCTACCTTGGCTTTAACTTCTTCAGGCAAGGGATTGTATATATTTTTGACAGTGTATTCTACATCTGCATCATTGTTTGGCAGAAGCAGCACATTTTTATCATTTTCTTTAACCCATCTGGTAATCAAATCAATAACTTTTTTGCTATATTCCGTTAATTTCTCTGAAGGAATGCCATGAGCCTTGAAATCAACCGTCAGAAAATCCTTGTCGATCAGATAAAATCCCTGCAACACCTTCCTGGAACCGGTATCGTCTCTGAGATCAAAACCAAATAGGGGATTAGGTGCTGTTTGAATTTTTGAGATCTTTATGTTTTTATCTTTCAGCTGTCTATCAGTAACGGATGAAGTACTGTATACAAATTCTGCACCGTTCGCTATCTTCAGAAAACGATCCCGTGATTCCGGTTCATCCGGGATATCTCCAATACCCAGAAGAGCATAATTGATGCCGTTATCCAGGCAATATTGTAGCGATCTGGTTTCCACCCCTTCCTTACTTTTTCCGGTCCAATCCACGTTGGTGGAGAATCCGGGAGTATAAAAAAACAAGTCTGATTCAAAAAGTATCTCTTTTAGTTCATCAGTAGTTGGTTGTCCGGAATCATCAATATCGCCAGTTACCATCTTCAGTGATGTGAAATTCTTGTCCAGCATTTCCATCAGTTTTTCATCTGATTTGCTCAACCAAAGGTAAAATTCAGTTCTCAATATGGTTTTCTGAGCAATACGGTACAAGGCAGGTATGAGGGCCAATTCATTATTGTCAGTATTGTTCCACCCCACTCTGAATAGGATTTTTGGATAGGTCACCTCCTGGAAACTGTTCTTGAAACTCATGAGCGTTGGAAGTGATAATGCAAATCCTAAACTTTGTTTAATAAAGCGCCTTCTTTCAGATATGTTCATGATCCGTGGATAAACTCAAGATTAACTACCAAATTAATTCCATATCACGAAAAATACCAAGCCAATTCATTTATAAAAGTTATTTTACTTTGCCCGCTTTTGATATTCAGCTGTTTTTATTCAGATGCGGCCCAAAATGCATAAAAAAAGCTGATCCAAAAGGATCAGCTTTAATATTCATGTTTTGAATTATTTTTTTCTTCGATTAGTCGGCTTTTTCAAATTTAACTGATTCTCCAAACCTGAATCGAGCTGAAATACCAACGTTGCCTGCTTCAAATCCATGGCTATTGGTAAAGAAAATAGCCGGCCTCCAGTCAAATGCAATGGTCAATGGAATATCAAATGCATATTCCACACCGAAATTTCCAGCAACGCTCATATTGAACTGGTTATCGAAATAAAATTCAGGTCCGACACCAGGGAAAAACTTAAGACCCGATGGTCCGTCACTTAATTTAAACATCCAATCGAAATATGCTGCTATTCCAAAGTCATTGGGAAGGCTGTTGGTTCCATAAAAATAAACTGCTGGTTGAATTCTGGGGGCCATTCCAACAGGAATTGTCGCTTCCACTGAACCACGAGATCCAAATCGAGCACCTACTTCCCAGCTTGCCTGTGCTTTTGAATCATTGTAAATAAAAACAGAACCGATTATAACAACAGACAGTATTAGTAATTTTTTCATAGTAATCGTTGTTTTGATTATGGATTTTTATTGATTTATCGAGGGCAAATATAAGAAAATCCGTCTTATTGTTATAAAAAATCATAAAAAAGATCAATTAGCTCTTTTTTAAGCTAAGCGTATTTAATTTTGATTTCAAAACATACCAGAAAATACGAGAAACAAGAAATATGATCAGGCCGTAAAGAGCAGCGATCATAGATACCTGGAAACCACCGGCCAACAATGCCGGGGAAACATCTTGCATTTCCTGAATGGCCATACATGCCTGGTATATACCAATTCCCTGACCTAATATTCCCCAAACCGGAGCAAATCCGCCAAGGAACCTTATGGCCAATACAATGTTGGTTAATCTTGGCAGGTTGGGATTTTGTTTACCGTAGGCCTGGATGAATCCAAGAACCGAGAGGATGATTATAGACAGTAATATGATAAATAAAACAGACATAAACTGAATACCTCCCATAATGTGCATTTCGAAAAAAGAACTCATAGTATTAAATTGTTATTGTAGAACATAAATTTTCTTCAAGATTATATAATGAGTAGCAATTAAATAAATAAAGTAGATAATCGACAGGTTTTAATCGACCAACTGAGGAAATTGACGAATTTATACATTGGTCGATAGAATCCAACACTTCGTCGAAATTATGAATATATTCCTCTAGTAAAGTGATAAAATGCAATTAAAAAAATTAATTTTAAACAAAATTGATTTTCAGTTGTGACCTCTTTTCCATATTCAAAATACCGCGTTTTTATTCACTCCATGTTCTGGCTATTGGTATTAAGTTTCTATACCATGTTATTTGGAAGTGAGAGCGCTGACTATAGGGGTGCCTTTCAATTTGTTATCATGTTGTTGCCTATAACCATCGCAACTACTTATTTCCTGAATTATTACCTTGTGCCCAGGTATGTTCTAAAGAAGAAATATTTCCTATTCATTTTATATTTTATATATTCTTTTATTATTTCTATTACGCTGGGATTGAATGTTGTCCTGTTGACTTTCGTGGTGATTGCTGATTTTAAGGTTGGAAATATGGTCCCGGCATCATTTAATATTATATATCTTATTGCCGGAAATTACCTGGTCGTTCTGTTTGCGGTTACCATAAAACTGATTAGTAAATGGAATGCAGTTGAGAAAAAAAATCTTGTTCTGGAGAAAAAGAGTATGGAAATGGAGCTAAGGCTGAAGGAAGCCGAGCTGAAATTGTTGAAAGCGCAGATCCATCCACACTTTTTGTTCAATACGCTCAACAATCTCTATGGGCTCGTCCTCGCTGGATCGGATAACGCTCCACAGATCGTTCTTAAAATCTCATCCCTGTTGGACTATATGCTTTATAAAAGCAATAAGCCTTATGTCAGTATAGAAAGTGAGGTTCAGTACATTAAGGATTACCTTGAATTGGAGAAATTAAGATACAGTAAGCTGAAGGTTGAGTTTACGGAGAATGGAATAAATAATAAAGTGAACATAGCTCCCATGATCCTTCAACCCTTTGTGGAAAATGCCTTCAAACATGGTATAAGTAAGGAGGTAGGGATGCAATGGTTGAATATTGGAATTATTGTGGAAGATGGTCAATTGGACTTCAGGGTAAAAAATCCAAGGGTGCCGGAATCCTCTAATGACAGGACCGGTTATACAGAAGGCATTGGATTGAAAAATGTAAAAAAGCGATTGAATATTCTGTATCCCGGACATCATAAATTAAACATACAGGAAGAAAATAATACTTTTGCTATTACTCTAAATATTGATCTGGATAATATATCATGAATGCAATTAAATGTTTGATAGTAGATGATGAGCCAATCGCATCGCAGGTAATAAAAAGTTATCTTGAGAAGCTTGATGCTTTTACGTTGGCGGAAACATGTGAAAATGCTTTACAGGCTTTTGAATACCTGCGGGTCAATACGGTTGATCTTATGTTCCTTGATATACAAATGCCCAAAATTACCGGGTTGGAATTTCTTAAGACATTACAAAATCCGCCAAAAGTAATTATCGTTACCGCCTACAGGGAGTTTGCTTTTGAAGGTTTCGAGTTGAATGTAGTGGATTATCTTTTAAAACCGGTCTCGTTTGAGCGGTTTCTGAAGGCCATTAACAAATTCAATAATCTGGATAATATGATCACCAGATCAAATCTTGACGAAAAAAAGATCCCGGGGTCCGGTGGGAAATCTATCTGGGTCAGGGCAGACCGAAAGAATGTAAAGATCCTAATAGATGACATTAATTACATAGAAGGCCTGAAAGACTATGTTAAGATCTACGTGAAGAATGGATTGATCATCAGTAAAATGCCCATGAAGAATATGGAAAAAATGTTACCCGCTGAGGGCTTTATCAGAATACACAAATCCTACCTAATTCCCATATCAAAGATCTCTGCATTTAATAATGAAGGGATAGAAATTGATTCTGCAGTACTTCCCATAGGTAAAATGTATAAAGAATCCGTGATAAGGTATCTGGAGGAATATATTTAGCTATTATTATACCTTTTTAATATATTCACTCGGTCATTTTTTATTTTTATCATTTAGAAAAATTCGTTAATATTTTTCGTATGCGATTAAAATCTTCATTAATAAGCGAACACAATACGAAATTAAGTTCTCTTCATCAGAAAAAATTAGAGTATATATCAGGGCAACTCAATCAATCAGGTTTAAACCCTGAAGCAATAATTCAAAAAATATCCGATTTCCAGGTGGCCATTCCTTCCTGGGCTCTGGGGACTGGTGGTACCCGGTTCGGCCGGTTTCCCACAGGTGGTGAACCCAGGAACCTCAAGGAGAAGATAGAAGACGTGGCCCTTCTCCAAGCGCTTAACAAATCGAGTGGGGCCATATCTTTACATATACCCTGGGATATTCCTGATGATTATATGGAAATTTCAAATTTGGCAGAATCATTCGGGTTGAAGTTTGATGCGGTAAATTCAAATACTTTCCAGGATCAGCCTGACCAGGAGCTATCCTATAAATTCGGATCACTTGCACATTCTGACAAAAATGTACGTCAGCTGGCTATCAACCATAATAAGGAAGTCATAGATCATGGGATAAAATTGGGTTCAAAATCAATTACAATTTGGTTAGCAGATGGATCAAACTTCCCCGGACAACAGAATTTCAGAAAAGCACTTGCAAGAACTCTGGATTCACTCAGGTCGATATATGACCATATGCCTGATGACTGGCAGATGTTTGTTGAGTATAAACCATTCGAACCCAATTTTTATTCAACGGTTATACCTGATTGGGGAACATCTTATCTGCTTTCTTCAAAACTCGGTCGCAAAGCTTATTGCCTGGTCGATCTTGGTCACCATTTACCCAACACAAATATTGAACAGGTGGTAGCTACACTTATGGGAGAGCATAAATTAGGAGGATTTCATTTTAATGATTCGAAATTTGCCGACGATGACCTGACAGTTGGCGCCATAAAGCCCTATCAACTGTTCCTGATCTTCAATGAGTTGGTGTATGGTATGGAAGGGTCAAATAAAGATGATATTCCCCTGGCCTGGATGATAGATGCATCCCACAACGTTAAAGATCCCCTTGAAGATCTTTTGCAATCAGTGGAGGCTATTAAACTGGCTTATGCACAGGCGCTCATTATTGACAGGGATAAACTTGAAGAAGCCAGGGAGAACAATGATGTGGCCAGGGCACAGGAAATATTACAGGATGCATTCCGAACGGATCTCAGGCCATTGATCGCTGAAGGCCGGGTAAGGAAT
>CBDUBA010000072.1:0-23234 GCA_965365275.1 uncultured Cyclobacteriaceae bacterium | reverse complement strand
CACATCCATACTAATGTTTCTTTACGAATATCCCAGTTTCAAGTTGAGGTAATATAAAATGACCTATAAATGCATAATATATGCCCTCAATATCTTTGGCATTGATCTTTTACAGGATCTATAGATATAAAATTAAAAATCAGAAGAAAAGCAGGGAATGATTGAGATTTACACTTTCTACCTCGTCATTTGAGGGTACCTGTTCATTTCGGTGTTCCATTTGTCCAGTTCTTTTAGCATGGTGTTGAGTAAATCAAGACTGTCAGCTGCGAGATTATTTTCTTCACTCATATCTACGCTCAGATCGAATAGCATTGTATCCTGAGGAGTTGTTAAAAGTTTCATTGAACCATTTCGCATCGATAAACTCCCCCTGTATCGCCAGAACACATTTCTATTCCTCAATTCTTTATTGTTGTAAAGTAAGGGCGTAAGATCGGTACCGTCCAGCAGTAAGCCCTCTGGTTTTTTAATATTACAAACTTCCAATATGGTAGGGAAGAGGTCAATGCTAAGAGCAAGCTGGCCGGAAATACCATCATCTATTTTGCCTGGCCACGAGGCAATCCCCGGAACACGATGTCCTCCTTCAAACAGTGTGGTTTTGGAACCTCTGAGTATTCCATTATTGCCATATCCCTGCAATCCCCCATTATCTGAAATAAATAAAACAAGGGTGTTTTCAGATAATCCCAGATCCTGAACCGTCTGGATGATTTCCCCAATGCCTTCATCCATTATTTCTATCATTTCCCTGTAAGCGCGCTCTCGGTCCTCAACCGGTCCAAAATAGCTGAAATCCTTGTCCGGATACCTGTATCCGGGATCCTTCCTGCTCTGGAAAGGAACATGCGGGGCCTCATGAGCAATATATAGGAAAAATGGATCATTTTTGTTTTTCTCTATGAACCTGATGGAATACTTCGTTATCAAATCAGTTACATAGCCGTTATCCGGTATGGTATCCAGATTCTCATACCAATCGTATATCCCCGCATTATCATAATACGTATGATAATCGATGTTCCCACTTCTAAAACCAATAAATTCATCAAATCCATGAAATCTCGGATTATACTTCTTCTCATACCCCAGATGCCACTTGCCAAAAATTCCTGTCCTGTATCCATTTTCTTTTAAAACCTCAGCAATGGTCGTCGATGTAGTATCCAATCCTATTTTCCTGGTATCACCTTTAACATAGATTACACCTTCCATTCCGGACCGCTGTTGGTATTGTCCTGTCAGCAGTGCAGCCCTGGTAGGAGAACATACAGATCCATTAGAGTGGAAGTCCGTGAATCGAAGCCCATTGGTAGCCAGATTGTCCAGGTTGGGCGTTTTGATCTCTTCATTCCCATAGCATCCTATCCCGCCGTAACCCAGGTCATCGGCCATAATCAGTATAATATTAGGCTGTGTTTGGTTCTTACAACCCATTATAAACAGCATGATTATAAATAAAAGGGAAACATGAATAGGTTTAATCATAGTAATCACTGAATAATTATATCGGTCTTAATCTTACCGTTCAATATCTGCATTTTCCTATTTATACCTATATCCTCAAGAAATTTTTTATCATGAGAAATGACAATTAATGTTCCCTTATAGTTACTTATGGCTGAGGTGAGAATTTCGATATTGGGGATATCCAGGTTATTGGTAGGCTCGTCTAATGCAAAAAGATCCGGTGCATGCTGTCTGATCATCAAACAGCATATGGCAAGCCTCATCTTTTCACCACCGCTTAATGAACTACAGGATTTTGACCAGGTGCTTCTATCGAACAGAAACCTCGATAATCGTATCTTGATCTCGTGTTCCGGCATCGCCCCATCATTATATTTTTCAGCTTGTTCGTAAACGGAAAAATGATCTTTTATAAGAGAGTAATCCTGGTCAATATAAACTCCTTTCCATTTGGCAATTTCTATAGACCCAGTCACAGGGGATAGCTCACCCAATAATATTTTAATCAGGGTAGTTTTGCCACATCCATTATCACCATCTATGACCAGGCGGTCGCCACTTCGAACCTCCAGGTTGAAAGTGTCTTTCCATAAATTCTGAATTCCATACCTGAAATTGATTTTTTCTGCCTTTACAAGCACTTTACCTGTATATAGAGAAGTGCTTTCAAAATCTATCTTGATCTTATCATTATCAGGGATTTCTTTTCTTGATTCAGAAATGTCATCCTGAATGGATTTAAGTTTATCTGAATGAAGCTCCTTCAACTTTGAGGTACTTTTCTCGGCTTTGTTTTTAAGTTGATGCATCAGAACAGGAGGGATGTTTCCTCTATGCTTCTTTTCCCCTCTGGAATCCATACGATTCTTCCTTTCCATCGCCTTTTTTGCGGTTTTTTTTGCAGTCTTAAAAGCCTTTTCTTTTTCTTTCAGATTTTTGTATACCATCCGCAGATGCTGCTCTTTACTTTCCCTGTAGAAAGTATAATTGCCCCCATATGTATTGAATTTATTATCTGTTAATTCAAAAATTGGGTTGAGCATGTCCAGTAATAAACGATCATGACTTACAATTACCAGAATATTATTATTTTCAGATACATAGTCATAAAGAATATTCCGGCTCTTCATGTCCAGATGATTGGTGGGTTCATCGAGAAGGGCTATTTCTGGTTTGTGAATAAAAATACCTGCAAGAAAAACTTTGGTTTTTTCTCCACCACTTATTGAATTCATTTTTTGATTCATGGAAAGATGGTTTATCCCCCACCGCCTGAAAGCTTCACGGCATTTTTCCTCAATTTCCCAATCATCATTCAATACTGAAAAATATTTACTACTTAAGTCCCCACTGGTTATTCGACTTATCGCATCCAATTTATCATTTATGCGCAGAGCCTCACCGATCTGCAGGTCATTATATTGTCCGAAATGCTGGGGAACATAAAATGGCGGGGAGGAGGATTCAACTACACCGCTATCAGGGATTTTTATTCTGCTTAAGATCTGGAGGAATATTGATTTGCCAATACCATTTTTGCCCAGGATAGCCGCTTTTTGATTTCCGTGGAGGGATAAATTCAGATTTTTGAAAAGTTCTTCCTTATCAGGATGAATATATGAAATATCGTATGCATTCAGATATCCCAAAACAGACATGGTTTGAAAGATGTATATCCGGCTACAATTTAAACAGAATTCTCATCATAGCCTTGATGATGAAGCCATCATTTTCCAGTCATAATAAAATATATGATAAAAAAGTCTTCTTTTTCTTTTACAACCCAGTGTTTAGCATCGATACTCGATGCTTTATCAATTAAGGGAGCAGGGAGAAATGGTGCGATCATTTTATATATTGAATTTGCAGGAAGTTTTTTAAGATCAGCCATAACCTGGTTAACGGGGTGTTCCCCGGCTGCAAGCATATCTCTTACATCCAATTCCTGAACAATTCTGGCTTCATCGAACCAATCGGGTATTTGCGTATTGTATGGATTATCCATTTCATTATTTACCAGATCCTGTCCAACTTCTTTTCTTAAATGATTGATCAGGTCGCCTACTTTTACATTGCCTATACTCGCCGCCTGTTGAAGAGTGGCTATTTTTGCTACCGTTCTTCTTAAGATCGGATTCTTCAACTTTTTAAATGCAGGAACATAACTGATCAAAACTTCTTCTAACTGGGGATATGTTTCAATTAATTGAAGCACTTTTGTCTTCGGACTAATTATTAGTTGGGTTTTTTTCATCATGCCTCTTTTGTATATGATAATATTCTCTGTTCCCCCTGCAATTCACGATATACTGTAACATCATGAGATACTTCCAGGGTGCCTAAATACTCATTATTTTCATTTCTTAAAGCAAAATATTCGATATGAATCATTTTACCTCCCATATTTATCCAGAAAGGTGCACGAGATTCTTTCCCAGCCTTGAAATCCTCAATAATTTTATCTACAATATGTGTGCTTGAAGGTGGATGGCAATGTCTAACATCCCTATTCAGAATGGCTCGATTCCTCTGAAATATTCTTTCCTTACTCTGTGAGAAGAATTTGACTTTATCATTCCGATCAACAAAAGTCATATCAACAGGTAACGTATTTAAAATCACAAGTAATTCTTCAACGGTAAATCCACCTGATGGCAACTGAATACCATTCCCACTGGATGAGACCTGATCCGATTTATCCTTTGTAGCCCAGGAAGGTTTCCATTCCACTGGAGGATCATACAGACAAAAACCGATTTCCAAAGATTGTCTGCTGATTTCATACCAATCAGCTTCAGTCAGTTTATCTAATGTCATCGGAAATAAAATCTGTTCTTCCTTTATCGTCATATCAATTACCCCCTTAATGGCTGGCTTTAATATGATTTCTGATGCTGCGACAAATTCTTCTAGGCTTATGTTTTCGGTTTGCAATAGTTCTATGCTTCCTTTAATAAGTTCTCTTATTTCATCGTGTTTGCCCCACATTACTTTAGGAGGACCTGTTATGCCTTGATTTTCAAGGTAAGGAAAGAGTAAATATTCTTTCCGCTGATATAATTTATCAACATCATATAAGTTGTTATACAGTCCCCTAAGAATTAATAATTGTGAATTCAAATCATCCCCTGAACTTCTTGATATTTTCCTTATTGATTGATCAATCTGTCCGGCTACTATGAGAAGTTCCCTGTTTTCATTTTTCATTACATCCAATGGATGTCCGGGAGGAATTGATTTTGAAGCAGAAAGATCAATATTGCCATCCAATACTGCTGAATGAGCATCACAGAGTTTAAGGACATCTTCTTCCGGTAATCCTTCGCTGATTAATTCCTGTTCCACTTCCACAACTTCCCCATAAGGGATCTGTTTCAGACTCTGCATTAATTCTGTTCTTACCTGTTGTTCAGATTCCCCCTTATGTAATTTCAGGATCAGTTCCTTCAATTTTTTTTTCCGGTCCTCAGAATTATTAATCAGTTCACTCATTTTATATTCCAGTTTATTATGATTTGATAATTTCGATCAATGCATCATGTGTTATTGAAGCAAGAAAATCGCTTCAGAGATCAAGTGTAAATCAAATAAAGGTATAAGATAAATTACAAAATAACAATCAAAAATTTTCAAAGAAAATTAGTCAGAGACAGCACTTTAAATGCTAACTGGGATGGTAAAAATCATGTAAGTACGCAACGAACTTTTGGTAAATTCAAAAGATAATTGATCAGCAATAATTCCGGGTAATTCCTGTTTCTTTTATTTCTCTTCAGATTCTTGTGATTCTTTAGATTCTTTGGAAGCTTTTGTGGCTGTTGATCCCTGGTCCTCAGTCTTTTTCTTTGTTTTTTTAATACTGATGGTCAGTTCTTCTCCTTTGCCCGGGTAATCCGCTCTAATGATATCTCCTTCTTTCACGTCTCCTTTCAGAATTTCTTCAGCAACCTGGTCTTCCAGGTATTTTTGAATGGCCCTGTGCAAAGGTCTTGCGCCATATTGAGGATCGTATCCTTTATCAGCAAGAAAATCTTTAGCTTTTGCGGATAATTCAACCTTGAATCCAAGGCCTTGGATACGGGCAAACAGGCTATCAAGGGTGATCTCAATGATCTCGTGGATATGCTTTATCTGCAATGAATTGAATATGATCAGGTCATCAAGCCTGTTAAGAAATTCAGGGCTGAATGTTTTCTTTAAGGCATTCTGAATCGTAGACTTCATGAGGTCGTCCATGCTGGATTCCCTTGATTTTGTTGAAAACCCTATTCCGGCACCAAAATCCTTAAGGTCTCTCACGCCTATGTTCGATGTCATTATAATAATGGTATTTCTAAAATCAATTCTTCTTCCAAGCCCGTCAGTTAATGTTCCGTCATCTAGAACTTGCAAAAGAATGTTGAATACATCTGGATGGGCCTTTTCTATTTCATCCAACAATACCACACTATATGGTTTTCTTCTGACTTTTTCGGTCAACTGCCCGCCTTCTTCATATCCTACATAACCGGGAGGAGCTCCAACAAGTCTTGAAACACTGAATTTCTCCATATATTCACTCATGTCAATCCGGATCAGGGCATCTTCTTTGTCGAACATATACGTAGCAAGCACTTTAGCCAATTCGGTTTTTCCTACACCGGTCGGCCCGAGGAATACGAACGATCCAATAGGTTTTCTAGGATCCTTCAAACCTACCCGCGTTCTTTGAATGGCTTTTATAAGTTTATCAATGGCATTATCCTGACCAACCACCCTTTTCTTGAGTTCGTCTCCCATTCCAAGAAGTTTGGAGCTTTCGTTCTGTGCCACTCTATTGGTAGGAATACCGGTCATCATGGCCACTACTTCAGCAACATTCTCCTCATTAACCTCAAACCGTTTTGTCCGGGTTTCATTTTCCCACTTAGTCTTAGCCTCTTCAAGTTTATTGATAAGCTTTTTCTCTTTATCTCTCAATTGGGCTGCCTCCTCGTATTTCTGACTTTTAACAACCCTGTTTTTCTCCTTTTTGACATCCTCGATGCCTTCTTCGAGTTCAACAATCTCCTGGGGCACATGAATATTATTGATATGAACCCTGGCTCCGGCTTCATCAAGAACATCGATCGCCTTATCGGGTAAGAACCGGTCGCTTATATACCTGTCAGAAAGACGAACACAGGCTTGTATGGCATCTTCAGTATAGTTTACATGATGATGGTCCTCATATCTTTCCTTGATGTTGTTTAGGATTGTGATTGTTTCTTCCGGTGTGGTCGAATCTACCATAACAACCTGGAAACGTCGTGCCAGTGCACCATCTTTTTCTATATACTGACGATATTCATCAAGTGTGGTAGCACCAATACACTGAATCTCACCTCTCGATAATGCAGGTTTGAACATATTGGATGCATCCAGAGATCCGGAAGCGCCTCCAGCACCCACGATAGTATGCAATTCATCGATAAACAGGATAACCTCGGGAGATTTTTCCAGTTCATTCATTACGGCTTTCATTCTTTCTTCAAACTGTCCGCGATACTTTGTGCCCGCTACCAGGGAAGCCAGGTCAAGGGTTACCACCCTCTTTCCAAATAAAACCCGCGATACTTTTTTCTGTGTAATTCTGAGTGCAAGTCCTTCTGCGATAGCTGTCTTACCAACACCCGGCTCACCTATAAGTACCGGGTTGTTTTTCTTTCTTCTACTTAAGATTTGAGCAACGCGCTCTATTTCATTATCCCGGCCAACTATTGGGTCCAGTTTATTGTCTTCTGCCAGTTTCGTAAGATCTCTCCCAAAATTGTCAAGCACGGGTGTTCGGCTTTTTTCGGTGCTTTTTGCAGCACCTTCACTTTTTCCTGATGAACCTCCAAAGATTCTTGAAGCATCATCGTCTCCATCATCTGTATCGGAGGAGGCCATAGGATTTTCAGTCTGGAATTCTAAAAGTTCTTTCACGACATCGTAGTTAACGTCAAATTTTTCAAGGATCTGTGTGGCAATATTATCTTCATCCCGTAGGATGGACAGCAAAAGATGTTCAGTACCGATTAACTGACTCTTGAATATCTTTGCCTCCAGATATGTTATTTTAAGCACTTTCTCAGACTGTCTGGTAAGAGGGATATTCGCTAAATTCTTCACATTGGTTATTGCAGTGCCACGGGTAGCCTGCTCTATCGAGGTTCTTAGATCATCCAACGACACGCCAAGCTTTTTCAGTATGCTTATAGCAACACCTTCACCCTCCCGGATCATTCCTAATAGAAGGTGCTCGGTTCCAATATAATCATGTCCCAGCCGGAGTGCTTCCTCACGGCTTAATGAAATTACTTCTTTTACCCGATTTGAGAATTTTGCTTCCATTCAATACCTCTGTGAACAGTTATATGTAAAGTTAAATCATATTGATTTAATATGCTATGATATACATATATTATGAATAATACCAGAGCATACAGAATTTTAACGATTTTATAAGATGAATTGTTTTAATAATGACCTATTGAACTTTTTAAAATATTGATGGCATTTGGTCCCTCGCAGAAAATCAAATCTATGACGCTAAGATCTTTAATAAATTGATTTCCAAATACTTGTGTGTATTCCTGCGGATAATAATAATTCAAGGCAAAATTTGTCATTTTAGGATGAATCTTTGAACGCAAATCCTGTATGGCAGGAGAGTACTCTTTATGATACTTCTGAGAAAAGATGATTTTTTTATTTAGCCCGATCATTTTTAGTACCAGCTCAAGAAATTGAAGGTTAAGATCAAAGAGAAAACGCGGTTTAGCATACAGGATCTTTTCAATATCTTCCTTATAGTGTTCAAAAAATGGAGCATTGCCATAGGCTGACTGAATTGCCCTCCAATGGTTATTGATCCAGGATTGATTCTGGTCTATCCGGATCTCCTGGATAGGAACGTTGCTGTTGCCTTTCTGAATGGGGACAATCAAATCATCAATCTTATTGGCTGTCCTGATTTGGCATCGGTTCCTGAAAGATTGTTTGGTATAACTTTCTTTTGATTCTATAATTATCTCATCAAAATATGCCCAGGAAGCGACATAGGGTATGGATGGTAGGTAGTGAAGTTCGATTATGGCCTTTGTATGCACTTTGATTTTTATTTTATAGAATTATAATTCAATATATTCCTATTGTTCTTTTTAAGTACTTGCCGGCCTGCTGATAGTATTTTATCTAAATTGAGGTTTTCTATTTTTGATTTCTCCTCATTGATTAGGTTTGGATCTCCTAAATTCGAAAAAAAAGCAAGATTCATCGCCCTGTTTAATAATTCAACATCCTGGAAAGCAAGAGCAGTATATGCCTGGTTTTTAACCTTTTGGAGTTCTTCATTGCTTACGCCATTTTCAATAAATCCTTCAAGTATTGCATTTATTTCACCTTCTGCAGATTCCTGAGAAATCCCATTTTTAATCTTTCCGCTGATGACCATTAAGCCAGGATCAACGGATCCGGTTACATAAGCATTGATTGAATTAAAAATACTTTTTTCCTTCACAAGACTTTGATATAAGCGTGATGTTTTACCCCTGCCCAGCATGTCACTCATAAGATCCACTGCGTAATAATCAACATCAAGGCGTCCGGGCATATGAAATGCCATGTATATAGCATCCAAAGGAACATTAGCTTCTATTACCTGGCGTCTGGCTTCTGACTGGACAGGTTCCTCGGGAAGTTGCCGGATATAATTTCTACCTCCCGGGATATTTCCAAACCACTTGTCAGCCAGTTTAATTACTTCCCGGGTATTCACATTGCCGGCAACGACCATTGTAGCATTATTGGGGATGTAGAAACTATTATAAAAGGAAATGACATCTTCCATAGATGCTGTTTCAATATGAGAAATATCCTTTCCAATGGTAGGCCATCTGTAAGGATGGGTCTTATATGCCAATGGACGTAACTTTAACCATACATCACCATAGGGTTGATTTAAATACCTTTGTTTGAACTCTTCAATAACGACTTTTCTTTGAATTTCCAGTACTTTTTCCTCAAATGATAAACTGAGCATCCTGTCTGACTCCAGCCAGAATGCAGTTTCCAGATTTGCGGATGGGATTGAAATATAATAATTGGTAATGTCAGGGCTGGTAAATGCATTGTTTTCTCCCCCTACCTTCTGTAGGGGCTCATCAAATGACTTGATATTCACCGAACCACCAAACATCAAGTGTTCAAATAAATGGGCAAATCCGGTCTTGTCTTCAGATTCATCCTTTGAACCAACATTGTACAGGATATTTAAGACTGCAATAGGAAGTGAATGATCTTCATGAACAATTACTTTCAGACCGTTATCCAGCAAGAATTCTTCAAAATTTATCATAAGAGTGCAGCCGCAAAAATATAAAATACATCTGTTTTTATCTTCATTTCAAACTTTTACATTTGATAAAAATTAAAACAATGTACTTCGACAGAAAAGGGATCACCGACAAAAGGCTGATCATACTTTACGAGGCCTTGCTTACCCCAAGATTGATAGAAGAAAAAATGCTGAAATTACTGAGACAAGGTAAGATCAGCAAATGGTTCAGCGGGATTGGCCAGGAAGCGATCTCTGTAGGCGCTACCTTAGCCCTGAAGCGAGATGAATACATCTTTCCTATGCATAGAAATCTTGGGGTTTTTACGAGTCGGAAGGTTCCCCTACATAAACTTTTTGCTCAATTCCAGGGAAAAATGTCAGGCTTTACCAAAGGCAGGGACAGGTCTTTTCATTTTGGAAGCAGAAAACACCGCATAATTGGTATGATCTCTCATCTGGGGCCGCAATTAGGCGTGTCAGATGGCATCGCGCTTTCTCACATACTCAAAAAAGAGAAAAAAGTGGTCCTGGCTTTTAGCGGTGATGGCGGTGCTAGTGAGGGTGATTTTCATGAAGCCATGAATGTTGCCTCTGTCTGGGATCTTCCAGTATTGTTTTTTATTGAAAATAATGGATATGGATTGTCTACACCTAGTATTGAACAATACAATCATCAGCATTTCATTGATAAAGGTCATGGATATGGAATGGAGGCCCATCAAATAGATGGCAATAATGTTCTTGAAGTATACCAGTCGGTAAAAAAAATTGCCAGGGAAGTCAGGAGAAAGCACCGCCCAATTCTTCTGGAAGCTATAACTTTCAGAATGAGGGGACATGAAGAAGCTTCAGGCACAAAATATGTTCCTAAGGAGCTGATCGAAAAGTGGGCGACAAAAGATCCAATTGAAAACTATGAGAAGTTCTTGCTTGAAAACATTATTTTAAACCAGGATCAGGCTGATACTATCAAAGAAAGAATAAAACGGAATATCGAAGAAGGTTTGGATAAAGCCTTCGCTGACAATTATCCGGAATTCTCTCAGGAAAAAGAAATAGCTGATGTATTCTATCCCTATAAAACAAAAATCCATAATCCGGATACTTCAAAAACCAATAAGAGGAGGTTTGTAGATTCAATTAATGAAGCTATTGATCAGGCTTGTGAAAAGCATCCTAACCTTGTATTGATGGGACAGGATATAGCAGAATATGGAGGCGTTTTTAAAGTAACAGAAGGATTGTTTGAGAAATATGGAAAGGCAAGGGTTAGGAATACACCCTTATGTGAATCAGCAATTCTGGGTGCGAGCCTTGGTCTGTCTATTGCTGGTATGAAGTCGATGGTAGAGATGCAGTTTGCGGATTTCGTTTCCTGTGGATTTACACAGATCATAAATAATATCGCCAAAGTCCATTATCGATGGGGGCAAAATGCGGATGTAGTTATCAGAATGCCTACCGGAGCCGGAGTGAATGCCGGCCCATTCCATTCACAGTCGAATGAAGCCTGGTTTACGCATACACCCGGTTTAAAGGTCGTATATCCTTCCACACCCGTTGATGCCAAAGGATTGTTGCTGTCAGCCTTCGAAGACCCGAATCCTGTATTGTATTTCGAACACAAAAAACTCTACAGATCAGTTAGCGAGGAGGTACCAGCAGGTTATTTTACCCTGCCATTGGGGAAGGCAAAAAGGATCCTTGAAGGGCATGATATAACAATTATTACTTATGGTTACGGCGTGATCTGGGCCAGGTCTGTTGTGGAATCATTGCCAGACATTTCTTTTGACCTGATAGATCTGAGAACCCTTATGCCCTGGGATAAGGAAATTGTTTCGGAATCCGTCAAGAAGACCGGAAAGGTAATTGTACTTCACGAAGCCACAATAACTGGAGGAATAGGAGGGGAAATTGCAGCATTTATAGCTGAAAACCTATTCGAATACCTGGATGGACCCGTTCTGAGGGAAGGTAGTCTCGACACACCTGTTCCATTTACGAATAACCTGGAAGAAAATTTCCTCCCTTTGAACAGGTTTAAGGAGAAACTCATTCAATTAATTGAATATTGATGACATCCCTTATTTTCTACATATTTGTAAATATTTTGCAGATTTCAACGTTTATAATTTAGAATAAGAAGGAATAATTTTGAGATACCACTATTTTCATCAGATGCTTAAACTGATTAAAGGAAAACTATATCCTTTGAAAACAGTCGTATCCTGTCTTCTGATTCTGTTTAGTTTGATTCTGATAAGCCACTCAGGGAATGCCCAGATCAAAATATCGGATAAAAAATCAAATGCCTTCAAAGAGAGTCGGAAAAACAAGAACAAAAAGAAGAGAAAAAGACAGAAAAGGTTTCGCGAAGCCTCAATTCAAAATCAGACCAGTGGGGAATTAGAAGTTGTGCCTGAGGCTTTAAAGGAAAGATATGTCCCTAAAAAGCAGAATGCTGAAAAAAACCCCTCCCGAACTTATACCCAGTCAGAAAGAAAACAGAGAAGGAATTTTACAAAAAAGGCAAATGAGTCCCAGAGACAAGGATTGGTAATAAAGGACAACTATCAGCGGCGGCAAAAGAGATACAAGAAACAATCCAAAAATTTGGTTCAACATCAGGGCAATATTCGTGTCGAGCCTTATGTTTTACGGTCCAGGCAAGGGTTTTTCCCGGAACCTCCAGTCGATGATACACCAGGGCGTACCAATGTCAGAAAACGCAATCAAAAGCTTGCCCAATATTCTCAAAAATCTGAAGAAGCCTTGATGCAGGGACTTAGTAAGTCCAAGTCCAGGAAACAGATTCAGGCCGGAACACTTGAAAAATCGATACTTGCCCAATCCCAGGGTTTGTACCGAGTTAAATCAAAGAGAAAACAGGACCGGCAGATCCAAAGAAACTCTAATAAGGCCGCATTAAATACCGGAAACTTATCCATGAATAAAAGCAGAAAAGAGGATATGTATATGGCCAAATCTGTCGAGGGTTTGAATCAGGGGATGACCGTTAAATCAAGAAAAGCCAGAGAAAGAAAACAAGTAATGCAGTTCAATTCAATGACTCAGTCACGATTTTCCGGTAACCTGAAATACAATGCCAAGAACCGGGAAGATCAGTATATGATCAAATCGATAGAGGCTCAGAAGCAGGGTCTTGTGATCAAGAATAAATCCCTGCGTGACAGGAACCAACTCATGCAATCCAATTCTCTGGCACAATCCAAGTTCCAGGGGAATTTGAAATTCAATACCAATAAGCGTGATGACATGTATATGGCTAAATCGATAGAAGCGCAGCAACAGGGTTTAGTGATCAAGAACAAATCCTTGCGTGACCGGAAACAACTCATGCAATCCAATTCTCTGGCACAATCCAAGTTCCAGGGGAATTTGAAATTCAATACCAATAAGCGTGATGACATGTATATGGCTAAATCGATAGAAGCGCAGCAACAGGGTTTAGTGATCAAGAACAAATCCTTGCGTGACCGGAAACAACTCATGCAATCCAATTCCATGGCGCAATCCCAATACCAGGGCAATTTAAAATTAAATGCCAGGAAACGGGATGACCTGTATATGGCTAAATCCATAGAAGCGCAGCAACAAGGATTGTCTATCAAGAATAAATCCTTGCGCGACCGGAAACAGCTCATGCAATCCAATTCCATGGCGCAATCCCAATACCAGGGTAATTTAAAATTAAATGCAAGGAAACGGGATGACCTGTATATGGCTAAATCGATAGAAGCTCTGCAACAAGGATTGACTATCAAGAATAAATCCTTGCGCGACCGGAAACAGCTCATGCAATCCAATTCCATGGCCCAGTCTCAATATCAGGGTAATTTAAATCTAAACAAATTGCAGAAGGATGACCTGTATATGGCAAAATCAGTGGAAATGCAAAGTGCCGGGCTAACTATTAGAAGTTCTCATCGCAAGAAGGAAGCTATGTATATCAGAAAATCTATTGAGGCATCCAACGTAGGGCTCTACAAAGTCAGAGGAGATATCAGCAAACAGGATATCTATATGGGTAAGTCAGTTGAGATGTTGAACCAGGGATTGTACAAAGGACAGAGCATTCAGGACAAGGAGTCTCAATATATCAGGAAATCTATAGAAATGTTAAATGCTGGTTTGTTTAAAGCCAAAAGCAAATCTGCCAGGGAATCAGAATTAAGGCAAAAATCGAATGAGGTGATGAGTTATTCCGGAGATTTAAAATATATATCTGAACGAAAACGGGATGCCAATCTGAAGAAAGCCTCAAGTGAAATATATGCTTATACCGGAGATTTTAAAGTTCAAAGAAGGTTATTTGAACGCATTCACTACAAACGTTTGTCTACCAAGCATAGAAAATTTGATGGTATGGATCAGGAAAGCAGATTTGAACATTGGTGGGCCTCCCTATGGAAAAGGCCAATGGATCAGAAGAAGAAACCTGAGCCCCTCCGGAAGCCCAGATATGATTCCAAAGAACACGAGATCTGGTTCGATTAGTTCTAAGCCAGAATTACTGGTTGCAGATGCTGAATATCAGATTATTGATTCAGGTTGTTCCTCATATTCCTCTACAGGAATGCATGAACAGAAAAGATTCCTGTCTCCATAAGCACTATCTATACGGCTTGACGCTGGCCAGAATTTATTCTCCTTGATAAATTCCAGAGGATATATGGCCTTTGATCTCGAATACGGGTAATCCCAATGATCTGACATGGCCACTAATTGAGTATGGGGGGCATTCTTTAGTACATTTATTTCAGGATCCGCCTCTCCGGATTCAATTTCAGCGATCTCTTTTCTGATATTGATCAAAGCATCGCAGAACCTGTCCAGTTCATTGAGCGATTCACTTTCGGTAGGTTCGACCATCAATGTTCCTGCTACTGGAAATGAAACAGTTGGAGCATGAAATCCATAATCCATAAGTCTCTTGGCAATGTCCTCCACCTCAATATTAACCTTCTTAAATTCCCGGCAATCAACGATCATTTCATGTGCACAACGTCCATTTTTTCCGGAATAAAGGATTTTGTAGTGTCCCTCCAGCCTGCTCTTTATATAATTTGCATTCAGGATCGCCAATTTAGTTGCATTTGTAAGCCCCTCAGCACCCATTAATTCAATATAGGCATAAGATATACCTAGTATGCTCGCACTTCCCCATGGTGCTGAAGAAATAGCGGTGATCGCTTTTTCTCCGCCAGTCTCAATTACAGGATTACCAGGTAGGAAAGGCTTCAAGTGAGCGGCCACACAAATGGGTCCTACCCCGGGGCCTCCACCTCCATGAGGTATACAAAACGTCTTATGCAGATTAAGATGACAAACATCTGCCCCGATAATGGCTGGATTTGTCAATCCAACCTGTGCATTCATATTGGCGCCATCCATATAGACCTGTCCTCCGAATTTGTGGATCAATTCACAGATCTCTATTATTTGCTCCTCGAATACTCCATGAGTTGATGGATAAGTTACCATCAGTGCAAAAAGCTCATCCTTATGTTTTTCTGCTTTATTTGAAAGATCCTCCAAATCAATATTTCCGGATTCATCACAATTTACAATAACTACCCGTGTCCCTGCCATTACCGCACTTGCAGGATTTGTACCATGTGCGGATGAGGGAATGAGAGTTATATTTCGGTGTCCCTGTCCATTTGATTCGTGATATGCTCTAATTACCATTAACCCAGAGAATTCACCTTGTGCTCCACTGTTGGGTTGTAATGAGGTTGCAGAGAAACCAGTTATCTCAGACAACCATATTTCCAGGTCAGAAATTATTTCATGATAACCCCTGACCTGTTCTTCAGGAACAAAAGGATGAATATTCGATAATTCCGGCCAGGAAACAGGAAGCATTTCTGTAGAAGCATTTAACTTCATTGTACATGATCCCAATGATATCATCGAATGGGCCAGAGAGAGGTCTTTATTCTCGAGCCTTTTTAAGTATCGTAGCATTTCATGTTCAGAGTGATAAGCATGAAATACCAGATGCTGCATAAAATCTGTTTTCCTTTCTAAAGTAGAGGGGATCCTGGATTTAAGGTTATCTGATATATCTGATGAAGAAACTGAAGTTTTTCCTCCTGATCTGACTTCAGCAAATATATTCGCAATCAAAATAATATCCTCCACGCTTGTGGTTTCGTCGATCGAAAGGCCAATATGATTTTCGGTGAAATATCTGAAATTAAAGAGGGCATTTTCTGACAATTCCTTAATTTTCTCCTTTTCTCCGGGACTGACTTCGACCTTCAGCGTGTCAAAATAATGCGTATTCAGTTGGGTAAATCCTGATTCCTTAAGTAATTTTTCTAGCAAAACTGCAAGGTTATGAATGTTCCTGCTGATGGTTTTTAGGCCTTCAGGCCCATGATAAACCCCATACATACCTGCCATAACCGCTAATAGCACCTGTGCTGTACAAATATTTGATGTGGCACGCTCTCTTCTTATATGTTGTTCACGTGTTTGCAATGCCATTCTATATGCCTTATTGCCTTTTGTGTCAACAGAAACTCCAATGATCCTGCCTGGCAACTGTCTTTTGTATTCGTCTTTTGTGGCAAAATAGGCTGCATGTGGTCCCCCAAAACCAAGAGGAATTCCAAATCGCTGTGAAGTTCCCACAACGACATCCACACCCAGTTCACCAGGAGGGGTCAGCAGTGTAAGACTTAAAAGATCTGCAGCAACTGCAACAAATATTTGATTTTCCGCAGCCCTTCCAATTAACTGTGTATGATCTGTAATTTTTCCATTAGAGTCTGGATATTGAAGAAAAATGCCGAATATATTTTCATTATCAAGATCATCCTGGGTGATTGGTTTTATTTCCAGATTGATTCCCAAAGGTATTGCCCTGGTTTTCAGGATATCAATAGTCTGTGGAAAGGTGTTTGAGTCAACGAGAAATGTGTTAGATTCTCTTTTATTTCTTTTTCGAAGCGAAAAAAGCATGGCCATTGCCTCTGCGGCGGCTGTCCCTTCATCAAGAAGAGAGGCATTCGCTAATTCCATTCCTGTAAGATCTGTTACCATGGTCTGGAAATTTATCAATGCTTCCAACCTTCCCTGTGATATCTCAGCCTGATAGGGTGTATAGGCTGTATACCAACCAGGATTTTCAAGGATGTTTCTCTGAATGATCGCTGGTGTATGGGTATTGTAATACCCCATTCCAATCAGAGATTTGAAAACCATGTTTTTTTTGGCTTTCTTTTTGAAACTGGTTATAAATTCAGATTCAGTCAGAGGATCAGGCAATTCTAAGGCCTTGTTAAGTTTAATGGCTTCAGGAAGTGTTTCGTCGATAAGTTCTTCTATGTCATTCACACCTATCACTTTCAACATTTTTTCAATTTGATCTTTAGAAGGTCCTATATGCCTGCTTTCAAATTTGCTGATGTTTATCAAATTTAAATTCATAACTTTGCCGACGAGATTTTTAATACAAAAAGCATTCTCAAACTGTGTGCAAAGGTAAAATATAATGCATAAAAAAAATGTTATTTCGAAAGTTTAAAATATCTGTTACCCTGAAGAATTTTCATGTCATTTATTTATTTTTTTTAGTAGTTTATTTTGCTGAAGCCCAGGAAATAAGCAATGTTGATACAGTTATTGGCAGCATTACCGAACATGATTTGATCAGGCATCTTGAAATTATAGCCCACGATTCACTTGAAGGCAGAGAAACCGGTCAACCTGGATTACAAAAAGCCGCCAGATATCTCCAAGATCAATTTGAGGATATTGGTTTGAATCCAATAAAAGAAGGATCAGAAAATCCATACTTTCAGTCGTTCAAGCTTATCAAAGGAAAATGGGGAGAAGTGGCCTTAAGCACTGAAGGATTTACCTTTAAGGATAAGCTGGATATCATATATATTGGTGATGCTCCTGAATCATACAAGCATAACATAAGATTGAAATTTGCCGGTTATGGCCGGGAAGAGGATTACAGGCAAATGGATTTGGGTAGCAAAGGAATTGTAGTTTTTTTACCGGAGAATAACAGTAATTGGGATGATATGGTCTCCACAGCAGAAGCCAATGGAATACCCTATATTTTTATAGTATATGGTGATTCAGATGAGAATCTCAAAAAGATCATTCCTTTTTATAATAATTACCGAAGAGGAATTCGATTCGAATCAAAGGATGCTTCCCCCAGGAATAAATCAGAAGTATTTTTGATTACACCCGGAACAGCTGAGAGGATCTTAGATACGTCGATGAAGAAATTAAAATCGACTCTAAAGAAGGCAGAAAAAGGCAAATACAAATCGATCAATAATATTCCTGAAGTCGATGCAATTGTTGAAGTCAAAGGTACACAGGAAAGTATTCAGACTCAAAATGTGATTGGATTTGTGGAAGGATTGCAGAACCCGGAAGAGGTGGTAATGCTTACTGCCCATTATGACCATGTTGGCATGAACAACGGGGAGATCTATAATGGAGCGGATGATAATGGTTCGGGGACAGTGGCCATTCTCGAACTTGCCGAGGCATTTGCCCAGGCACATGAGTTAGGGATAGGGCCAAAAAGAAGTGTAGTGTTTGCTTTACTGACCGGTGAAGAAAAAGGCCTTCTGGGATCATCTTATTATGTTAACGATCCGGTCTTCCCGTTAAATAAAACCATTGCTGATTTCAATATTGATATGATAGGCAGGATAGACAATAAATATGTTGATGATCCTGGGTATGTTTATCTGATAGGTTCTGACAAGATATCGCAGGAATTACATAACATTTCTGAGAATGCAAATAGGGAACACATTGGTTTGATATTGGATTATACCTATAATGCAGAGGAGCATCCGGAAAAATTCTATTACAGATCCGACCAATATAATTTTGCGAAAAAAGGGATTCCTGTAATTTTTTATTTCACTGGTGTGCATGATGATTATCATAAGCCTAGCGATGTGATTGAAAAAATATTGTTCGATAGAATGGTAACTATAATAAAGCTGATATTTTATACCTCATGGGAAGTTGCTAATATGGAAAGAGAGCTTGAATAGACATAAAAGAAGAAGCCGGGTATTTAGGGAGGGCCCGGCTTCAAAATTCAACCAGCTATGATAAGAGAAAGATCTAATCAAATTTACGAATATAAAATTAAAATGTTATAAAATAGGGGAGTTTTTTTTCGGCCAGAGAAGTAAAGGCATAAATTATCTTAGTTTCCTTTTTTTATTGATTTTGTGCTTTTTTCGATGAAAAGCTCCCTTGAATTCCGGATTTAGTTTCCGTTTTATTCTGTCTAACTCCCTATCTGTCAGACTTTTTTCCCATTTCTCGGTGATTTCAACTTTAACGTCTTTCGGAAATGGCTTTTCAGGAATTTTCTGACGGATAATTTTTTCTATTTCCTGGAGATGATAGTAGTCCGGATCTGTGACAAATGTTATGGATTCGCCTGTCCTGTTGGCCCTGCCAGTCCGGCCTATCCGATGTATATAATCTTCATAAATCAGAGGTACATCAAAGTTAATTACATGAGAAATATCAGAAATATCTATTCCCCTGGCAGAAACATCAGTAGAGACCAATATTCTAACATTGCCTTCCTTAAAGGCATTAATTGCATTTAACCGGGAATTTTGACTTTTATTGGCATGAATGACTCTTGTATTCTCATCAATTTTTCTGTGAATAAATTTGTAGATGTTATTTGCAGTTTCTTTTGTTTTAGTAAAAATGATTACCCTTTTAAAAATGTCTGAATTCTCCAGTAAATATTCTAAGAGGTTTATCTTGGTTTTTAGATTGGGTGTTTTATAAAAGCACTGATCAATGGTCGAGGCGGTTGTGCCCTGGGGTTCTATTTCCACTTTAACCGGAAATTCAAGAAAATCATAGGCTAGTTCTTCGACCTCGGGAGGTAAAGTAGCTGAGAATAAAAGATTTTGCCTTTTTTTAGGAGGGATAATTTCAAGAATCCTATTAATCTGCTTCTTAAAACCCATATCCATCATTTTGTCCGCTTCATCCAGGATCATCGTTTTGATCAACCTTGGATACAGATATTCTCTTTGATAAAGATCCAGAAACCGGCCCGGCGTAGCCGTTATTATATCAATCCCTTCAGAGATCGTGGTGGATTGAGTTCTAATGCCTGTCCCTCCGTAGATGCAAACGTGCCTCAGGTCGTAATAAGCTGAGATCTTTGATATGTCGTGATCGATTTGTATGGCCAGTTCCCTGGTAGGAGCCAAAATGAGCGCTCTTGGATGCACTCCCTCTGCGAATTTTAATTTCATTAATAAAGGGATAATAAAAGCAGCGGTTTTTCCGGTACCGGTAGGGGCGATACCGAAAAGATCATGACCGGCCATAACCTTAGGTATTACTTTTTCCTGAACAGGGCTTGGGTATTCAAATCCCATATCGGACAGCGCATTTAATATCTGCCGGGTAAGTTTAAGATCCTCGAAGCTTTTTGATCCCTCCTTCATTCTGAAGACTTTAGACTGTAAAATTAAGAATGATTATTATTTAATCTATGATTTCTCCAATTTGTATAATAATGTTGCTAATTTCAGGTCACTGGATCCACAATAGTTTAGGAAGGAAATAGTTCAGGAAAAAGCCTGAACGACAATTTTTTATGAATGAAAAAGATACTGATTGTAAACGGAACCCTGGTAAACAGGGGTAAGCTTGTAAATTCCGATCTGCTGATCGATGGTCGCTTTATTGAAAGGGTAGATAAAAATATAACAGTACCTGATGCCAAGATAATCGATGCTTCCGGAAAATATGTTTTCCCTGGGCTCATAGACGATCAGGTTCATTTCAGAGAGCCCGGACTCACACATAAAGCGGATATCTACCATGAATCCAGGGCCGCAGTAGCTGGTGGTGTTACATCATACATGGAAATGCCGAATACCATTCCGAACGCGACCACCCAGGAATTCCTTGAGGAGAAATATTCAATTGCATCAAGAAGTTCATTGGCTAACTATTCATTCTATATCGGTGCCACCAATGATAACCTGGAAGAAATTCTCCGAACAGATCAATCCAGGGTTTGTGGAGTGAAGATCTTTATGGGTTCCTCGACCGGAAATATGTTGGTTGACCACATTCCCGCTCTTGAATCTATTTTCAGGGAATCCCCCATGCTGATTGCTACCCATTGCGAGGATGAAGGGATCATTCAAGAGAATATTAAAGATTTCAAAAGGAAATATGGTGAGAATGTTCCAATAAGTTGTCATCCGGATATACGCAGTGAGCAGGCTTGTTTTAAATCATCCTCCTTCGCAGTTTCTCTTGCAAAAAAGTATGGATCCAACCTTCATGTATTACATATATCGACTGAAAAGGAGTTATCCTTATTTGACCAGGGCCGGATAGAGGATAAGCATATAACAGCCGAGGCCTGTATTCATCATCTTTGGTTTCATAAGAGGGATTATGAAAATATGGGAACATTGATCAAATGGAATCCAGCTGTTAAAGAAAAGAATGACAGAGATGCTATCAGAAGGGCAATTAACGAAGATAGGATAGATATAATTGCCACGGATCATGCACCCCATACCCTGGATGAGAAGCGCAATCCATATTTTAAAGCTCCTTCTGGAGGTCCCTTAATTCAATATAGCCTTTTAACCATGCTGGAATTGTACCATAAGGGTGTATTTGATCTTGAGACCATTGTGCAAAAAATGGCCCATAATCCTGCCCTCAGGTATAAGATCGACCGGCGTGGATTTTTGGAGGAAGGATATTACGCTGATGTGGTAATTGCAGATCTAAGCAGATCTCTTCATGTTACAGAAGAGAATATTATTTCAAAGTGTGGTTGGTCTCCATTTTCAGGATATAAATTCAGGTCCAGTATCGACAAGACCATTGTATCTGGGAAAATCGTTTATGACCAGGGAAGGATATTAGAATCAGGGAGCGGGGAAAGACTATTGTTTAAAAGATAAAATTTAAAGTTTGATTTGTATTGTCTTATCAAAGACAGTATTTTTGCAATCCAAATCAGATTTATTATCTGATTTGAGTATTAATGGTGGTTGTAGTTCAGTTGGTTAGAACGCCTGATTGTGGTTCAGGAGGTCGTGGGTTCGAATCCCATCTTCCACCCCAAAGACTCTTTCATTCTGGAAATTCTATTCGCAGCATCTGGATGCTTGAAGCCCGGGTAATCTCATCTCTAATAAACAGGTATCATTTTTGTTTTAAAAATTAAGAAATAAAAGTTTTTTACTACATTATATATTATTTTTAGGAATTCGTAAAATCCAGGAGAAACCACTTAGCGTTTTAATCAAATGGGTGTAGAGAATGGAATTGTTTTAATCGTTGATGATGATGAAGATGTTTTGCTTGCCGCAAAGTTTCTTCTGAAACGTCATTTTGCGAAAGTTGTAACTACGAGTACACCTGATAATATCTCGGAAATTCTGGATAAATACACCATTGATGTGGCCCTTCTTGATATGAATTACACCGCCGGAGCTACTACCGGAAAAGAGGGATTCGATCTTTTAAACTTCCTGACCGTTAATACTCCGAAAACAAGGGTTGTCATGATGACCGCATATGGAGACATAGATCTTGCCATTAAGGCCATCAAAGAAGGGGCTGTTGATTTTATCGTGAAACCATGGGATAATACCAAAATGGTGACCATTGTTACATCAGCATTTAATAAATCTCCAGGTAATCAACCCAATATCCAATTGACTACAGCTCCTGTAGCGGAGGATGAGAATAAGGAGATGTCCGAGGTTGAGCGGGTATTTATGTTCCTCGATATTACCTCATCTACTTCTATCGCGGAAAATCTGGGGCATGTTAAATATTTTGAATTACTCAATGACTTCTTCAACGATCTGGCTGTCCCAATCGAAGCCCATAAGGGTGAAATTTATCAATATGTAGGTGACGAGGTAGTGGTATCATGGGCCCTTGAGGAGGGCATCCATGAAGCAAATTGCCTGCATTGCTTTTTCGACATATTGGAGACCATTGACGATCTTTCTTTCAAATATCTTGAAAAGTATGAAATGGTTCCGACTTTTAAGGCTGGGATGCATTTCGGGAAAGTATCTACAGGAACCATAGGAACCATTAAGAAAGAAATTATATATACAGGTGATGTTTTGAATACTACCAGTAGAATTGAAGGTCAGTGTAATCAACATAACGTGAACCTTTTACTGTCAAAAGATCTCATGAACAAATTACCGAATGACGATCAATTCAAATTTGTTGAGATTGGAGAAATAAGTCTTCGTGGTAAAGCATCCTATGTAACACTGGTTACAGGTCAACGAAATTAAGTGCTTTTCATTTAAGATATCCTGACTCGCCAAGAATATCCTGACTCGCCAAGAATATCCTG
>CBDUBA010000071.1:0-23295 GCA_965365275.1 uncultured Cyclobacteriaceae bacterium | reverse complement strand
TTGCCGAACTTGACAGGATGGAGTCGTGGAATATGCCCAACAGAAGGCGTAATGCGCGCATCATTATTGATAAGATCAGCGATCTGCCCCAGGTATTATACTCGCCTATCGATACGGAAGAAAGGGTGAATGGATGGTATACCATGGCTTTTTCATTGGATATCGAGAACATGAAATGTGATATTAAAGAATTTGTCGATACCGTAGTTGCTGAGGGAGCAACAGTATGGAAAGTATTCTGGCCGCAATGTCATACGGAAGGAGCCTTCCAGAACCATAAAGCCTTTGGAAGAAGCGGATTCCCCTTTACTTCAAAGGAATATGCAACTAAGGAGAGTGTGGATTATACTAATGTTGATGTTCCCAATGCGCTTTGGCATGAGTCACACACCTTCACCTGTTTCGCCTTCCCAACCTACACGGCCGAAAACTGTGAACAGATCGGTGATGCGCTCAGAAAAGTAATTTTAGCATTCTCATAAAAACGGAAATAAAATGGCAAATTATATTAAATGGGGAGTGATCGGCTCTGGTGGTATAGCCAGAAGAAGAACAATACCCGAAGGTATTATGCAATCGGAATATGCAGAACTTAAGTTTGTATATGATATAAACCAGGAGGTGAACAAAGAAGTGGCCGCGGAATTTAAGGTTGAAACCGCCAAAAGTATTGGTGAATTACTTAACTCAGATATCGATGCGGTATACATTGCTTCTCCTGTCAATGTACACCTCGAACATGTTAAAGCCTGTGCGAAGGCTAAAAAACATGTATTGTGTGAAAAACCACTTGGATTAACGGTAAAGGAAGCAGAGGATATAGTAGCGGTATGCGAGGAAAACGGGGTATATCTGGGAACCGGATTAATGATGCGGTTTCTTGCCCAGCACCAGGCCGCCTTGAAGCTAATCGGGGATGGGAAATTGGGTAAACCGGTGTACGGCAGGGCACAGTTATCATGCTGGTATCCACCGATGGAAGGTGCATGGAGACAAGAACCTGAAATTGGCGGAGGCGGATCACTAATGGATATGGGCAGTCATTGTATAGATTTGCTTGAAATGTTTTTCGGAAAGATCAAGAGCGTGGGTTGCTTTGTCAATAACTGTGTGCATAACTATGAATCGGAGGACAGTGCCATCGTATCACTGAAATTCGAAAATGGAGCCATGGGTACCGTTGACAGCTATTTCTGTATTCCTGATAACAGCAGTAAAAACATACTTGAGTTATACGGTTCGAAAGGTAGCATTCTGGCAAAAGGTACAGTAGGACAGGGAGATGCCGGGGAAATGATCGCGTATCTCGAAGGAGAAGATTCCGGCTACGATGCGCAGCAACAAAGGCAAACCGCCGATGGTCTCAGTATCTCTCCCGATCCGGTGAATACATACCGTGCGGAGATCGATGATTTCAGCCTGGCGATAATGGAGGGAAGAACACCCCGAAATGATGGCCAGGTAGGGCTGCAGAATCAAAAGATCATTGCTGCATGTTATGAGTCCGCAAGAACAGGGAAAACAATAGAAGTTTAAATGGATATAACCTGGGGAATCTTATGGATTCCTCGGGTACTTATTTTCGGAATCAAAGTGATGAACTAAAGTGCTTATAAATGAGGACTTAAATTTTACGGAAGCCTGTAATATGTGTTAAAATATATTCAGGCTTTCCTGTAATAAGTATACCGATTCTGTTATATTCGGTTTGACCTTCTTTCATTATATTCTGATTTAAGGTATAATTTAAACATATAATTCAATGAAAAAAGCAATTCTATCTTTAATTCTTATCCCGGTCTTAGTGTGGTCCTGTGCTGAAAAACCTGCAGAAACAAATATGGCAACGGATAATTCGGATGATCCTTTCGAAATGGGTTTTGCCAGTGTCGATATAACCGGTGAGGAGGCCTACATCCTTGATCCATTGTATGTGAAAGCCATTGTATTCAGGCAGGGGAGTGAACAGGTTGCACTTGTTGAATGCGACATTTCCGTAGTGGACGATTCGATATCTATACCAGCAAGAGAGGAAGTTTCTTTAAAAACAGGGATACCCTTTGAGAACATTAGTATTTCCGCAACTCATACACATATGGATGAGCCCCACAAGCAGGTTGTACCTGCAATTATTCAAGCGGTTTCCGCTGCACAGAATGATCTTAAAGAAGTGACTATGCAATCCGGAATTGGCACAGAATTTAACATAGCCTTTAACCGCCGGTATTTCATGAAAGACGGATCGGTCCGGTTCAACCCAATGTTCCTGAATCCTGATATTGTCCGCCCCGTCGGGCCAATAGATCCTGAGGTTGGATTTGTTCTTTTTCAAGATGCAAAGAATGGAACACCCATAGGATCTATGATCAATTATGCCCTGCATCTTGATATCGTAAAGGAATATGGAGCCAGATATCAGAATGATGGAGCAGGCATGGAAAATTCAGTCAGCGCAGATTATCCCTACTGGCTGGGTAAAAACCTGAAACAACATTTTGGAGAGGACTTTAATTCCATATTTTTTACAGGATGTTGTGGGAATATCAACCATTGGGACTTCTCAAAACCAGGCCCTCAAAGCGGTCATAAAACAAAATCAAAGCAGGTAGGTGATTCCTTGTATCAGGCAATAACCCGGATCCTGCCCGATTTGATAGATGAAAAACCGGCATTGGCAGCCCGTAGCCGTGTTCTTCAGGTACCTCTTCATACATATACACAGGAAGACCTGGAGTGGGCCCGCAAAATGCAGAATGAAGAGTTGTCTTCAAAAAGCGAGGAACCCAGTGTTCGACAACAGTTCCTTGACCGCATCCTGGTCAACCGGATACTCTGGCTCGAGCGCCAGAAGGAATTGGGGGTGAAAGATTATCTGCCCCTGGAAGTCCAGGTTTTCAGGATCAGCGACCGGACAGCTGTAGTGACGCTTCCCGGTGAGATGTTCGTGGAGCACGGCATGGCCATAAAGAACTTTTCACCCTTTGAGAACACCATCATCGCAGAATTATCCAACAAAGTGATAAATTATGTTCCGACAAAAAAAGCATTCCCGCAGGGGGGGTATGAAGTTGTGAACTCGAGGATAGCGCCTGGTGGAGGTGAAATGCTGGTCGAGGCAGCGATTGATATGCTTCAATCCCTTAAAATTAATTCCGAAATGGTATCGATGAGATGATCCTGGCGCTCCCGGAAAAAAGACAAACGGGTTAGCCGGGGAATATATATTTATGAAATCAATAAAGGAAATAGTAAAGACAAATGAAAAATGAGAAATTATAGCAAGCTGGCTCCGGAATGGTGGGATTATACGACCCTTGACAGGGAGATCCTGGACGATGCGGCCTTGTTAACCGAAAAGGATCTTTTACAATTATCCCGGAATGGCTTTCAAGTTCGGATGTATGATACACTGGAAGAATTCTTTCTGGCTGAAGCATTGGAATATATCAACGCCTGGCAGCAGGCTACTGAAAGTGAACCGGCAGGTATTTGCGGGCCTATCGGACCGACCGAGCAATTGCCGCTGGTAGCTCAATTGGTCAATGAGCTCAATGTATCCCTTAAAAATTGCCATTTCTGGGGAATGGATGAATGGGTGATTGATGGGAAGGAAGTATCCATGGATTTTCCTCTGGGATTTGCTAAAGCGGATATGGAACTTTGTTTTGGACGTATAAAACCTGAATTGGCCATGCCGGATGAGAACCTGCACTTCCCTTCAGCCGATACTTCGGAATATACCCAAAGCTGGGACATGGCCCGTTGTGTTTGCATGCAGGGGGGGCAGGGTGAAGTAAAACACTGGGCATTTAACGATCCCCCAAAACGTGAAGGAGCATATACCCAAAACCCACCGCCACCAGAGGTTTACAGAAAACTTGGAACAAGGGTCGTCGATTTACATCCCCTGACCTTGATGCAAAATGCACGTACATCCGGTGGCGGGGCTGTACAAAATGTCCCTCACCAGGCGGTAACCGTAGGTCCTTTAGAGACCTGGAAGGCTGAAAAAGTTTCGATCTGGCATCCCGGTCATCATGACAATCCTTTTGGTATGAGGCTGACCGCACTTATGATCTCCAAAGGGATCTCAGATTCCAGCGTACCGATGTCATTGCTTGCCGATCATCCGAATGTACAATTCAATTACTTCAGGGGTGGGCTGGGTACTTGTGAGGTTGAAATGCATTGAACATTATGAGTAAAGAAAGAACAAATCCTTTGAGAAATCTGTATCGGTGGTGCAGTATTCCTTTTGATGAGTTGGAAGACCATCCGGATAAGAAAGTACCTTTCCGGCTTGTTAAGGACTCCGGCACAATGGGGGAAATGATGGCAAGGGATTTTATCAATGAAATCGCCGGGAACAATAAAAACAACCGGGTTACCAGGGCCATCGTGCCCTGCGGACCCAAATCATGGTATGCCCCCTTCACACGGATGGTTAATGAAGAAGAGATCAATCTTGGGAAATTGTATGTCTTTCATATGGATGAATGCCTCGACTGGCAGGGAAGGTTATTGCCGAAAGATCATCCTTACAATTTCAGGACTTTCATGGAAAAGCATTTTTACGGGGGGATTAAGGAGGACCTCGCGGTCCCTGAACATCAACGCTTTTTCCCGACCCCATATAATATTCCTGAAATCGATCAGGCCATCGAGGAAGATCCCATTGATATTACCCTTGGTGGATGGGGTCAGGATGGGCATATAGCCTACAACCAGACGAGAAGGCACCCATTTAGTTCTCTTTCACTTGATGACCTTCGTGAATCCACGACAAGGATACAGGACAACAACCTGGATACGATCATTACACTCGGTCAAAGAAGTTTCGGGGCTGCATATCAGTTTGTGCCACCAATGTCAGTGACGCTCGGAGTGAAACAGTGCCTGTCCGCAAAGAAAGTCCGTGTGTACAGTGATACGGGAACCTGGAAGCAGACTGCATTGCGTGTTGCGCTTTTTTCGGAACCGACCGTTGAATACCCGTTGACCTTATTGCAGGAACACCCCGATGCACGCATTACCGCAACGGAAGATACAGCCAGACATCCCATCAGTGAGAATCCGGAATGGGATTTTTTCGGGAATCCGGGGTATAATGATTGAACCTGTACTATAACTTTAGATCTTACAGGCATGAACAGGATATTCAATAAAGTAGTAGGAACAGGCGGGATCGGTACAGGAGAGATCTATTTGCTGGAAGGATCTCATACAATTGGAAGGGAGGAAAGCAGGGCAGGGCATCTTCTGCCGGACCGGGATTTTTGCAAACTGCATATTATTCTGCACTATGTTTCTATTCTTGTTCAGGATCAGGAGCGTGAGATCCAGGTCATACCCCTTAGTGCTGTTGGAAATGACGACCGTGGGAATTCCCTGCGAGGTATGATGTTAAATGTCGGGATGAACCTTAGCTATCTGAAAACAATTGAAGATGCACCCACACTGCATTCATTCTGTTTTCAATACCCTGACGGATCCGGGGGAAACATCACTGAAAGTAAAAGTGCATGTTCAAAAGTTGATCCGGAAATGTTCAGGGATGCATTTGAAATAATTGACGATAAAACCCTTATGCTGGCGGTGCCGGAGGTACCCTTAAAAAGTAGAATAGAATTTATTAAGTCCGCTGCCAAGAAGAAGGCTTTTATTGCAGCATCATTTAATTCACAGGAGATAAAAGAGTTGGAGAGATCAGGTGTATTCCAGCATATTGACCTCCTCGCGGTAAATATGGATGAGGCCAAAATGTTTTCAGGGGTTAAAAATAATAAAGATCCAAGGGATGTAGTGTCAGCATGCATAGATAAGCTAAGGAAGATCAATCCTGATCTAAAACTAACGGTAACAGATGGTGCCCGGGGTGTTTACGCATATGAAAACGGGGAGCGGGATTTTTGCCCTGCATTGCCAGTTAAGGCAGTGAATACGGCTGGCGCTGGAGATGCATTTCTGTCCGGGCTGCTTGTTGGGATCCTAAATGGTAAGACCATCGTCGGAGAACCCGCACATTCGTGTCTGCATTATGCACTATCGCTTGCCGGAATGTCCGTATTGTCCGGAGACACGATACACTTCGGCATAACATCTGAAACGCTGGAGAAATTTATTAAAGCAAATACTATTTAGCCAGGAAAGATACCCAGGTTATATCTTCAATTGTTAAGAATTTTATATCAACAAACAATATGACATCCTTATCGTCAAGAGTACATTAATGATATTCTTGTACTCTTTCCCAGCGATACATCCTTTCAACACCCTTATCACTTTTGTAATGGTCCTTTAATTGTGAAGACCGGTGGATAATGCCAGTCCGGTAACTTTCCTCGACCTGGGTGGGGTAGTGTCTCATTACCAGATCGGCTTTCCTGTTTTCATTTATAGAATAGTCCAGAGGTAGAAGAGAATGTGCTTTTATAAAGCTATAAGCTTTCTCCATGTCTTCTCTATAAGCCAGGCCAGTATAGGGTTGGTCTTCACCAAAATATATAGTAGCAACATCATTGGAGTTGAATTCTAAAACTGTTTCAACAAGTGCCTCCCGAAGAATGATATGGTCAATGTGCTCCTTTATGCCAATAGGAAGCAAGATAGCACTACTCCTCTCTTTTAACCAGTCTCTTGCATATTTCCTGATTCGATCATATATCTTCCAGTCTTCTGCATCAAAATCGTCTTTGGTCCCTTGAGGAAATTCAAATGCCTCTCCTGGTTTCCAGGTTTTTTGCCGGGTAGCACATTCCAGTTCCGCCAGGATCTCATAGGAATAATTCCCTTTTCCAATTAGTTCATCCAGGCAGTCCAGATCTTCAATTAATCTTATACCAGTGGCATACTTTATTCTATCATTTGACAGGTCTGTATTCCCTATATTGTCACGCGCCTGGTAATTCGAACGACTGAAAATATTTATGATCCGTATTTTTTTATCATTGACCAGATTGTTGGATGCCAAGGCATCGAGATATCCGCCAAATGTAAGGGGTACATCATCATAATGCGGGGAAAGAATGATAAGGTTCTTTTCAGGAATAACTTCAGGAATATCTTTCATCATGAGCTAGAATCGAATTAAAAATGAATTCCCGGGTATTTCAATAAAACAATTTTCTTACTATTAAAAATAACAATTGTTTGTGTATTCTAATCATAAAAATCATGGTTTTTACGCTATTTTTATAATAAATTGGACACATACGGAAATCATCGGCACATCGTAAGGGGAAAGACATAGAAGGCGTATTTATCCTTCGATTTTAGTTCCTGATTCAGGCAAAGGCTTGATACGTGTGGGAATACCTGTTTACAGTGTGTTTATTGTTCCGGAATAGAATGAATTAGATATTATTTAGATCTTATGAATTATAAAATAATGGCAATTGCTGCCCACCCTGATGATATAGAATTTGGAATGAGTGGAACTTTATTTCTGCTTAATAAAGCAGGATGTGAAATCCATTATATGAATATTGCCAATGGGTCCTGTGGAACCGCAGAATATGTTGAAGAGACCATTGTAAAGATCCGTACAGAAGAAGCTAAAAATGCAGCGAAATGCCTTGATGCGACTTTTCATGCTCCCCTGACGCCTGATCTTGAGATTTACTACAACAGGGATATCCTGGTTAAACTGGCTTCAGTCTTTAGAAAGGTTGCTCCGGATATATTACTGGTTCCTTCCCCGGATGATTATATGGAAGACCACATGAATGCATGTCGTCTGGCCGTATCCGCAGCATTTATACGAGGCATGCAAAACTACAAAGTGGATCCACCGGTATCTCCCGTTTCGAATAATGTCACGGTTTATCATGCCCAGCCTCATGGGAACAAAAGTTATTTGAACAAATTGATTTATCCTGATCTTTATATAGATGTTACCTCCGTAATGGAAGATAAAACACGGATGCTGGCCGAGCACAAGAGTCAGAAAAACTGGCTGGATGTAAGCCAGGGGTTCAATGCATACCTGAATACAATGAAATACCTGGCTGAAGAGGTGGGGGTCATGTCCGGTAAATTTAAATACGCCGAAGGATGGCGAAGACATAATCCGCTGGGTTTTTGTTCATCCGAAGCCGATCCACTGGCTGAAATTCTATCTGATCATTATTTTTCCGTTTGAACTTCAGCAGGAGGATCCGCATCCGTTTTACGCAGTTGCCTGAACATGTCTTTAAGCTCCGGAATTCCTTTAACCAGCATTATAAAGGACATGTAAATAAACGATATCAATGAAAAAAAGATGACTATCGTCCAGAAAATTGTGTAAGCTTTCATTTGTTTTTCTTTTTCTTGTTAAAACCTAGTAGTCCATGGAGAAAATTCCCGACTAACATCCCAATTAAGGAAAGCAGAAAGCCCCCCCATCCCATTTCTGATGCATAGGCCGTTTTGATGTCTTCCGGTAATATCAGGTAGGCAAGGGGAGGAATGGCCCCCAATGTTATGGCCAGGAAAGCCCCCGTTGACCTCGTTTTATGCCAGTAGATGCCAAAAGTAAGACAGACCAGGGTGCCGGGAATAAATAGCATGCCCGTCATATTAAGATAAAAATACAGGTATCCTTCTATCGTATGGAACAGGGACCACCAGATGATGAAGATCATCACAGCAGCGATGGTTATCCGGCTGAGAAGCAACTGTTTTTCAGAACTTAATTCTCTGCCTGTCAGCATTTTTATCCCGGCTCCTATGAGGTCTTGCGACACCACGGAACTCCAGGAAAGCAGATAACTGGAATACGTTGACATGGAGGCCGCCAAAAGTGCGGCGAGAAGCAATCCCAGAACACCTTTCGGTATTAGTTTAACAATGAAAATTGGTAAGGCCTCAAGCGACTCTGCAGCTGATCCAAGGTAAGCCAGGGCCATAATGCCCCAGAATACCGGAAGAATGGCTCTTGACAGGAACATTAAACTTGACCAGGCATAGATCTTTTTGCCGGTCCGGGCATCCTTGGAAGAGAACAGGCGCATGGAGATGGCCTGCCAGCTAACAATTATAGCCGTCCATAAGAGAACTTGCCAGATGATAAACCCAATCCCGAATTCTCCTTCAATTAAAGACGGAAAAAAAGGATTCACACCTTTTTCACCAAAATTTGTAATGACAGTATTTACTATATTATCCCAGCCGATCTTAACTATTCCATATACAGTGATGAAGATCATACCAATACTGAGCAGAGCATATTGAAGATAATTAGTAATGATCACCGAAACCATTCCACCTATCACGGTATAAAGAAGAACAATGGTCAGCATGACCACCATGGTGATTAGAACATATTCCTGAGGTATTCCCGTAACGATATTTATAAAATTTGCTTCAACACCTGGAAATACACCGAAATTCAATATTCCTCCAGCCGCCATGAGCACCCCTAAATATAGCCGGATCCCATTATTGAATTTTCTTGAAAAGAATTCAGGGATGGTCATGATCCTCATTTCCATCAGCGGTTTAATGATAAATCCGGTTCGGCCAACGATAAAAAATGCCAATGATGTGGGGAAAGCTACCATCAGGGCTACAAAGCCTGCTTTATAACCCATTTCAGCATAATACACATAGGTCACCATGCCAATTTCCGAACACATCAGGGAGATAAGACCCAGCTGAAAACCCATGGAACGGTCAGCGACCAGATAATCACCGATCCCCCCAATATACTTCTTCATAATGGTTCCGGTATAAAAGACCAATATCAGGTAAACTGAAATGATACTAATATCCAGATAGCTTAAATTCATATTTTGATCTTTAGCCTGTAATTCGAAAAAGTCTGAAATTACTCAAATAAATAGTAGGTGTCTAATATTTTCTGATTATAAACTGACAAAAAAATACGATTCCTTTCAAGTTTGCATCTTCATTTCATGAATACAGTCAATTACATTTTTAGCCATATAATTCAATTGCTCATTGGTTATCGGATACAGGGGAAGGTGTGTGAATCTATGTAAGAATGCCTTTTCGGCATTCGGACAGCTTTTTTGCATTGACTCCGTATCGTACCCCAATTGTTTTAAATAGGAAAACCTGTAAAGCGGTGCAAAATGTGGAATTTGTACGATGCCTTTCTCTGTCATTTTCTTTTTAAAATCCTGGATATCGCCCCTCAGTTTATCATGATCCAACTGCAGGAGATATAGATGGTATGTCGCCCGGATCTCGTGATTATCTATTGGGCATGGGATTATTTCAGGAACGTCCTTGAAACATTCATTCAGGTATTCGGCATTTTTGCGTCGCATATCAATGATGCCCGGAAGCCTCTTCAGCTGATTCAGTAGTACAACAGCCTGTATCTCGGTTGAAGAGTGGTTGCCGGCTACGGTATACTGATCCCCTTTGCCACGGATCGCAACAACATCATAAAGCCATTTATCGATCGGGTTGGAAATATCGAAACCCCCAAACCTGCTCTTTGGAAAATCTACTCCATAATCGCTGTTTGTTACTACAATACCCCCTTCCCCCAATGAGTTTATATTTTTAACTTCATGAAAACTATACGATCCGAAATCTCCTATAGTCCCAATTGCTTTGCCTTTATAAAACCCTCCAAAGGCATGGGCCGCGTCTTCTACAACCATAAGATCGTATTCCTCTGCCAATTTCATTATGGCCTCCATATCACAGGGATAACCACCAATGTGAACGGGTATAATGGCTTTGGTTTTGTTGGTTATTTTCCTTTCAATATCTTGAGGGTCTATGTTTAAAGTGGCAGGTTCGATATCAGCCAGAACAACTTTTGCTCCGATTTGGAGAGGATAGGTAATAGTAGATAGAAAAGTGATGGCTGGGGCGATGACTTCATCTCCCGGCTTCAGCCCGGAAAATTTAAAGCCAATCTCAAAACCGGCTGTTGCATTGGTTATAAAACAGGCATGCTTAACGTCAAGGAAATCTTTTACCGCGTCTTCCAGTTTTTTAACATTACTGCCAAGTGACAATTTCGAAACATGTTGACCTGATCCCAGCAGATTTTTAAGTTCTTTGGTCAGATCCTTGAAGTGAAGGTCATATGTGGTGCTGTCACTGCCTGGTGGAATTAGGAATTCAATGATGGAAGAAATATCTTCAAGAATTATATTCTCTCCGACAGCTGCCCAGGGGACCATGGCCTCCCCGGTATCGTACCGGAAATCTGATTTACTTTTATTATCCCTTTTCATGATCTTTATGTTTTTATTTTCATAAAATTGTTCTACATTATTTCCTGCTGGAGAAAGTTTTCTGCATTCATGAAGAACTTGTTTTGCCCAATTACATGTCCTTATTGTTTAACCCGCACCTTAAAACTAACCCGCTGCGTCTCATGAACAAATGACATTGATGCCTGAAAATTTCCTGCGGGATTGCCCCTTTTCTGGAAATCATACTTCCCCTGAAACTTGATTGTATGTCCATCAGGACAATCCGGATGAATGAACACCTCAGATGTTGGCCGCATATTTCCAATGTAGGTATCCCGTAAGCTCCATATTTGATTTTCTTTTGTTTTGACTATATTTTGATCATCAGAATATAGTTTCATCCCATACCAGCAATCCTGTCTCAGGTCGGATTGGGTAAGAATACTTATTAATTCCCCGGGATTCGCAATCCCGTCCCCATTGCCCTTCCCAAAACGGATCTCCTCTCCTGTATCCATTTTGAAAATTCTTCCGTCGGCTATCTCAAAAGAGTTCAGTTCCTTTTTTGAACTGTAAAAAGGGATATCCAGTAAGAAAATATATTCCTGGTTATTATAATTTAACACCAGTTTGAGATTGCCCATGTCAAGGTCGCCTGCCCGGGCCCGGATTTTAAACTTGATTTTATCTGAAATTTCACCGGGATTAATGGACCGCGTTTCTGAGAGATCTTCTATTATCTCAAGGTCCTGATTCAAACTGACAAGTTTCGCTTCCACCAGGTCGACAACCTTGCCTCCTTTATTGAACAGGATGGGAGTAAGGGTGATCTGCTCCCAGGCCCTTGGAAAGCTTGTGCCCAGGTGATAATCCGGTACTGAGATAAATCCGGGATCACCATCCTTAAATATTCCGACGTCCGTTCCGGCCCCGGAAACTTCGAAGTGCACTTTCCCTTGATTATCACTGCTAAGTTTGTTTTGAAATACCTTTAGGTCATCAAGTCCTAACCCAACCATATGATAATCTGTGTCAGGCTTGTATATTGCTTCTGTTGTCACCTTGATATTTGTTTCAGGAATTGAGATGCCATCAGGAAGCCAGCGTTTTGTTGTGATCTTCATTCCCTGTCTACAGGCTTCATTGATCACGGTATATCCCGGAGCTTTCCGGTCGCTTTTAAATCTATATCCCCAGATCTCGAAATCCGGGTATACATCCGTATGGTACCAGAAGGGAGGTTGCTCTGACGGGAGCCTGAAATGCTTCATGTGGAAATCAAACTGGCCTTCAACATTGACCACATAATGGTACCCATTGAAATAGTTGATCCCATAATGCCAGCTCTCAAAAAAGAGCTCAAGCTGGTTAAACTTGTTATATGCATCAAGGTTGTGTTGTCTGAGAAAATCTCTCATCCCAATATGCATGCGAATGGGCAATCCAACGTAGCATTTCCCCATTTCGTCAAAAGGAGTGTAGACCTGCAGCTTCCGGGGCCCGATGGCGAAACCTACAGCCGGATTGAAAAAAGATGCACTGCTGATTAAATGGGGATATTTTGAGGCGATGAATAGAGACATAAATCCCCCCATGCTTAATCCGGAAACAGCCCGCCCCTCCCTGGACGCAATGGTGCGAAAGTTCCTGTCGATGGTTTGGACAAATTCAGGGAAATACAATGCAAATTGAAGGTTGTCTTTTACCGGACCAACATCATATGGCCGCGGATATTGTGTTTTGACATACCCATCCCATTTTGCAATGATTACATCATGTGTTCGTACATATTCGGCGAAGTTATCGAGTGAATCGGGGCCACAACGACTGAAATTACCATTGAATTCATCATAATATCTGGATTCGGCGGTTTGGGACTGTATGCCTTCTGCCGGTCCATTGAAGCGGCCGGCATATCCATGAAAGTAATATATGACCGGATATCGCTTTTCCGGTTGGGAATCATATTCCGGAGGTAAGAAAATCCTGTAATTTCGCACTTCATCAAATATTTTACTGTAGTGTGTGGTATCAATAATCCTTACGCGATAGGCCTTATGTTTTTGCGATAAGGCAGATCCATGACTAATAAAAATCAACACTAATATGAAGGCGTGTAATCTTAAAAAATTCATTTAGTAGATTGAGATTGGATTAATAATTTTTTAAGAAAGTAATCCTGAATTCAAGATGGTGATGAATTGCGGATTATAAAAGCAAAACCTGTTTTTTTGATAATTTAAAGCCCGAAAAATCATAAAAAGGCTGGGCAATGGAAAGCGTTTTTGTATTTAAATGAAGGTAACGTAATAACTTAAGATCCCCATGAAATCTTCTGCCAAACTAAATGGTTCTTTCTTTGGCAAAAACGTATATTTATCCTATATTAAGGTAGATTATTTTTGTGCTTTGAGTAGTCCCGAGCATCATTTTTTAAGCTTTTGATGGCGTGAGATCTATGGTGTTATTTAACTCTGTAAATTGGGCTTTTTAATTGATATTGAATAAAAATGAAGAATGCTGGTTTTTAATTTCCCTGTTCGGGTTTATGTGATTATACGAGATCATTTAATAGATAATATGAATTTTAATTTAATTACTCCCTTCTCCCTATTGTTTGTTCTGTTCTTTTATCTTAACATTCCAGTATTATCTCAGGAACCTAAATTAATTCAAGTACGTCCTGTTGAGATATCTGACGTGCTTTACAACCCGGGTATTGGATTTATGACCTTCCAGCGATTTAACGGTGATGAACTGAATGAAGGCTCCGGATGGACAGAAGGATATCCAATAGAGTACCAGGAATTTGATGGTGATCTGACCAATAGTGATTATCCGAAAACGACCATTGCATACCATCGCATCAACTGGAGATTTATTGAATCCGAACCGGGGGTTTATAACTGGCCCCTGATCGATAAGGCTCTTAGAACCGCTACTGAACGGGGACAAACATTGATGCTACGCATTTCCCCTTACGAAGCCAGTGATGATAAAGATGTACCAGACTGGTATAGAAAAATGGTTGGCCCTGATAAGCAGGCTGGCTCAGGGAAACACTGGCGGGTGGATCCGGAAGATCCCAGGTATGTACAATATTTCGGTAATATGATCAAGGCCATAGGACAGCGGTACGACGGACATCCGGCCTTGGAATCAGTTGACGTATCTTTTATCGGATATTGGGGGGAAGGGGATGGCGGGCATCTGCTTAGCGATGTAACACGACACGCCCTGGTCAATGCTTATCTGGATAATTTCAAAAAAACTCATTTGATTTTTCAACCCTTAAATGGAGATGCGCCGGATCCTGGCGTACTGGTGAAGGGGCTACCCATAGCGGCTTACTGGCCGGATGGTACAAATAATGGTACAGGCCCCCACATACGTAACCTCGGATGGCGGATAGATTGCCTTGGTGATATGGATTTCTGGCCGGAATGGGGTTGGAACCATATGACAGATGTATATCCACAGCACATAATACGAAGTGGGATGGGTGAGGCCTGGAAAAAAGCGCCGGTAACTATGGAGATCTGTGGTACTTTTTTGAGATGGAAAGAAAAGCAGAACTATACTGAAGACAACGTGAAGTATATATTTGACCAGGCCTTGAAATGGCATGTTTCTTCGTTTAATGCGAAAAGTTCTCCTGTTCCTGAAGAATGGCAGCCACTGGTAGATGAATGGTTGAAGAAAATGGGTTATCGCTTTGTCTTAAGAAAATTTACCTATCCGGAAATTGTTCATCCTCAGGAACGGGTCCCATTTACTACATGGTGGGAAAATAAAGGAGTCGCTCCGATTTACAAAAACTACAAATTCGCCCTGCGATTGACAAATAATTCAAGAACAGAGGTCTTTATTACGGATGCAAATATCCTTCAATGGTTACCTGGCGACGTCATATATGACGACAATATCTTCCTGCCCCTGGACATGCCGGAAGGGAAATACAACCTGGAACTGGGTATTGTTTCACAAAATACACATATCCCGGAAGTTAAACTTGCTATAGAGGGCGTAAATATTGAGGGTTGGTATCCGATGGGAGAAATAATTGTAAAAAATAAATGAGTCCTGGTTCAAATAAACTTTATATCATGAAAAGCAATTTTTTTTATCTGGTATTATCTGGCTTTATGATGGTATTCCTGCTTCAGGGGAATCATACATTATCTGCTGATTATGGATATTTCCTGGGAACTGAAAATGAATGTTCTCTATGGTGGGCTGAAGGGGTATACAAGGTAATGCAGCAGGACCCTGTCCCTGATGGTAAAATAATGGATATCGAACTGTTTGCTGCCTCCAATGAATATGAATCCGCACAAGTGGTTATATTTCCTCATCAGACACTTCGAAATTTTAGAATTTCGATACAAGAATTGAGATCAAAATCCGGACAACTTATTCCGGTGAAGCAATTTTCGGTTCGTCGGGTTGAATATGTTGAGGTAACACGGCCCACCGACGACTATGGAAAACCGGGCTGGTACCCGGACCCATTACCGCTTTATAATGAGCCCCTTGACCTTGAAAAAGGTGTAAACCATCCATTCTACATAACATTAAAAGTCCCGCCAGGAACAGTAGCCGGGGATTACAAGGGCACCATTAATCTAAAGGCAGATGGCTGGGAGAAAAACCTGCCTCTGTCGGTCCATATATGGAATTTTCAAATACCGGAAGACCCGACGATACGATCTGCTTTTGGCATAGGAACCGAAGGGATAAGACAATACCACAATCTTGATACGGACGTGGAGCTTCAGGAGGTGACAGATAAATATTATACTTTGTTAAGTGAATACAGGATCGGACCTACCAATCCTTTTTCCCTTCATCCAATGAAGGTAATTGTTGAGGGCTTGAACTGGACGGGAGGATTGATAACGGATGAGGTAGCGAACGCAGGAAGAAAATCCCTGAAGGTCATAGATAACGATGTTGAATCTGGTACTGAAGCATATACCAATTCGCTGATATCTGTTGATTATACAAAATCTTACCTGCTGACCTGGTATGTCAAAATGAAAATTCCGGATCAGAAGTATTGTGTGCTGTTGAAATGCTATGATGCAGAAAAGCAGCTTATGCCATTCGAGAACAGACTTGATGAATTCACTGGCCAGGATACATGGGGACAGGATACATTGAACGTCCGGAAATTCCGGGAAGAGGTCAAATATGTATCCATCCATTTGTTCCCCGTATTTCGTGATATAACCGGCAGACAGACTGGGTTTGCCTGGTTTGATGACGTCTCTTTCTTCAGCCCGGGAGATGGGGAAAACCTGGTTTTGCAGGGTGATTTTGAGGTGAATCCTGAAGACCTTGATATTAGTGTGGATTTTACTCAATTTGACAAAGCGGGACAAAAATACCTGGATGAACTGGGATTTAATGCCTATCATTTACCACTGCAGGGATTACCCTCCGGGAATTTTTATCAGCAGAGAAGAGGTGTTTTCAATGGTTTTGCTCAGGGAACTGAAGAATACGATTATTTAATGAAAGAGTATCTAAGCATTGTTCAGGACCATCTCGAAGAAAAAGGCTGGCTGGGTAAGGACTATGTGTATTGGTTTGATGAACCGAATACAGAGAATTATTCCTTTGTCCGTGAGGGGATGGAAATCATCCATCGCTCCGCTCCTAAGATAACCCGGTTTATCACGGAACACCAACCGGGACCTGATATCATGGATGTCAGTGAGATCAGTTGTACGGTGATTGGTCAGCTTGATCCGTTAATCATCAAAGATTTAGTTGCTCAAGGGAGGGAATTCTGGTCATATGTGTGCTGTTGTCCTAAGGCCCCTTATTTAAGCCTGTTTATTGATCATGATGCCATAAACATGCGGATGTGGTTATGGCTGTCCTATAAGTATAAGATGAAAGGAATCCTGGTCTGGTCTGCAAATTACTGGAACTCCAGGACGGCCTCACCGGAAAATTATCTGCAAAATCCCTGGGAGGATCCGATGGCCTATACAGTGGGTTATGGTTTACCCTATGGTAAACAGAATGGGTGGGGTAATGGCGATGGCCGCTTTCTCTATCCGCCCAACAGGAATCCAAATGATCATTCCAGGAAATATATGGAAGGGCCTGTCCCCTGTCTGAGGCTGGAAAACATACGTGATGGGATTGAAGATTTCGAGTATTTAAAATTGCTGGAAAAATTTGTCAGCAATAGCGAAAACAAGAACAGGAAGTCAATTAAGAAGGCCATTAAATTATTGGAACTCCCGGATTCTCTGGTAAAAGGACCGGTAGAGTACGATAAAGATCCTGAAGCTCTATTGCATTACCGGATTGAGATGGGGAACCTGCTAAACGATTTAAATGGGAAACCCTAATTTTTTTTTAATCTTTCGAATATTGAATAAACAATGCGAAGATTAGATTTTTTTCTAAACAATTTTAAGACAGATGAAAAAGATATATTATGGGATTTTATTTTCCTTGATTATTAGTTTTATGGTAAAGGGTCAGGAAGGCTGGGATGATCTGGCCCGGACCCCGCCAATGGGCTGGAATAGCTGGAATACCTTTCGCCTTGAAATTAATGAGGATTTAGTTCGGGAAATTGCGGATGTATTTGTCGAAAAAGGCTTCAAAGATGCTGGCTATGAATTCATCGTTATAGACGATGGATGGCAAATATCAAGAGATGAAGAAGGCAACATTGTTGTTAATCCGGATAAATTTCCATCTGGAATAAAACCCCTGGCAGATTATATCCATTCCAAAGGGCTGAAGATTGGCATTTACTCTGATGCGGGAACCATGACTTGTGGAAATTTCCCAGGCAGCCTGGGACATGAATACCAGGATGCCAGGCAGTATGCTTCGTGGGGTATAGACTATCTAAAATATGACTGGTGCCATACCGGGAATATGAGTGCACCTGACAGTTACCTCCTTATGAGAAATGCCCTGGAAACGGCGGGAAGGCCATTGGTATTCAGTATTTGTGAATGGGGATCACAGGAGCCCTGGAAATGGGCGGGGGACATAGGTCACCTCTGGCGGACTACCTATGACATAAGACCCTGCTGGGATTGCGGGCAGCAGGCAGTAAGTAAAGGAAAGGTAATTGAAAACTTTATGGGATTTACAAAAATTCTCGATCAGCAGGTGGGACTGGAGTCCTATGCGGGACCAGGGCATTGGAATGATCCGGATATGCTGGAAGTGGGGAATGGCGATCTCACACTTGATGAGAACAAAGCCCATTTCAGCTTGTGGTGCATATTATCTGCCCCTCTGATGCTTGGCAATGATATACGGGGAATGACACCTGAGATCCATGAAATTCTTCTCAATAAGGAAATGATCGCTGTCAATCAGGATCCTCTTGGTAAGCAGGGTAGTAAGGTCAGAGATGACGGCGATCAGGAAGTCTGGGTGAAACAGTTGAATGACGGATCGAGGGCAGTGGTCCTGTTCAATAGAAGCGAATCGGCCGTGCAAATTTCTGTCAATTGGAATGAAATCGGATATCCCGGACATTTAAAGGCCGTAGTAAGGGACTTGTGGAAAAAGGAAAATATTGGAGAATATACAAATGAGTATTCCGATCTGGTACCGCCACATGGCGTGGTAGCTCTCAGAATAAGTCCATAAGAATGCTGTCCCAAGTTATAGGAATATTATATCCTATTCTTTGTGGAGTTCTCCATGAATAATAGATTTAAATTTTATATAATCAATAATTGAAATTCTGATTTTAATATTATGAGAACCTTTTTAAGCTTTTTGGTATTGGGCATTTTATTAGCAGCCTGTAATTCCATAGACACAGATCCGGGTAAACCCGGTTGGGACATCAGCGTTATTCCGGCATCCCTCAGGTTGGATCCGGTAACCAACCAGGCAATTGAATCCCGGTTTAGTGCAGTACCTCTTGACAAAAGTTTTGCAGAAAATATTCTGAATAGGAATTGGGTATATGATGGTGAAAAAGTCTCTCTTTTTGGTGCAAGGGGGGAATACATCTCATTTCAAATTGTCCTTACCAATAATTCATCCTCCTCACTAAGAGGCATTGCCGTTGAAGTGGCTCCCTTTAAGGGTGAGAGGGGGGAATTTAAAAACAGGCCTGAGCTATTTTTGGAATGGGCTGTTGAAGTAAAAACTCCAAGTACGGGCTATCCAAAGGCTTCACTTGGAACGGGATGGTATCCCGATGCCCTGATCCCATTTAAGTTTATTCAGATGGATTCGAATAAGATTAGCCATCGATGGACGTATCCTCTTGAAATTCCTGACTTTAACAACCGGATCGATGGCCAGAAATCTCTGATCGTATGGGTGGATCAATATGTGCCTTTCGAAATGGAAGATGCTGAACCGGGTCTGTATAAAAGTAAAATAAAAGTTGCTATAGGGACAGAGGTAAAAGAGATTCCAGTTGAACTGAACGTCTGGGATTTTGCCATTCCCAATGAAAATCTGTTAAAAGCCAGTTTGCAGCATGAAGGTTTTCTGAGCAGAAAGGATGAGCATCGCGAACTGGAGATTTATCAGCTGTTTAAGCGCAACCGGGTCGGATTGATGGATCCACGGTATGAGCCTGAATTAGAGATAAAGGAAACCGGCGAGGTACAGATCGGGTGGGAAAAAATTGACAATCGTTTGAAGAAATATTTTACGGGGGAAGCATTTACAGCAGAATATGGATATGATTATGGTCCCGGTTATGGTGAGCCGATCGAAACATTTATACTGCCATTTGATGTATTCGGTAAGCATGGCGACTCTGGCTGGCCTGATATTGGCAAACCGGATGTAGAGAGAAATCCGGAGAATATTTCGCTCTACAGAAAGGTAATTAAGGAGGTAAGGGAACACCTGCAGACCATGGTAGATCCTGAAAAAACAGAGCTTTTTGTATATCTGAATGGATTGGATGAATCTTACTTTCCCGAAGCCTGGGACAGGATGGTTTATTTCGGGGATATTTTCAAGGAAGATTACCCGGAAGTTAGTTTCAGGATTGATGGAAGCTACAGCGAGGAGGCGATGGGTGTTGTTCAGAATTCTATCAGTTCATGGGCGGCGCATACCATCAATTATGATTATAATACTGTAAAAAAATACCAGGAAATGGGAATAGATGACTGGTTGTATGGTCCTATGCTGTATGAAGCCAAGGTAAACAGCTGGGTGGGAAGTCTGACTTTTATTGATTTACCTCTCGTAAATGACCGGGCCATAAGCTGGAGTGTATGGAAATACAATACCTATTCATGGATCAGCTGGGGTGTGGGAGCTGGCTGGGTACATGCTTGGTATGATCCCGAGACGTGGAAAGATATTTACCGGGTTGGGGCAGATTCCGACGCAGGTCATAATTTTAAAAAGTTAAGCGGTAATGGAATGTTGATATACAGTGGGGGCGTGGTTCCGAATGTATATGAAGATTGCCCTTCCATAAGACTGAAAATGTTAAGAAATGGTGTTCAGGAATATGAGTATCTGCGTCTTTTATCCGAACTTGATGGCAATGAGATCCGTGCCGATGAAATGGTAAATAGGCTGGTGAAACAACCCTTTGGTCAGAATTCGATAGGAAATCTGGATGTGTGGGACTTCAATCCTGAGCATTGGGATCAAATGAGGCTGGAACTTGGGAAACTGATTCATCAGGCATCAAATAGTCGATAGTTGATCTTCCGAAAAAAAGGTTATTTGTCTGCTGACGCCCGGATTTTTGAATAAAATAGTACAAACTGATGAAAAGAAGGTCTTTTATAAAAAATACTGCCCTGACATCATTCACGCTGGGCGCTACAGGGAATTCCTCCCTTTACGGCAACTCCCGGTCAGAGAGGCTGAAATATTCAGCAGCAAACATGGGAAAAGTCCGGATCGCGGTAGTACAACAGGATGGAAATCCGGGACAAGTAAAAACCAATCGTAAAAAAGCCTTAAAAGCCGCTGAAGAGGCATTAAATAAAAATGCAGATGTAATTCTGTTCCACGAAGAACTCCTAGTTGGATATGTAAATAATGTTCGTGAATTGGCCGAACCAGTAAATGGTACAACAAGTAAGGCATTTCAGGAATTGTTGCAGGGAACGGATGCCCATGTAATATTCGGATTGACTGAAAAGGATAAAAACGACTACTTTATATCGGCTCCGGTTGTTTCTTCTGACGGTGTGATCCATAATTATCGAAAAACACACCTCTGGTGGAATGCTGAAGGCTTGCGCCATGAACCTACATATTATAAGCCTGGGAATAAGCTGGTTACATTTGAGGTTAAGGGTTATAAAAGTGGTATAATGATTTGTTATGATGGGGATTTTCCGGAAATGACGCGTTCCTATGCAAATCTGGGATGCACAATGCTATTCTGGATCAATAACAGGGGTAGCCGGGGACATGATGAAGTAAAAGACCTGGCATACAGAAATTCTATGATCATTCCAACAGCCTGCTGCTGTGGATTAAATGAAACGGGTTATTACTGTCCGGGTGGAAGTAATATTACCGGGGCGCGAGGTGAATTAATTGATGAAATATGGAATAAGGAAGGCATTGTGATCGCAGATGTGGATCCCGGGGAGGTCCCTGAAATCCGGGAACAGAATCCATGGTTTGCTGGCCTGCGTCCGGATTTGTATAACTATTAATTATATTATTGAATTAATGTAATGATTAAAAGATGATCATAGGAAAACTTTGACCGATATAATGAGAATGACTAAACGGGAAGTAATTAGGCATGTTCTGGATCATAAAGAACCACCTTATGTTCCGTGGCATTTTGGTTTTACTGTTGAAGCCAAAGAGAAACTGATAGGTTATTATGGGTCAGATGATCTTATGGGTCTATTGGATAATCATCATCTTATACTGGGAGATGAAATTGGATACTTTGAATATATGGGGAATGACAGATATAAAGATGTATTTGGCGTAATATGGGACAGAACCATTGATAAGGACATTGGTAATGTTGAGGGGCAGGTAATTCCGGAACCTACTATCGAAGGATATAATTTTCCGGACCCGTTGGATGACAGGTATTTTAATGATATTCCTGATCTCATCAATAAATATCCTGATTGTTTCCGTGTTTTCCAGATCGGTTTTTCCTTATATGAAAGGGCCTGGACATTACGGGGTATGGAAGCCCTTTTGATGGATTTTGTAAGGAATCCGGGCTTTGTTCACGATCTGATGGTCGCAATAACAGATTATAACATCACACAAATAAAGCATGCATTAACTTTTGATATCGATGCCGTTAAACTAGGGGATGATTGGGGACAGCAGAATGGGTTGATCATGGGACCGGAATTCTGGCATGAATTCATTCGGCCTTATTTGATGAAGATCTTTAAAGTGGTGAAAGATGCAGGCAAGTATGTATTTCTGCATTCCTGTGGAGATGTGGACGAACTTTTTGATTCGCTGGTAGATATTGGATTGGATAACTTCAATCCATTTCAACCCGAAGTGATGGATATTTATCAGTTGCTTCCTGAATACAGGGGACGTCTGACATTTCATGGCGGTTTGTCTACTCAAATGATCCTGCCCTTTGGTACGGTTGAGGAGGTTCAAAAAGAATGTGACCGGTTACTGGACCTGGGCAAAAAAGGAGCTTATATTTTTGCCCCTTCACATGATGTGGAAGGTGATGTGCCACTTGAAAATATGTTGGCTTTTATTGAAAAAGCTAAAAATCAAACAGGGTATTTATATTAATTGAAGATTTCATATAAGATATATGAACTTAAAGCATAAACCTTATATTTATTCTTAGGGATATAATCACATACCTATGATATATTTTATCCCGTTTAAAATTACTTTATCGTGATATCTTTTCAGGCAAGTGTTTCAAAAGGTTGGCTACATGAAGAAGGCGGATTTATATTTGATTCAAAATATTATATGGATCCAATTAACCGGCAAAACCAGGATAAAAAAATGAATGATTTTGTCATGAAAACATTTCCAGATTACCCAATATATAATATGGAAGCCAACCTGGTGCAGGCAGATTTTGTTAATGACAATCAGTTATTGGTAGGAGGCATTCAACCAAATCTTATTCTGGCCCGTATTTTAGGTTCGGAATTCGTGTTTTACCCGGATAAGG
>CBDUBA010000070.1:0-23508 GCA_965365275.1 uncultured Cyclobacteriaceae bacterium | reverse complement strand
ATTTGTTAATAACCTTATATAATTTTGATGTTTCTGATAACGTATTTAAAAATATTATGAGGCAACCATTATTGCGCGAGGGTGCAAGTGAATTAATCTATGAAATTCGAGGAATCGTCAAGAAGGCACATCAGATCGAGAAGTTCGGCCAAAAAATATTCTGGGAGAACATCGGTGATCCTATACAGAAAAATACAGGATTGCCTGCCTGGATCAAAGATATTATTATTTCTCTTGTGGAAAAGGATGATACCTATAGCTACAGTGATTCAAAAGGTGTCTTAGAAACAAGGCAATTCCTCGCCGAATTGAATAACAGCAAGAAAGGTGCACAAATCACGCCTGAGGATATTCTTTTCTTTAATGGTCTGGGTGATGCCATTGCCAAACTCTATCAATACCTTATCCCATCATCCAGGATCATCGGACCCTCTCCTGCGTACTCCACCCACTCCTCCGCTGAAGCTGCTCATGCTAATACCCATCCGCTAACCTATAACCTGAATCCCGATGACAACTGGTACCCTGACATGGAAGATCTCAGGTTAAAGGTGAAGTACAATCCTAACATCGTAGGCATATTGATCATCAACCCGGATAACCCCACCGGCATGGTATATCCAAAATCTATACTGGATCAATTTGTAGCTATCGCAAAAGAATTTAATCTTTTTCTAATCTGTGATGAGATCTACATGAATGTTACCTACAATGGGGCGGTCAACCACACCCTTGCCGAATATATTGATGATGTCCCCGGAATTTCACTAAAGGGTATCTCCAAGGAAATGCCCTGGCCCGGCGGAAGGTGTGGCTGGATGGAGTTTTATAACAGGAAATCCAAACCGGAATTTGACCGGCTGTGTGAAACACTGGAAAATGCCAAAATGATTGAGGTCAGTTCAACCAAATTACCTCAGCTTGCCATTCCGCTTATCATGCAGGATAAAAGGTATCCTGATTATTTGAGATCTCAAAGTGAAAAAATCGGACGGCGAAGTAAAATGATCACAGATATTTTATCTACTGTTAAGGGCATTAAATTTAATGAGACTTTTGGTGCATTTTATAATACTATAATATTTGAAGATGGAATCCTGAATTACAAACAATCCATGAAGATCGAAAACCCGGCCATCCGAAAGTTGGTTGAATCATGGGTAGAGGAGGAAGTCCTTAACTTCGATCAGCGATTTGTGTATTACTTACTGGGAGCAACAGGAGTTTGTGTGGTGCCTATTTCTTCCTTCTCCTCTGATCTACTGGGATTCAGGGTGACCTTGCTCGAGGAAGATGAAGAACTCTTGGGATTGATATTTAATCACATCAAAGAGGGTCTGAATGAATATCTGAATTCTTAATCAACACTCATGCATAAGGCTGATGATCTGATAAAACAATTGGAATTAAAGCCACACCCGGAAGGCGGATATTTCAAAGAAACCTACCGTAGTGATGAGGCGATTAGAAGTCTGCCGAAGAGATATAATGGACGGTCGAGAAATATAGGTACATCGATTTACTTTCTGCTCAAAGGTAATCAGTGCTCTGCTTTTCATAAATTATTATCGGATGAGATATGGCATTTTTACGAGGGATCAACAATAAAGCTGTTCATTATCGATTCTGCAGGAAATTTGATCACCCCTGAACTGGGAAATGATATATCCAACGGGGAACAGTATCAATATACAGTTCCCCGAAACTGCTGGTTTTCTGCCAGACCATTGGATCCCGATGGATATAGTCTTGTGGGTTGTACCGTAGCCCCTGGATTCGATTTTTCAGATTTTCAGTTGGCGGACAGGAATTATTTACTGAAAGCCTTCCCTCAACATGAATCGATCATAAAGTCATTTACATAAAAAAGGCCATTTATATATGGCCTTATCAATGCTAACATGTTGGTATTCATGTTGTCAGTTCGATGATCCCGGCAATTTTTTCCTGTAACCCCGATACATCAAAATTGCTGTCTTCCTCGAGTCCAATCCTTATGGCCTCCAGATAAAATTCACCAGCCTTTTTCGGAAACCTGTTTTTCATATAATAGTCACCTTTGATTTCCAGATTGTATGCAGTCTTCTTTATTTTCAGAGAACGGTCAATCCATTCGGCAACTTCCCTATTCACAATACCTTTTTTCAGACATATTGCAGCACTGGAAGCCAGGGTATACCAATCATCTGGAGCAGATTCCTGGACAATATCCCGGTATTTATTCATGATTTTGTTATTCTTTCCATCTGAAGAATGTACATCTAAACTAATACTACTAAATAATAAGAACACGAAAAATCCCATCAAATACTTCATATCATAATCTTTTTAGGGTTAACACTTTATTTTTTCCTGTTTATATATGGCCAATGATATGCCAGAATCAATAAGTAATTGAAGGACAATAAATTGAACGATCCGACGGCCCAATTAAATTTCAGATGTGTACGGAAAAAGCACAGAATTGTGTTCCATTTTGTACACTTAATTTAAAAAATAATTGCGACAATTTGAAAAAACACACCCAAATTGGGGTATTTTTTGTACTATTGGCAAATTTATTGAATTTTTATGCAGATCTTGCAATAGGCCATGTTTGTCTGAAGCTTTACATAGATCTAGAAGTTGGTAAAACGTATCTTGTTTTTTACAGGATTCGCATATATGGATAAAAGACGGGTCCTGCCTTCAGGATCATACATTTTGTTTTGTTCCAACCTGGACTCAACATACTGAATGTATTTTTGTTTTTCCTCTTCAGTATATTCCTCTTTAAATGAATCCATACCCATTAATAAATCATAGGCTATATAATTGGTGGGCCATAATTTAATATAACTTTGTATCTGCTCATCAATGATGGCCGCCAGTGCAGAGAATTGTTCCTTTGGCGTTTCATGGTGGAGAATTTGATCAAATTCATCTTGAATAACATTTCCAATGTTAATATGAATCCTTCCCTTAAACCCTGTCAAGCCAGTAACCATGCTGATCTCATCCTCTTTTTCATTTTTCTCATAATGAAGATTCTTTTCCTTTGCAATGCTTTCCCTGACCTTCAAAATATCACATGGATCAAACTCATATGAAATGGCCGTGGGTAAAAAATTCAAAGATTTCAGATATTCGAACCTGGATTCCTCCCCGCCATATGCCAGCATTTTCAGAAGACTGACCTGAGTAATATCATTGCCATCTTTTGCACGTCCTTCCCGTTGAGCGATCCAGACAGATTCTTTATCATCAATAATTGTTTTTTTGATATAATTTGAAAGACGTTGGGAATAATAATATGCGTCTTTTCCGGAAGGAGACCTGTGTACAATAAAACTCTTATTCAATCTGGCAAGGTCCCGGATCCATTCCTTACGTAATAAATTGTCGCCTATGGCAACTTTAGTTGTATTAAATCCATTCTCATATAATAACATATTCAATACAGATGGATCCAGAATAATATCATGATGATTAGAAATAAAAAGATTTGGGATTCCCTTTTTTAGTCTGTCAAAACCAGAATAAGTTAAACTTGTGGAAGTGTCATTTATAAGCTTCCTTAAAATGGGATAAATAACTTTTACCTGAAAATCAAATATGTTGTTTATACGAAGGAAGGCCATTTTTAGCATATCCGGGTCCTTTCCTGGAAAAAACCGCCTTATCAGGGTATTGTAAAAGTTCAGGCTTAATACTTTCTCTACCAGGGCTCCTACCTCATGATCTTCATAAGGGCGTATGTCATCAAATTTATTTATGTCAATCATTAAAAATATATATCCTGCTAATTAAAACTTTGAATTTACATAATTCAAAGTTTATTTCTCAATATATGCTATTTATTGAATTTGTTAGTTTAAATCCGCAATAATCTGATTATTTCCCTTCTATTTTTGTTTTTACAATTTTAAGGATTTGTGCTTCTTTCTTGAGAGCCTGGTCCTTCACCTTTTTACTATCTGTTAAGATCTTATCAGTATACTTTTTATCATCCAGGTCTTTACAATTGATCTTTACATTTAAATATGCACCCAGAACGGCAGTCCTTGCGCAGGCTGCACCTACGCCCACATCTGAAATGGAACTACTCAAACCTTTATTGGCCATCTGTTTCAATAAATTCATTGAACTGTACGCCAATTTCAAAATTTTGTATGGCACCTCGATGGCATTCTTTGTGGCTTTTTCAATAGCTATCTTTCTATTTTCCTGATCCTGGTCGGTGGATTTCGGTAACCTCATAGCCTGTATAATGGCATCAAAAGCTATTGTGTCTTCATCTACAAGGGATAGTAATTTATTGATTAATTCCTGTCCTTTCTCTGCTTGTTTGGAATATTCTTCCCATTTATGATCCCAACCTCGTTTATGTGCTGAGATATTAGCAACCATTGTACCTAAAGCAGTACCCAAAGCACCCACATAGGCGGATATACTTCCTCCTCCCGGGGCGGGTGATTCTGACGCCGTCAGTTCAGAAAAATCTGTCAGGCTTTTTGATACAAGATCCTTTCGATCCTTTCCATCGAGCATATATTCAATAATTCTTTCTTCTGGAATGAATGGGGCAAGATCATCTAGACCTAATGATTTAATGGCTATTCTAATTATTTCATGTTCAGGTATGCCTAATGACCTTTTTTGCTTTTTTAGGAAATATTTGCCTGCATCCAGCATGGCATCCAGGGGTACAAGACCAATAAGTTCGGATCCTGTTACTCTTATTCCACGCTTCTCGGCATATTTGCATGCCTCATCGAATGCAATATGTATGGGTGTTTCATTGATATTTGTGAGGTTCAATGACAATTGTGCTATCCCGTACTCTTCGATATACCACCCAATCCCTTTTACATGTTTCAATGAACCTGGTATATATACCGGATCACCCTTTTTATTCTTTACAATCTCCCCGGTAAGCGGATCACCTGTTCTTTTAATCCGGCCCTTTTCACGAATATCAAAAGCGATGGCATTAGCACGCCGGGTAGAGGTAGTGTTTAAATTAATATTGTAGGCAATCAGGAAATCCCGTGCTCCTATGGCTGTTGCCCCGGTTTTTGCATTGAATTGTGCAGCTCCGAAATCCGGTTCCCATTCCGGTTCATTCAACTTCTTTTTTAATCCTTCGTATTCACCGGAACGGCAGTAGGCCAAATTGCGTCTCTCGGGTTTTTTGGCTGCATATTCGTAATAGTATCCAGGGATACCCAATTCTGCCCCTACCCTGTAACCTAAAGCATGAGCGTATTCAACAACCTCTTCCATACTTATATTGGAAATTGGAACCAGGGGACATACATCAGTTGCGCCCATACGAGGGTGTTCACCATGATGCAAACGCATATCAATGATCTCCCCTGCTTTTTTTATGCCCCTGAATGCTGCTTCAATTACCGACTCAGGATCCCCGATAAATGTGACAACAGTCCGGTTGGTGGCCTTCCCGGGATCTACATTAAGTAGCTTCACGCCCTTTATTTTGGCTATAGAATCCGTTATCTGTTTAATTTTATTTTTATCTCTCCCTTCGCTGAAATTTGGAACACATTCGATTAATTGTCTTTTCATGATGGCTATTGAGATTTTTTAGTGAATAAATTTCCGTTTTTCCAAATCATATCAGGTTTAAGCATGCCCTGATTGTAAAGTATATCCCTGTGATCATCTGTCGGGAATGATATCATGTCAGCTAATTTGTCCTGGCTCAGTATCCCCCTGTCATCCATACCCAGGGCTGATGCTGCCCGGAAGGTAATTCCTGCAAAGGTTTCTGCAAAAGTTAATTTTTCGAAATTTGACAATAATGCAGCTTGCATTAAAAGATCTCCCATAGGTGCGGAACCAGGATTCCAGTCTGAAGCAATTGCAAGACATGCCCCTGCATCAAGTATCTTCCTTGCCGGGGCAAAATCCATTGCCAATCCCAGGCTGGCTCCCGGTAGCACTACTGCTGTGACATTATTAACCACCAAAGCCCGGATATCCTCATCCTGACTGCTTTCCAGGTGATCAGCACTTATCGCACCGACTGCAGCTGCCACCATGGCCCCTCCTCTGGAAAACTGATCTGCATGCACGGTGACCTCAAACCCCAGGATTTGGGCTTTTTCTAAGTACTTTTGAGACTCCCGGGGCAGAAAAGCATTTTCCTCAATAAATATATCCACCCTTCTTGACAGGTGTTTTTCCCTGACTTTAGGCAAAATTTCGGATATAATAAAGTCAAGATATGTCTTATTATCTTTAAATTCCTTAGGCCTAACATGAGCTGCCAGGCAAGTAGGTATGAGGTCAGGTGCTGATGTCCCATTAATGGAGTTAATAACATCCAGCATTTTTATCTCATCTGCCAGGGATAATCCGTATCCACTTTTAATTTCAATAGTAGTTATGCCGGCATCGAAATGTCTTTCAATCCGTTTGAAAGTTTCCATTTTTAGGGTTTCAAAATCCGACAACCTTGTTTTCATTACAGTACTATAAATTCCTCCTCCTTTGGCCAGAATTTGCTGGTATGTTATCCCCTGAATTTTCTGAGCATAATCATTTGCCCTTGAACCTGCATAACATATATGGGTATGGGCATCTATAAAACCAGGAGTCAACACGGAAGGTACTGAAATTTCTTCCACCGGTAGCGTATATTCTTTGTGTAGTTTCTCAAAATCTCCCACTTCCCCGATCGAACCATTCTCAACAATTACTCCACCGTTTTCTATAATATGCATCATAGAATCGGTTATTGGACCTTTTCGTTTTAGATGGTCCATGGTAATTATCTGCCTGAAAGGACCGATCAGTTTTTTCATATTATATTTTTAGTGAGAAGTTCTGTGCTACTTCCTCTGCTCTATCATATCCGGCATCAGCATGCCGGATCACACCAAGGGCCGGATCATTCCTTAATACCCTTTTAATGTTTTCCTCCGCGTTTTCAGATCCATCAATAAGCAATACCATCCCGGCATGCTGAGAATATCCCATTCCAACACCTCCACCATGATGGAATGATACCCAGGTAGCTCCACTGCTCGTATTGGTCAATAGATTCAATAGGGGCCAGTCTGATATGGCATCACTTCCGTCTATCATACCTTCAGTTTCCCTGTAGGGGGAAGCAACAGACCCGCAGTCCAGATGGTCCCGGCCAATTACAATAGGTGCTTTTAACTTTCCATCTTTCACAAGTTGGTTGAAGATCAATCCTGCTTTTTCCCTTTCGCCCATTCCAAGCCAGCAAATCCTGCTAGGCAGACCCTGGAAAGCAACTTTCTCCTGTGCTTGCTGTATCCAGTTGATCATTTTCTTATTATCCGGAAAATTAATGATGAGGGCCCTGTCCGTTTCATAGATATCATCAGGTTCTCCTGATAAAGCAGCCCATCGAAAAGGGCCTTTACCTTCACAGAACTGAGGTCTTATAAACTCAGGAACAAAACCCTTAAAATCGAAAGCATTAGGTTCTCCTCCTTGCTTTGCAAATTCTCTCAGGTTATTACCATAATCAAACGTAATGCTTCCCTGAGTTTGCATTTTAAGCATGTATCCAACATGTCTGGCCATACTTTTCAATGATTTCTCCTTATAAAGTACCGGATTCTTTTTTCTCAGCGCCTCAGCTTGCTCTAATGAATAACCATTGGGTATGTATCCATTTATTGGATCATGTGCTGAAGTTTGATCAGTAAGTATGTCGGGGATTATGCCGTCTTTCAATAATTTTTCCAGAAGATCCCCAATATCTGAAACCAGTCCGATTGAAATTGGAATTCCCTTATCCTTAGCTTCCATTGCCCAATCCCTGGCTTCTTCATAGGCATAGGTCATTTTGTCAATATACCGGATTTGAAGTCTTTTCTCAATCCTTGCTGGATTTACATCAGCTCCCAAAAAGGTTGCTCCTGCAATGGTGGCGGCCAGGGGTTGAGCTCCTCCCATGCCTCCCAAGCCTCCGGAAACCAGTAATTTATGTTTAAGATCACCATTGAAATATTTCTCCCCACAAGCTGCAAATGTTTCATACGTTCCCTGCAGGATTCCCTGTGAACCGATATATATCCAACTGCCTGCCGTCATTTGCCCATACATTATCAAGCCCTTATCTTTCAACAAATTGAAATGGTCCCAGTTAGCCCATTCAGGAACCAGGTTGCTGTTGGCAATCAAAACCCTTGGAGCCTTCACATGTGTTGGAATTATCCCTACAGGCTTGCCGGACTGTACAAGTAAGCTTTGATCTTCTTCCAGTTCCAGCAATATCTCGATTATTTTGAGAACTGATGCTTTGTCCCTGGCGGCCTGACCTGTCCCTCCATAAACTATAAGATGCTCGGGATCCTCAGCCACTTCCTCATCCAGATTATTAAGCAACATCCTAAGTGGTGCTTCGGTCTGCCAGGATTTTGCATTCAGCACATTTCCTCTGGGAGCTTTATAATGCGGGTGATTGGCATATTTTTTAATGAATTCCGAGTAAGTCATAATAAGGTCCTTTCAAGTTTATTTTTTCCTGTTGTGCGACTTCGTATGTTAGCTCAATTAATCGTTTTGAGGTAATAATATCGTATGCCACTTTTATATCATCGGCAAAAATCCTGTCCTCTTCAGCATGATCTATTTCGGTTCTCACCAGATTATGGCAAGCATCAAGAATTTTGCTGGATTTCATTGGCTTTCGATAATCAAATGCCTGAGCAGCGCATAATAATTCAACTGCAAGAATATATTCCAGGTTAAGGATGATCTGGTAAGTTTTTCTGGCACTGATCGATCCCATGCTGACATGGTCTTCCTGACCCAGAGAAGTTGGAATGCTGTCAACACTTGCTGGAAAGGACAAGGATTTGTTTTCACTGACGAGAGCTGCTGATGTATATTGCGGCATCATAAATCCCGAATTGATTCCAGTATTTTTCATCAAAAGCTGAGGCAAACCGGCTTCACCACCTTTCAGTAATAGGAAAGTGCGTCTGTCGGATATATTCCCAAGTTCGCTGGCTGCAATACCACAATAATCAAGCGGCAATGCAAGGGGTTGCCCATGGAAATTACCCCCGCTTATGGTGGTGTCCTTATCAAAAATTACCGGATTATCCGTGACAGAGTTTAGCTCAATATCAGCCTGTTCCTTCAAATGCAGCCAGGCATCCCGGGAAGCTCCATGCACCTGGGGAATACAACGGATGGAATAAGGATCCTGAACTCGCCCGCACTGTTCATGGGAAGCCACCATTTCGGAATCTTTTAATAGATTCCTTAATCTGTATGCCACATGCTGACTCCCCCTGAATGGTCTGAGTTCATTTAGTTTTCCATCAAAAGGCTTGGCTGACCCCAGCAGTCCTTCGATGGTCATGGCGGAGATAATATCAGCAGCTTCCAGACAAATGAAGAACCTGTCCAAAATTTCCACAGTATAAGCCCCCATAAATTGAGTCCCATTTATTAATGCCAGGCCTTCTTTTGCACCAAGTGAAAGTGGATCTAATTTCTCTTTCTGATATAAAATTTGAGTATCGACATATTTCCCATTGTAAAAAACCTTACCCAAGCCGATCAAGGGTAAAAACAAATGGGCGAGTGGAGCCAGATCGCCGGAAGCGCCTAATGATCCCTTGGCAGGAACATAAGGCATATAGTTTTTTTCTAATAACCATATCATTCTACGGATCACATTCAATGAGATACCTGAATATCCCAATGAAAGAGCGTGGATTTTCAGTATTAGCATAAGCCTGGTTATCGAAACTGGTACCGGATCCCCCACCCCGACACTATGGCTCCGAATCAGGTTATCCTGTAATTTTTGTGTGTCTGCCTTTGAAATAATGGTATGACATAAGGATCCGAACCCTGTATTAATTCCATAGACTACTTTTTCTTCCTGGACTATTGCGGCGACATGATCATTGCTTTTATTAATTTTTTTAATGACATCCTCTGATAATTCGCCAGTTAATAATCCCTGGCTTAGTTGCAAAGCCTTTAAAGGGGTTAATCGATCCTTACCATATAAAAAAATTCCCTTTTTAGAAGGCATAGATTTTCAGTTTTGTATAACAAATTTAGGTATAGGAATTACAAATGTCATAGAGCTCTTCAACCTCTTTTTCGTTCTGACTGAATCGGCAAGGTTCAACCCTGCGGTGGGCATAATATTTCCCTGATTCTAGTTTATCATGGGGTAGTGTGGATAACCATACCGGAGTGCTGGCTCCCTGATCCGGACTTTCATGACCTCCAAATCCGAGATCATTGCTGAGCTTTGAATTCACATCTCCAGGGTGACAAGAGACCACCTTAATATTTTTACCATCAAATCTATTCGCAAAGGCTGAAGTGAGCATACGGTTTGCCTGTTTGGATTGCCGGTAAGCTTCATCATTATTGTAATGCCGGCTCTTGAATTCCAGGTCTTCCATATTCAGCCCGCCTGCCCAATAACTTGCCACATTAACAATTCTTGAGGGTGCAGATTCGATCAATTGCTCCGAGAAAGCCTGCATCATCCAGAAATACCCTAAAACATTGGTCGCAAACTGTAATTCTATTCCATCCTTGTTCACCTGGCGTGATCTTGGTGTGGTAGCTGCATTATTTACAAGTATATGCAGTGGATATCCCCATTCCGATGATAATTTAAAGATCTCCCCTCTGCTAGAAAGATCAACGATCTTATATATTACATTCTGATTCCCAGTAGATTTCCTGATCCTTTCTGTGACTTTCAGAGCCTTGTTTTCATCCCTTACAACAAGAACTACATAATAATTATGATCCCTGGCAATATTTCTGGCAATAGCCTCACCAATAGCTCCTGTAGCACCTGTAATAAAGGCTACTTTAAGTCCTGGATCGTACATTGGATTTATAATTGATAATAAAATATAACAATATAAAATATTAAATGAAATGATAAAACCTTGATAATAGAATTCAGAAATAATAAATGATTATTTATCTTTATCAGACAGGTATTTGCATGTTATTATAATTAAATTTTCAATTCATCTCAAAAGAAACAAAAAATACTATAAACATTGCTTCTGAGAAAGTCGGTTGGATATCCATATTCACTAATGGTGTTCTATTTGGCTTCAAATATTGGATTGGATTAATGACCGGTTCTATTGGTCTGATTGCAGACGCCTGGCATACTCTTTCAGATTCACTTTCATCCGTTGCCGTTTTAATCGGACTTAAAGCATCAAAAAAACCTCCGGATAAAGAACACCCCTATGGGCATGGCCGTGCAGAACTTGCATCAACATTGTTAATAGGCATTGTTCTGGCCTTGATCGGAATCAATTTTTTCAGAGAATCCATTGATCGTTTAATTAATCAAGAATCTGTTGTATTCGGATTTTGGGCAAAAGCAATCACTGTAATTTCAATACTTACAAAAGAAGCACTTGCTCAAATATCCTTTTATGCCGGCCGAAAAAATAATTCACCAAGTCTAAAAGCAGATGGCTGGCATCATCGCAGTGATGCATTATCCTCAGTAATTATTCTTTTTGGAATATTTTTTGGGGCAAGTTTCTGGTGGATGGATGGTGTTTTGGGAATGATTGTATCCGCTTTAATACTTTATGCAAGCTATGATATCATAAAATCCGCATTAGGGGAAATAATTGGAAAATCAGCCGACGAAAAAACAATTAGGGAAATACGGGAACTCGTCGACTCGGTATTGGATCGGGAAGTACATTTACACCACGTCCATATGCATATCTATGGCCACCACAGGGAACTGACATGCCATATTAAACTGCCCCCTGATATGAGCCTCAAAAAAGCGCATGATATCGCTAATCATATTGAAGACCAGATCCGGCTACAAATGAATATTGAAGCCACCATCCACATGGAACCACTTTAATAAAATTATATTATCAGGCTGGCATAAGTGCATCGATCTCATTTAATTCTGCGGTTGAAAACTCAATGTTACTTAAACATGCAAGGCTATTCTTTAATTGTGAAACTGAACTGGCTCCGATTAGCGCAGAAGTGATTCTTGGATCCCTAAGCACCCAAGAGAGAGACATTTGGGCTAGGGACTGGCCTCTCTTTTGAGCTATATTATCAAGTTCAACCAGTTTCTGAACCAATTCAGGTGTTATACTCGATTTTTGCAAAAATCCATGAGATTTTTCCGCTCGTGAATCCTTGGGTATTCCTTTAAGATACTTATTGGTCAATAATCCCTGCGCCAAAGGAGAGAAAGGGATACAGCCTATTCCTTTCTTTTCCAATACATCCAGAAGTCCATTTTCAGGCTCCCTGACCATCATCGAATATTTGGGTTGATGTATTAAACACCGTGATCCCAAAGATTCCAGCAATTCAATAGCTTCAGTGGTCTGCTGAGGATCATAATTTGAAATACCAACATATAATGCTTTTCCCTGTCTGATAATCTGATCCAGCGCAGCCATGGTTTCTTCAAATGGTGTATCCGGATCCGGTCTGTGGGAATAAAAAATATCCACATAATCCAACCCCATTCTTTTCAAACTTTGATCAAGACTTGCAATCAGATACTTTTTGGATCCCCACTCCCCATAGGGCCCTGGCCACATGTAATAACCGGCTTTAGTGGAAATAATAATTTCATCACGGTAGGTTAAAAGTTCCTTATTAATTACCTTTCCAAAATTAACTTCAGCTGAACCAGGTGATGGGCCGTAGTTATTGGCCAGGTCAAAATGTGTCACCCCAGCATCAAAGGCGTTGAGCAAGATCTCCCTTCCATTATTAAAATCATCAACATCCCCGAAATTATGCCATAGCCCTAGTGAAATCGAAGGCAGTTTGATACCGCTAGACCCACACCTTCTATACGCCATTTCATTATATCTGTTTTCGCTTGCAGTAAAATTCATTGTTACTATCTGTTAAGAATTATATCAATTCTTCAATATATGAAGATATTTTCGATGGTTTTACATGAGGTGCAAATCTTTTTTTAACAATCCCTTTACGATCGATTAAGAACTTTGTGAAATTCCATTTAATTCTTTTCGATCCAAGGAATCCGGGCGCACTGGATTTTAAAAAATCAAATAGAGGATGTGCATTTGACCCATTCACATCTATTTTCTCAGCCATCAAAAAACTCACCCCGTAGGTAGTTCTGCAAAATTCTTCTATCTTCTGATTACTCCCCGGATCCTGGTTCTGAAACTGATTACATGGAAAACCAATAATTATAAACTTCTTTAGTTTAAACTTTTCATAGAGTTTTTCCAATCCATCAAATTGTGGTGTCAGGCCACATTCGCTTGCTGTATTTACGATAAGGATCACGTAGCCTCTATAATCCTTTAGGGAAACTTCATTCCCTCCAATATCATTGAATTTATAATCAAATAATGTACTCATATTCACATCAAAATTTTAAAAACCGGCGAATGCCAGCCATTCGATTATTAAATAACAATGAAACAGGGCCTGATTGTTTTAAATATTCTAATTATATAGAAACTTAAAGATTGAAAATGGAATTACATATTAAAAATGTGTTTATTCAATTCCCTCAATGTTTCATTTTTGAATTTAGTATCAACCAGAATTGAAATATTATATCGGCTGCCCCCATAGGAGATCATTCGTACCGGTACATTTTCCATCGCCCTGAAAACCTTTTGAAGAATTTCCTCCTTTTCCACTATCTTATTCCCTACAATGCAAATAATAGTCTGGTTGTCATCGACTACTATGTCCCCAAAATCCTTCAGTTCCTCCAATATTGATTGTATATTGGAGTCATCATCGATGGTAAGGGATACAGCTACTTCAGAAGTTGATATCATATCGATGGGGGTGCGATAATTCTCAAAGATCTGAAAGATTTTTCGGAGGAAACCATATGCCATAAGCATTCGGCTGGATTTAATTTTTATGGCAGTGATCCCATCTTTCGCTGCGACCGCCTTAATTTTCTTTTCCTCTTCAATATCACTTATAAAAGTACCGTAGGCTTCCGGTTCCATGGTATTTTTCAACCGTACCGGTACATTATATTTCTGTGCTGGCCATATAGAACTGGGGTGCAGAATCTTTGCGCCGAAGTAGGCAAGCTCCGAGGCTTCATTAAATGAAAGGTTGGAAATCGCGTAGGTTTTATCTACGATCCTGGGATCGTTATTATGCATCCCATCTATATCGGTCCATATCTGGACTTCCGGGGCGTTAATGGCGGCACCGATCAGGGTAGCGGTGTAATCACTGCCGCCCCTTTGCAGATTATCTATCTCACCCTCGTGGTTCCGGCATATATACCCCTGGGTCACATATATCCCAAAACCCTTATTCTGATCCAATATAGCAGATAGTTTATTGTTTGTAAATTCTATATCGGGTTCTTTATCCTCATCAATATACATGAAATCCAGTGCGCTGATCAATTTTGAACTTATCTCCTGTTCTTCAAGGTATAAAGAGAATATTTTTGTTGACATCAATTCACCCTGAGCCAAAAGTTCATTATTCAATCTCTTATTGAAAAACGCACTAAGGAGACCCTTCATAAAATCAAAGTGTTCATTGATGACGTTTATTGCTGATTCCTTGTACTTTTCCTGTGAATACAATTCATCAATAAATGACATATAATGAATATGCAAATCCCTGATCAGAATCTCCGCCTTATCGACCTTTTTTTCGAATAAATTCTCACCAATTTCAACCAGTGCATTTGTGGTTCCGGAAAGGGCAGAAAGTACAACAATTTTAGGATCGGGATCCTGGGTTATTAACCTGGCTATGTGTTGCATTCTTTCAGGTTTCCCAACAGAAGTCCCTCCGAATTTTAGTGTTTTCATCTCAGTAATATTCAATTAGAGGTTTATCATTTTTATTGCGCTAATGGCTGCCTCGTCTCCTTTATTCCCATATTTCCCCCCGGCTCTGTCCAGGGCCTGTTGAAAAGTATCCGTTGTGAGAACACCAAAAATTACCGGTTTATCATATTTAAGGGCAACATCTTTTAATCCCTGGGCTACCGACTGACATATAAATTCGAAATGCCTTGTTTCCCCCTGTATAACACAACCAAGACAAATAACAGCATCAATATCTTTTTTTTGAGCCATTTTTTGAGCGCCGAGGCTTAATTCAAAACTTCCAGGCACATATGCCTTGATAATATTCTGTTTTTGGATTCCATTTTGAACCAAAGTATTGAAAGTCCCTTCGTATAGGGAATCCGTTATCTCTTCATTCCATTCTGAAATTAATATGGCGATCCGTTTTGAAGATATATCTGCCTTATTATCTAGACTTTTAGTGCTGAGGTTTTTTTCTTTTGTTGCCATATTTTTTACATATTAGATAAAAAAAGGGATAAAGCATCTTAGCATTATCCCTTATATAATATTTTCAGGAACATTACTTTGATGCTAATCCATCAAGTCGTGCTTTATGTTTTCTTGCATTCTGAAATTCACTCGATTCCGGATATTCTTTGATAATCGTTTCGAAGCAATCACTTGCAGATTCAAACTCCATTAGCTTTTCATACGCAGTGGCAGCCTTTACCAAATACAACGGACTTAAAAATTCATTAGGTTTATATTCCGCTGCTTTAGTATAAAATTCTGAGGCGGTTCGGTAATCATTCAATTCCATATAGGCATCCCCGATCAGCGCATAAGCCCTGGCCTGTACCACAATATCTTCGTCTGAAAATTCCGAAAGATATTCAATAGCATTTTCAAATTCTCCCATCTTCAAGTAAGAGGCACCAATATAGTAATTGGCAAGATTAGCCGTCTTTGTAAAACCATAATTATCAACAATATCAAGAAATCCGTAATTATTCCCATCACCATTTAAGGCCAGGTCAAGGCTGTCCGATTCGAAATAATAAACGGCCTGAAACATATCCACCTGGGCCTGATTATCTTGATTGGTCAAATAATAGCGGCCAAGAAAAAAAGCAGATATAACAAGGGCAATTGAACCCAGGGCAATAAGAACTACTTTTTTGTTTTTCTCTAAATACTGTTCTGTTTTTGAAAGCCTTTCTGCTAAGGCTTCCGGACTTTCCAGTAGTTCATTACCCTTTTTTATATCCTTCTTCTTCCTGTATTTCGTCTTTGCCATTTTTCATTTTTTAGGGTGCAAAAGTACTCTTTTTAATTTAAAAAGTGAATTATCAAAAAATTAATCCACTACGAACGGATAATCCTCCTGCACATAAACATCCTTGTATAATTCATCAGTAGACGGGAAAGAAGATTCCTCGGAAAACTTAACGGATTCCGCAACCTGGTCTTTTATGTCCTTATTGATCTTTTCTAGATCTTCTTCTGTAGCAAATTTATTTTTAAGTATGCTGTCCTTCACCTGCTCTATTGGGTCCCGCTTTTTATATGCTTCTAATTCCTCCTTAGTGCGGTATTTTGCCGGATCCGACATCGAGTGGCCTTTGTATCGGTATGTTCTTAACTCCAGCAATGTGGGTCCATCACCTTTTCTTGCTCTCTCAGCAGCATCTGCAATGGCGTGATGCACTTCTTCAACATTCATTGCATCAACTGACCTGGATGGCATATCATAAGCTTCACCAAGGGTGTAAAGGTCATGTACGTTGGAGGTTCTTTGTACTGAAGTCCCCATAGCATAGCCATTATTTTCAATAGCAAATATGATTGGTAACTTATAATGCATCGCCAGGTTTAATGATTCATGAAATGAACCCTGCCGGACAGCGCCATCACCCATATAGGTGATACATACTTTTTTTGTTTTATTGTATTTCTCTGCGAATGCCAATCCTACACCCAGTGGAATCTGTCCTCCGACAATTCCATGGCCCCCCACAAAACCTCTTTCTTTATCAAACATATGCATGGAACCTCCCTTACCTTTAGAAACACCGGTTTCTTTACCGTAAAGTTCAGCCATAATATATTTTGGATCAGTTCCCAAAGCAAGCGGGTGGGCATGATCCCTGTAAGCTGTAATGTATTTGTCTCCTTTTTCAAGGGCTGTGACGGCTCCTGCAGCACAGGCTTCCTGACCTATATATAAATGACAAAATCCGCGGATCTTCTGTTGTCCATATAATTGACCAGCCTTTTCCTCAAACTTTCTCATCAGGTACATACTTTCATACCAGTACATATATGTTTCTTTTGAAAAACCTGGTTTGGAGTTTACCTTTGTCTTTCTGGTTGATGTTGTTTTGGTCTTTGTTGCCATATAATTTTTATTACAAGCCCAATAATTGCTAAATAAACCTCAAAATTACCTTAAAGAAATTTTGTAGATTGCGAAATTAATTAAAAAAGTCTCAACAAAGAAATTTAATGTATCTTGAAACCCTACGTCTGATTAATTTTAAGAACTACCAGAACGTTGAATTCAATTTTAATGAGGAGATAAACTGTTTAGTGGGCGAGAATGGTGTTGGTAAAACAAATGTACTTGATGCGATCTACTATCTGTCGCTGGCCAAAAGTTCCTTAAATATATCAGATAATCAGGTAATTCGGCATGGGGAATCCCATTTTTCTATTTTAGGTAAATTTCAGAAGGATGATAATCTTTTCGAAGTAAAATGCAAATCGGCACTCAACAATAAAAAGTCAATCTCAATAAACGATAAGGAGTATGAAAGGATAAAGGATCATATTGGATTATTTCCTGTTGTCCTGATATCACCAATTGACACTGATATTATCAGAGGAATCAGTGAAAACCGAAGAAAATTTGTGGATGGTGTGATTGCGCAAATCGATAAGGATTATCTGAATAATCTGTTAAGATACAATCATACCCTGAAACAAAGGAATTCACTACTTAAACAGACTGAGAACATTGCCCAGTTAGATTATGACCTTTTGGCAACTTTTGATCAACATTTACTAAGTACGGGGAAAAAAATTCACATTATAAGACGGAAATTCATTGACCGATTTCTTCCCGTTTTGAAAAGATTATATTCGGACATATCAGATCAAAAAGAAATGATAGAGATCCGATATCGTTCTGACATTGAAGATGCCGATTTTGAGGAACTATTAAAAGAAACATTACACAAAGATATCCTGTTAAATCGTACCTCCTCGGGTATACATCGCGATGATTACCTGATTAAGATCGATGGATACCCAATGAAGAAATTTGCATCTCAGGGTCAGCAGAAATCCTTGATTGTATCATTGAAAATTGCCCAGTTCGAGATTATGAGAGAAGAAAGTGGATTTAAACCCATTCTCCTGATGGACGATGTGTTCGATAAACTTGATGACCAGAGAATAGAAAAAATCATGAATCTTGTTGCCGGTCACACTTTTGGACAGATATTCGTTACTGATGCAAGACCCGAACGTACATTATCTATATTTGAATCTATTGATTCCGGAATAAACATCTATCAAATACATGAAGGGAAAACCCAGCTTTTATCTTCCTGAAAAGATATATGATATTTAGTAGTTTTGTAACAAAGTATTATGATGAAAAAAGCGGTGAGAGTAAGATTTGCACCAAGTCCTACAGGACCCTTGCACATAGGCGGTGTTAGAACGGCATTATACAATTATTTATATGCCAGACATTTTGGTGGGAATTTTATTCTGCGTATTGAAGATACGGATCAATCCAGGTTTGTCAGTGGCGCTGAGGACTATATAAAAGAATCATTACGATGGTTGAAAATTCTTCCGGATGAAGGAATGGATGATAAAGGTCCGCACAAACCCTACAGGCAATCTGAAAGGAAGGAGATCTATAAGAAATATGCTGAACAATTGCTTGATAACAACCTGGCATATTATGCTTTCGATACCCCTGAGGAGCTGGAAAATATGAGAAATCGGTTAAAATCGGAAGGGAACAGTATGCCACAATATAATTGTCACTCAAGAAAGAGTATGGTTAATTCCTTAACGATCTCATCTGATGAAGTAAAAAAGAAGATCGAGGCAGGAGAGAAATATGTGATCAGGTTAAAGGTACCAGAAAATGAAGCTATCGAATTCAGCGATTTGATACGTGGCGAGATTAGTGTTTCATCTGAAACAATTGATGATAAAATATTGATTAAATCAGATGGTTTGCCTACTTATCATCTGGCCAATGTCGTTGATGATCATCTCATGGGTATAACGCATGTAATCCGGGGAGAGGAATGGTTGCCCAGCGCGCCACTGCATGTCCTTTTATATCAGTTTCTGGGTTGGAAAGATAGCATGCCTGAGTTTGCCCACCTACCTTTGATCTTAAAACCAGAAGGAACCGGAAAATTAAGTAAGCGTGATGGCGATAAACATGGATTCCCGGTATTCCCTTTAGACTGGACCGATCCTGTAAATGGAGATAAAAGTATCGGGTTCAGGGAGAATGGATATCTTCCTGCTGCCATGGTCAATTTCCTTGCTTTTCTGGGATGGAATCCGGGAACTGAACAGGAACTATTCAGCATAGAGGATCTTGAAAGGGAATTTTCAATAGAAAGGGTAAACAAAGGAGGAGCAAAATTTGATATTGATAAGGCTAAGTGGTATAACCAGCAATATATAAAGCAGTTAACTGATGCTGATATTGGAGCATATTTATTCAAGGAGTTAAGCCAGAAAGGGATAGAAGGTGACATGGAATATGTAACAAGGGTAGCGATTGCTTTCAAGGAAAGAATTACATTTCTCCATGAACTATATGGAATCAGTTCTTATTTTTTTATTCGCCCGGAAACATATGATGAAAAGGTGATCAGGAAAAAATGGACTTCACAAAATGTTGAATTTTTAAATAATTATGCCACCGAACTGAATAAAGAATCTGAGAAATTCGATGCAGACCAGGCCAAGCGTATAATGCTGCCAATCCTTGACAAAATGGGTATAGGCATGGGTTCCGTTATGCAAGTTTTAAGAGTAGCCATAACCGGTATTACATCCGGAATAGACCTTATGTACACTATTGAACTCCTTGGACAAAGGGAAACCAGCAGAAGGATATCTATAGCAATTGAAAGACTGGCTGAATTTATTAAGTAAGATGACCAGGAAGAAAACTAACAAAACACACAAAAAGGAAGTTAAGGAGGAAAATAAAAACCTTCCTGGATTTGATATACACATCAATTCATTCGGTGAGGTACAGTCAACATACGATATTGATGAAGTAAATGAATTCTTGGATAAAAACCTGTCTGACAAAAAGCTAAAAAAAAAGGCATCCAAGGGAAAAGATGGTGAGGCTAAACCTGATTCAGATCAATAAATTTTCTACCCTGTTATATTTTTTAAAATAGTGTTAAATTATTTAGAAACCCGGTGTAAATTCAATGAATAATATCTTTTTGAATGATTTTTAAAATAAATTTGATAACAAGACTTAACGAATCCTAAAATTAAATTTTTTGACATGAATAAATCAATTTTACTGATTATATCACTGGCACTTATTTTCATGAATTGCAGTGGTGATAATTCCAAAAAAAATGAGCTTAAAAAGCAGGCAGAAGAATACGCAGAAAGCATGAAGATTGAAGAGGAGATTGGTGCACAGGTAAAAGCCATGTTCAAGCCACTGCCTGCCGTGGCTGAAAATCCTGGTAACCCTATTACCGATGCAAAAGTAAAACTGGGGAAGATCTTATATTTCGACAACCGATTATCCAAGGACCAGACACAGAGCTGTAATACATGTCATAACCTCTCCACTTTTGGTGTGGACAATAAGCAATTTTCCGATGGTGACGATGGCACTAGCATAGGTGACCGAAATTCCCCAACTGTTTTTAATGCCGCTTTCCATACGAGTCAATTCTGGGATAGCCGGGCAAAGGATATTGAAGAGCAGGCAGGGTTGCCAATTTTAAATCCGGTGGAGATGAACATCCCTTCTGAAGATTTTCTTATTAAAAGACTTGCAGCTACTGATTTGTATCCACCATTATTTGCAGCAGCATTCCCAGAGGATAGCAATCCACTCACTTACGATAATCTGATCAAGGCAATTGGTGCTTTTGAACGCACACTGGTCACTCCATCAAAATTCGATGATTATCTTAAAGGAAATAAAGGCGCTTTAAGCCTGGAAGAAAAGAAAGGTCTCCAAACGTTTATTAATGTAGGTTGCCTGACTTGTCATACCGGGAGTCAGTTAGGCGGGAATATGCTTCAAAAATTTGGTGTATACGATAACTATTGGAACCTGACAGGCAGTGATCCTATTGACGAAGGGAGGTTTAAAGAAACCGGGAATGAAATAGATAAATACATGTTCAAAGTACCAACATTGCGGAATGTGGCCATGACCTACCCATATTTTCATGATGGTAGTGTTGAAAAACTGGAAGATGCAGTAAAGATCATTGCTAAGTTAAACCTGAATAAAGACTTGTCGGAAGAGGAGACCCGAAGTATAGTTGTATTCCTTAACACATTAACCGGGGATATACCTGAAGAAATTAAAAAGATCCCTGATGAACTAAATCCTGCTTCTTAGTTTTATGAGGTTGTCTCATGAGGGGCAGCCTTTAACTTTTGTATAGGTGTCTCCTCTGGATATAGCGTTACAGAAAAAGAGGTATATTTTGGAAAAAGGAGTTAATAGTTAGTATATCAAGGGCACACAATAGGATTATTCCTTAAGTAAATAATCGGCTTATTTCTGCCCTGATTTCTGCCCAGCTTCCTTCATTCAATCTCGCACCATAAACCTCAATCACCTTACCTCCCAGTATCGAGCCAATCTTACCACAAAGTACCAGATCATATCCCTTGGTTAAGCCATATAAAAATCCAGCTGCATATAAATCACCCGCTCCTGTTGTATCTTTTAAGTCAGCTTCAATAGCTGGTATTGTTCTTGTATTCGCGCCATCCTGAATTATAGATCCCTCTTTACCGATCTTTACAACGGCAATATCACAATCCTCACTTATTATCCTTGCGGCAGCGGCAGGTTCCTCCCCAGTAAAAGACCTGGCTTCCTCTTCATTGGCAAAGACAATATTTACATAATCTTTAACTATATTTTTTAGAAAATCTTTATTGGCTTCCACCGTTGTATAACTGGCCATATCTATAGAAATAGTAAGACCAGCTTTTTTTGCTGTAGACACAGCCTTTAAAATAAGATCATGATTCTGGACTAAGTATCCTTCAATATGAAAAAAAGAATACTCATTGAATTGTGCTTCATTTAATTCATTAGCATCCATTTCTATCGCGGCACCCAAATAGGTGGCAAAAGTTCTTTCAGCGTCCTTCGATAGCAGTGTTATTGCGGTTCCTGTTGGATTATTGCCATATAATAAATTCGGAGTAATATGTTTTGAGATCAATTCTTTTTTAAAAAGCTCCCCATATTTATCCTTACCGATTTTTCCAATATAACCACTTTGTACGCTCAATCTTGCCAGGGCATCTATAGCATTAGATGCTGAACCCCCTGCTGCAATTTCATATTGGAGGCCTTCAGCTGCCGATAATATTTTTTTCGCTTTTGCAGAGTCAACCAGCGTCATACTTCCTTTTGGAAGGGCAAACTCGTTTAAAATTGAGTCATTATCGATTTGAAATATGATATCCACCAAAGCATTACCAAATCCTAGTACCTTAGACATTTCGTTGATTTTTTTTCAGATTGCCACAAATATATTCCGCCATTTTAATATATCAATAAATGGTGTATATTTAATCTTTGTCAGGATTGAATTACTGATAGGATTTGAATTTATGAGTTCTCATCCGCTTTTTTTTATTTTTTGATCTCATAAAAAAGTAAAAAGTCATTTAATTTGCATTTAGACCCAGATATCTAACATATTATTAATTTGATTGTATAAAAATTTGATTATTCTAATATTTTTTAGCAATTTTACTAGATAATTAAACCGAGAGTTATGTCTTTATTAAAGAAAGTTTTGACCTTAGCATTATTTATTGTTTTTAACCAGGTATTCTCTCAGGATATACTTACGGAGGATTTCCAATCAAAAACTCATAGGAGCAATGAATATCTAAATACTGAAAACCAGGATTTATCTTCAGATATTCTTGTTGAATCAGTACAGGGGGATACGGATATGATAATTGAAACTGTTGCATCGGACGAGAATGAGGGAACTGCGGATATTACCTTTTTGGCTCCTATTGCTGATTCTAAGTTTAAGAGGGGTAGCGCCATTCAGGTCAGATGGACCGGAGGGAATCCTGATGATGAATATGCGTTAGACTTGTTTGATGGTCGTTTTCATTACCGTCATGTGGGTGAATTAAAAAATTCAGGTACCTATCCATGGATAATTCCCAAGGATGTAAAACCAGGAAAAGAATATAAATTTAAACTCACCAATACAAATGACTTTGGTGAATTCGCTTTCAGCAGGACCTTTGTTGTCAAAAGGAAAGTACCTGTAGCTGTCTGGATTGTTCCGGGTGCACTTGTCGTTGGAGGGGCTGTATATTTATTGTTTTTCCATGGGGAAGATGAAATATCTGATTTACCAGCACCAATAGAACCAAATTAAATCAGCTAAAA
>CBDUBA010000069.1:0-23523 GCA_965365275.1 uncultured Cyclobacteriaceae bacterium | reverse complement strand
CCCGATCTATAATTTTTTACATCCTCATTTTTCAATCCTGACAAATTGAATCAGCTGTTTTGATGCATAGTCTTCTACTATGACATTTTGACCTGCAAAACTGACACTTTTAAGTTGAAATTTAATTGGCATTATTTATGAAGAGTTGTTCATGTGTAATAAATTTGTACAAAAAAAACATATTAAATGTCGGTTGAATCATTAAACTCGCATGCAGAATTAATAGAGAAGATCAAAAAGGAAAAGAGATCATATCTCTTGCTCTATAAGGAAGGTTCTGAGCAAAGCGAATGCGCAAAAAAGAATATCGAGGCAGTTGCTGAAAAAAATTCAGAAGCTAATATATTTGTAGCGAATGTTAAGAATGTCCGTGATATTCATGAAAACTATAACATCACTACTGTTCCTGCACTTATTGAATTTGAAGTTGGCGAATTTAAAAATACTTTTAAAGGATGCCATAAAGAGGATTTTTATCAGACGCTCCTGGATCATATTATTTATGAAGCCAAGGCAGCTGAGCGTCCACAGAAAAATGTTACGGTATATACGACCCCGACTTGTCCTTGGTGTACAACGGTAAAGAACTATTTAAGAAAAAATGGGGTCAGGTATTCAGAAGTTGATGTAGCGAGTGACCAGGGAGCAGCACAGAGTATGGTTAGCAAAAGTGGTCAGCAGGGTGTGCCTCAAACGGAAATTGACGGGCAGATGGTGATAGGTTTTGATCAAAAGAAATTAAATCAATTATTGGAAATAAAAGCAAATTAATATGAGAGAATTGCAACCTGTAAATCAAAATGTGATACTGGATGTATCAGAAGATGTAAGTGAGCAGAAAACAGCTGGAGGGATAATCATACCTGACACCGCTGCCGTGGAAAAACCCAAATTTGCCAAGGTTGTTGCCTTAAGCAATATTGAAGGTCCGGAAATCGCAGTTGGGGATGTCGTTTTTTATAAGGAGTATTCTGGAACTGAAATCGATCTGGATGGGGGTAAATTCCTGGTGGTGCCCTATGCGGATGTGCTGGCAAAACTTGTTGAAACTGAAGAGATATAATGCAATGATCCCGCTTAGTAGCGGGATTTTTTATTTCATTTCAATCCCATACATTTTCAAAGAAGCTCGAAATTAATGATAATTTGACGGGCATTTTTCTATCTTTATCTTTTTCAAATATCCTGATATGAAGGTAGATACAATGAGATTTATTGATAAGTGGGCCGGGATCCCACTTGTTTTTATATTGAGTGTTTTGCTCTGGATCCTGGAACTATTCACCTTCCGCAGGAAAAATAATCCTGACCTTTCTAACACCTTGTTCATTGAGTTATCTGAAATGGGTAGCGCTGTACTGGCCGATCCTGCCATGAGATCATTACAGGACAAAGGTGGAGGGGAATTGTTCTTTGCAATATTTGAATCGAACCACAAGAGTCTGCAAATTCTGAATACGGTTAAAGAGAACCATATCTTCAGGATGCGGTCTGATAATCTATATCATTTGAGTATTGATGTATTAAGGTTTTTTATTTGGTGCCGCTCAAAGAAGATATCAGCAGTAATTGACCTGGAGCTCTTTTCGAGATTTACAGCTATCTTATCGGGGATAAGTGGTGCTGGTTCACGACTTGGTTTTTCACAATTTCACGATGAGGGAATGTACAGGGGTTTTATAATTAATTACCCGGTAAGATATAATCCTCATGTTCACATTTCCATCAATTTTATGTCCCTTGTGCAAAGGGCGCTCAATCAGTACTATAATCCATATCCGACCATTCAGGTAGATCCCGATCAGTTGAAAATTGCCCAGGCTGTTCCTGAAGACTTTGATATAAATCGGGTTAAAGAAAAACTAAGTGATTTATATAAAGACTGGAATAAGAAAAAAATTGTACTGATCAATCCCAATGCTTCGGATCTCCTGCCGCAACGGAGATGGTTGCCAGAATACTTTGTAACCGTTAGCAGGGAAATCTTGAAAAATTTCGAAGATGTTTTGATAATAGCCACAGGAGCTCCCTCAGAAAAAGAGTATGTACAGAAAGTAGTTGATGATATCGATAACGAAAGATGTATTAATTCTGCCGGTAAATTTGATTTCCTGGAATTAATCCCCTTATACCTTCTTTCTGAATTAATGTTGACGAACGACTCCGGACCGGCCCATTTTTCCTCCGTTACTCCTTTAAAGGTTTTTGTTATTATGGGCCCTGAAACCCCTGTCTTATATGGCCCGCTAGGGAATGCAGAAGTATTTTATTTGGGTTTGCCTTGTTCACCATGTGTTAGCGCTGCAAACCATAGAAAAACGACCTGCATCACAAGACCATGCATAAGTGGTATTAGCCCAGAAAGCGTTTATAAAAAGCTTGATCTTTTTCTTAGTTCAACTCATTGAACAGAGACAAGATATGTTTTTGCCAATGTACTTTCCCTCGTAGATGCATTAAGAAATTCAATGCTTAGGCCCGTTACGTGGAAATCTTTAAACTCCTTGATTGTCTTAAGATTGTACCCGTATTTTTTCAGTTTTTTCAACCCTTCTCCATCAGTATATACAAGGTGGCCGTTTAAATTGATCCTGGATAGTTCATCCTCGGTGACAGCAGGTAATATTTTTCGCAAATAAAACTGAGTGCTCCACTGCAACTTCTCAAAAATGACGAGTTTATCTGCTGGAAGTTGTTCATCGATCATGTAGAAAGCCAGTTCACTTTCAGATTGATATCTTAAAAGGTTCGGATAAAATTGTCGGTTCAAATAGTAATTTACTGACAAAATAACAAGAGCCGGGGGGATTATCACTCTTTTTATGAACGTGCGGTTATGAACGATATAATCCAGGGACATAGCTAGCCCCGCAATCAAAACTATGATCACATCTATATGTGGGAAATCGTTGAAAAAAAATAAGTGAAGCAATACCATCAAAATAATGAAAATGATGCATATTCCGTTCATCAACAGGTAATGAGTCCTTAAAAACCTATAATCCCGGGATCTGTCCAGCAATACATAGGCAGTTAAAATCGATAAATAAGGGAATAACTGGTTCAGATAATGCGGAAGCTGAAAACTGGAAAGTGAAAACACTATAAAAGTGAAAATAAATCCAAATACCGTGTAGGACTCATAGCTATTCCTCCCGTTAATGATATATTTGATCTTCAGGAATATCCCAGAATATGCCAGCAGGGCCCATGGTGCAAACGCCCATAGCATGGTGTGAAAAAAGAAAAATGGGTCACCATGGCCTTTTATTGGACCTGTATTGGTGAAGCGGCCCCATTGGCTGTCCCAAAAAAAGAACTTAATACCTGATACCCCCTTTGACCCAAATAATTCCTTTTCTGGATGGGCATCAAACTGATAATAATAGGCAAAAAGTGTTGGTGATATCATTAATAAGGTTAAAATGATTACCCAAAGCCACTGCCTGTTTATTATTTCTTTCCAATTCTTTTTATGTAACAATGCCAGCCCTATACCTGAAGCAACTGGAATAATGCTGAATAAGCCTTTAGTCATCAATAAAACAGCCAACCCGAATGATCCCGCGATTAAGTGGATCATTTTCTTGCCTTCAAGATAAATAGCAAAATAATATAGAGAAAATATTGTAAAGCAAGTCAGGTAAGGTTCGGCTCGAACATCGTTGTTTGAAATGATGATGTGTTCTGCAGTCAACAGGAAAATTGCTGCTATTATTCCATGTTTTCTAGAGTAAAACCGTTTCCCAAATAAGTAAACATAATATGCTGCCAGCAGTGAAAAAAGTATCGCCGGTAATTTATACCCTAAATTATTGATCCCGAATACTTTGATAAAAATAGCAGTTATCCAGAACTGAAAATGCGGTTTATCCAACCAGTCCAGACCTTTCAACTTTATCTCGGAGAAATTATTATTTACCGCCATCTCCATTGAAATATCCGCATAAACCGCGGCATCGGGCTCCATCAGTATTATAAAAATACCAGCCGCATAAACAACCAATGTGAACAAGATAATTATGCTAACCCAACTCTGGAAACCGATCTTATTTGCTCTTAAATTCATCTATTTCTTGATCATAATATTCTCCATTTCCTCAAGTGATATGCCTTTTGTTTCCGGCATGATCTTCCAGACAAATAGCAATTGAAATACCATCATAATTGAGAAAAACAGGAAAGTCGGACCAAATCCAATATTTTCTGCAGAGGGGATCAGAAATGTGATGAATGCGGCCATGAACCAGTGTGTGAAACTTCCAAGCGATTGCCCTTTTGCACGTACTTCGTTGGGGAACACTTCTGAAATAAAAACCCATATCACAGCTCCCTGAGAAAATCCGAAAAAGGCAATATAGATAAACAGGCTTATGGCAACGAGTTCACCACCGATGGAGAAATAAAATGACATTGAAGTCATGGCCAGCGTAATGATAAGTCCAAAAGAACCAAGAATCATCAGGAACCGTCTGCCAAAACGGTCGATAAAACTGATGGCAAGAATTGTAAAAATGAAATTGATCAGACCAATCCCAGCTGTTGAAAGCAATGCAGAGCTGGTCTCTAATCCTGCATTCTGAAAGATCCTTGGTGTATAATAAATGACTGCATTAATGCCAGAAACCTGGTTAAATATGGCAAACAGGACTGCCAGCATAATAGGGAACTTATATTGCCGGGAAAGGAATTTCTCCTTTTTCGAAAGCTCCACATGCTGTTGGTGTGTGGAAATAATTAACTGGAGTTCCTCCTCAACCTCTTTGTGCCCTATCTTTGATAAGACTGATCTTGCATTATCCACAAGTCCCTTTTTGAAGATAAGCCATCTGGGACTCTCAGGAATGAACAATACCAGCGAAAGAAATGCAAAAGCTGGTATTCCTTCCACTCCAAGCATCCACCTCCAGGCATTTTCCCCGCTATTCCCAAGCAAATAATTAGAAAAATAGGCTATAAGAATCCCCAGGACTACATTGAATTGAAATAAAGCAACGAGCCTGCCCCGCATTCTGGCGGGAGATATCTCAGATATATACATTGGTCCCGCAACAGAAGATGCTCCAACACCCAATCCACCGATAAAACGGAAAAATAAAAAGGTATACCAACCGGTAGCCATGGCAGATCCAACCGCAGAAACAAAATATAGTATGCCTATCCAGAATAAGGTTTTCTTTCTACCAAGTTGATCAGAAGGGAAGCCTCCGAAAAGTGCACCGATAATGGTCCCAAAAAGTGCAATCGAAACGGTAAGCCCATGCTGTAGTTCATCAAGTTTCCATAGCATTTGTATAGACTGCTCTGCTCCTGAAATAACAGCTGTGTCAAAGCCAAAAAGGAAACCTCCCAGGGCTGCGACAAAAGTTACAAAATAGAGGTATTTTTTCATTAGTGATTGTTCTGCGATTACCTTCAATGATAGCCAAATATAAACTAAAAGTAAATTTTTATTTTATTGTATGAAATGGAATTTAGACTAACAGTTTATTTGATTAACTTTATTAAGGAATTCCTCACCTTTAAAGCAACTTGTCAGAATCAGTTGTTTTACAGGTTGAACCCAGTAAAATGTTCAAATCAAAAGAATTTAAAATATTACAAAGGGGCGTTTATCTTACCCTTTCATTTGTCTTGATCCTCTGGGTTATAAAATCTGTGGAATGGGCCAGTCATCTCGACTTGGGTTTATACGGGATATTACCAAGAACAGTAAAAGGAAGCCTAGGGATAGTTACCGGCCCCTTGATCCATGGAGATGCTATTCATTTGATGTCAAATACCATTCCACTGATCATTCTTGGTGTAGGATTGTTTTATTTTTATCATAAAATAGCCATTGAAGTATTTCTATGGATATACCTGGCTTCTGGTTTCTGGGTTTGGATCATAGGTCGGGAAGCGTATCATATAGGTTCCAGCGGTCTTGTCTACGGATTAGTTATGTTCATATTTTGGGGAGGCATTCTAAGGAGGAATCCGAGATCACTTGCCATTTCTATGATCATTTTCTTCCTGTATGGTGGTATGATATATGGCCTCTTCCCATTTGATGAATCTATTTCGTGGGAGTCCCATATCATGGGATCTGTCGCAGGTATTTTTCTGGCATTCTACTTTAAAAGAACACCTATTTATCTTGGAGAGACAGAAATAAGTACTGGCCTACAGCATGAAAGTGATGAAATGCAACAACATTCGGAAAACATCTCCCATACAGGAGGAAAAAATAAATCCATAAAATATTTCTATCAGGATAAGTAATGGATCCTGTCCTGTTATTTATTGATCCTTCTTAGCGTAGTATATATATCTTTTTTATATTTGCGACCAGTTAAACCAAAAACAGCAGAAAGTGAAATATTTTTCGATTATCCTGAACTTTGTACTGGCAATAGCCATAATTGTGTTGTATGTATTATTTTTCTCCATGCCGAAAGGAAAAGAAATTTCCGGAACTGAAAAAACTGATACATTATCAATGCCAACCGATATCACGATTGCTTATGTGCTTGAAGATACCCTTCTGAATAATTATGAATATTTTAAGGAACTCGCCGCCGATCTCGAGGAGAAAAGAAAGGCTATGGAAAACGACTATACAATGAAAGCTCAGGGATTACAAAAGGAATTCGAAGGTTTTCAAAGAACAGCCGGGAATATGACCATGAATCAGGCAAGAGCGGTGGAAGAAGACCTAATGCAAAAAAGACAGAACCTGTTAATGCTACAGGAAAAAATGGGGCAGGACCTTTTAAGGGCTGAAGCCGAAGTAAACACACAGTTATATGATAAAGTATCTAACTATCTCGAAAAATATGCAAACCAAAATGGATTTGCCTTAATTTTAAATGTAAAACGGGGTAATGCCATTCTTTATGGTCATAAAGGGATGGACATCACTGATATTATCGTAAAAGGCCTGAATGAGGAATATAATGCAACAGGTGCATCACCTCAGGTTCCGGCAACCGGGATAGACACGACCTCCGTTAACTAGGGAATAGTTCAAATAAAATATATGGGCTTTATTTTTCTTTAATCAGCGAAATAAATCTCTTTGTTTTTAAACAGGTTCAAGCCGACTGAGAAAAAGAATACATTAACATCGAGATTCTCGTATGGTTTAAATTGTTCTCCGGTGCTACTATCGATCTCTGTAAAATCCTGGTTAAAAAATCCTGTCAGATAGTATTTGAACTTGATATTTACACCTCTGGGTAATTCTAAGCCAATAAGAACTGTATGATTTACTACAGGAACCCTGTCAGAAAACCATTCAGTGAATTTGGATTTTACATTATTCTCGAAGGTTTTTTCCTTGTAATTAAAGGGAAGTTCAATTTCATAACCGGCATAGACAAAGGTTTTTTCAAAGTTACCTACTTTTATGCCAATTGGAACACCCACATTATATGTTCTGTGTTTCTTCCTGATGGCATCGCTCTGATCATATATAAATCCCACGTTTCTTACACCTATTCCTGAGAAAAGCCCGAATCGCTTTGAAGCATCATAGTTGAAGAAAGTTTGCACGTTTATTACAGGTGCCCATCTGATTATTGATGATTTACTTAGGCCGTCCTGTTCTATATCTGCGAAGGAGAACAACATCTCAAATCCTGTTGACCAATAGGTCTTGTCCTGAGCCTGTATCGATCCTGAATTAACCCATACAATAAGACTGAAAAGAATGATAAACCTGTAATGTTGTTTCATGTTAATAGTGTTTTTATGATTTCTTCATTTCAAAAATATAGATTCCTGTAAACTATATGTTAATAGATTTCATAATTTCTTTCGGTTCTTTAAAAAAGACAAAATCAGTCTTCAGGGATTCATTTACCTCTCTTTGCAGTCTGTATCTTCCGGGACTTATCCTTTTCTTCACAGAACGGATGTAAATCTGTTTGATCCTTCCCGGGAATGCCTTTGATATTTCAGCATATATTTCCGGATCTTTCTGGCTGTCATCCCCAATCAGTATAAATTCCATATCTTTTAGGGCGTTGAGCAAGAAAGTGATTCTTTCTTTTTTATGAGATGAATTCGGAGATCTTTTCGTTTTTTTAAATACCTGATTCCATTTCACGAAAGGTTTAAGAAATATAGGTCCGATGGGGAAGTGGTTGTGTTCAAGGAATATTCGAATTAATGGGAAGAGGTTCGATTCGCTATTTGAAACATAGAAAAAGGAATATCCTTTTTGATAGAACTGCTGATACAGTTCCTTCATTTCTTTAACTGCTTTTCTTTTATGTGCGTTTTTAACAAGCAGGGTGCGTGCCTTTCGGAAAGTATTCAGTGTGTGTGTAACCAGAATTGTGTCATCAATATCCGAAATAACAGCTTCCTTATCATTCCCATAGGAGAAATAACAATATTTAAAAGGTTCCGGTATTTGCAAGTGGATCTTTCGGTTGTCTTTCAACATGAAAACCTGTAACTGGTTCAGGTCTACACTCATTCCATTATCGCAGGATAGCTTTAGTTTAAAATGGCCTTTACTGTTTGTCCGCACATTGTGGTTTTCCCCGTTTAGTTTAATTTCAAGTTTCCGGCTTTTGGATGCCCCCCTTAGATAAGAATGCATAACACGAATCATATTCCTCCAGAAATATTCGTTATGCTTTATATTAAAAAGTTTTTTAGGGGTTTTATATATGGTTCCTTCCAGCCAGAGGGATCCTTTCATGCAAAGCACGATAAAAGGGAGAATAATATATTTCGTTGCGGATGGCTCCAAAATTAGTGTTTGTATCTATGATGGTAATAGCCCATAAAATGATCAATACAAAACAAATCTAATAAATTGGATCCTGTGACAAAAGAATATTTACGATCCAAATCCGCTTTTACCATCAATATTACTTAAAATTATTTTTTAAGTCCGAATGGAATCGAATAGAGCAGGGATACATTAAAATAACTATTTGGGCTCAGGTCGATCTCTTCGCCGGGTAATGCAACCGGGAAATTGATATAATAACTGGTTGACAGGGTAAATCTGCTCATCCTTATCATGATTGGGAGTGACAGGGAATAATTCATAATGCCGAATACATTCTCTGTTCTTTCTTCATAGGTGATATAATTTGTAATGAGATATTGGGCCAACCTTGGTCTGCGCTGCCTGAATCTTTGAAAGTCATTTATACCTTCCTGTTCCAGGATCGATTGAAGTTGTGAATAATTCTCATCCAGAAAGTAGATGGTCGCATTTCCCAACAGAAGGGAAGCGGAAGGAAATATATCAATTTCATCAATAAATCCACTGGTCTTTATTCTGATGATTCCGTACATATTAGGCCTGATCCTATGCGCTGTTTCATGTCCGAACATAAAAGAATAGTCTACCCCTATAGAAAAGTGTTTAAGATCAAGATAGGTTGAGGCATTTAAAGCATCGGTAATCGGATATAGTATTCCATCATAGCTTTCATTCTGTGTATAGAAAAAATGTTCATAGGAAGCGATTACACTCCATTTAGGTTTAATAGAACCCATATATCCCAGGCTTACCGTCGTAGGATTAATGTGAGGATCCACATCACTGTTCCAGTACGATGTTAAATCTCCAAAAAGGCCGGTTTTATGATAATATGATGCACCAAGGGAAAAACCATATTGACTAATACCAAAATCACGGCCGGCATTCATAATGTTACTGGTATAAGCAGTGCGAATCATCAGGGAAGAGAATTTGAATTTACCCTGGATCAGACTGTCGATCAGGTCAATTATGGACAAAGAATCTTCCGCGAGTTCTTCTAGCAGGAGGGAGTCATAGGCGAGTGTCTCATTGATCAGGGAATCGAGGTTATAATCTTGCGAATAGGCACCAGAATAACTTCCCAATACCAATAACAGGCAAAGGGAAGTAAACACCAGTTTCTTTTTAAAAAGTATTATCAATTTATCAGTTTTCCTCCGTTAAAACATCAAAAATTATGCTAATTATTACCTTTATCTTTCATTAATTGTTCTCTTCTGTTGATCATCTGGTCACGCTGCATCATCTGACGTTTTCGTTCCTCCAGTCTTTGTATGATCATCCTTCTGAAATCTTCTTCGGCTTTTCTGAGGGATAGCATTTGCTTGGTAGAAATAACCTCAGTAAGCCGGTCAGAATAAGTCTTCTCCAGTTGTAGTTGTCTCTCCTTGATATCAAGACCCAGCCTCATTAGTTCCCGACCCTGCTCTTCAGATAAATTATTCATATCTACATTCTTTCTGGCACTCTGTATTTCCTGAACAAGACTTTTCCTTTGAATATTATATTCATTATAGACTGGCCAGAATTTTTCAGCTTGTTCTGGTGTCAATCCGAGCCTTTCCGTGATAAGTGCTATACGTGCACTTTCGATCTTTTGCCTGGCTTCCTTGTTCTGTCCGTACGATAACTGGACCAGAAACAAAAGCGGGACGATAATAAATATTAATTTCCTATTCATGATCTTATATATTTCATTATTAGAGATATTGCATTTCAATTTCGTATTCATCCAGAAGCTCATCTATTTCTTCTTCATCCAATGGATCAGAAGGTATAAATTCATCTGATATGGGATCCTCGGTTGAAGCAATGATCGACATGTCAAGACTTTCAAGAAATTCTTCGGTACTCATATCACTTTCTACAAGATAGTCTACCAGGTCTTCTGATGAGATCTCAGATAATAGTTGATCTACTGAAGTAGAATTATCATTTATCTGAGTAATCCCATAGATGGCAAATATCAGGATAACTGCAGCGGCAGCCATATTTATGATGGGCCTGAGCCGTATTACAGGTGTCTTTTTCTGTTGCTCAGTCTCTTTTAAACGTTCCCGGAGCCGCTCTGGAAAATTCTCGAAATAATCATCGGGAACTTTAAATATATTATCCTTATTTATATCTTCCAGTTTCATTTTTTCAGTGATATTATCTGTTTGACATCTTAAAGTCCCAAAAGTTTAATCCAATTTAATATATTCTTCAATTTTTTTCACAGCAATATGATAACTGGCTTTCAAGCTACCTACACTGGTTTCCGTAATTTTAGAAATATCATCGTATTTCATATCATCAAAATACTTCATATTGAAAACCAACCTCTGTTTATCGGGAAGTGTTAGTAAAGCCTTCTGTAACTTTCGCTGTATGGCTGATCCACTTATATGCGGACTGTTATCAAGTTTACTGTATAGTTCTTTATTGGCATCCTCCATCGAAACCTTATATTTATCTTTTCTTCTTTTCAGAAAGTTTAAACACTCATTGGTAGCAATCTTGTAAAGCCATGTAAAAAGATTGCTGTCTTCCCGGAATTTCTCTATGTTCTTCCACACTTTAATGAATACCTCTTGAAGAATATCATCCGTGTCATTATGGTCGATGACCATTTTCCGGATATGCCAGTACAACCTTTGCTGGTAGGCAAAAACAAGTTGGTTAAACCCAATTTCCCTCGAAGCTGGGTCTTTTATTCTTTTTAATATTTCTTTCTCTTCGTGCAAGGCTATGGCAAACAATTGTTTGGACAAAAAATATTCATAAAGGTTTAATTGCTGAATTATTTAAGCAGAATCAATATTCTAATTATTATATTTATTCCATATATAAAATATAACATCAAAAAATCTTTTTTAGTGCCTCTAAAGAGTAGTGCAAAGATACTTATACTTGGTGCCAGTACCAATCCGGCGAGGTTTTCCTATGTGGCTGCCAATGCTTTGTCAGGCAGGGATTATGATATAATCCCGGTTGGATTGAAACGGGGGAGTGTAGCCGGCAGAACCATTCTGGATATCCGATCCAGACCGAAAATCGATGATGTGGACACCGTCACACTTTATATGAATCCTCGAAACCAATCCGATTACCACGATTATATTCTAAACCTAAAACCGAGACGAATAATTTTCAATCCAGGAACTGAAAACATGGAACTTATCCACCGGGCTGAGGAACACGGTATTGAGGTTGTAGTAGATTGTACTCTGGTAATGCTCAGGTCAGGTAATTTTTAATAATGCTACATAGATTTGGGTTTATTTTTATCAAATGTTGAAAAAATTATTATTCTTCCAATAACCTTATTAAATACTTAATTCTGAAGCATTTTATGCTGTTTTTATTTCACCAAAAGGGCGAAAAATCGGGATAAAAAGTGTACTTTTGCATGTTAATAAAATAAGTATGGCTAAAGAGAATAAAGCAAGCAAAGAACACAATTATTCCGCAGAAAATATTCAGGTTCTCGAGGGGTTGGAAGCAGTAAGAAAACGACCAGCAATGTACATAGGTGATATCAGCTTCAAGGGCCTTCATCATATGGTATGGGAAGTAGTGGATAATTCCATTGACGAGGCGCTGGCAGGTTATTGTACAGAAATCGCAGTCGAAATACATGAAGACAATTCCATATCCGTAACAGACAATGGAAGAGGAATACCAACTGACATTCATGTAAAAGAGAATCGCTCGGCACTGGAAGTTGTTATGACGGTCTTACATGCAGGTGGAAAATTCGATAAAGACACCTATAAAGTCTCAGGCGGGTTACATGGAGTTGGGGTTTCCTGTGTGAATGCCCTTTCATCCCACCTTAAAGTTACGGTTAACCGTGGAGGGAAGATGTTTGAACAGGAATATGAAAGGGGAATCCCTAAATATGCTGTTCGGGAGGCAGGAAAGACAAAGATTACCGGGACTACCGTCCATTTCTTGCCAGATCCTCAAGTGTTTACAGTAAAAGAGTATAAATATGACACCATCGCTTCAAGGCTGAGGGAATTATCCTTTTTGAATGCAGGAATTCGTATAAAACTAACCGATTACAGAGAAAAGGAGGATAATGGATCCGAAAAGTATAAGTCTGAAGAATTTTATTCTGAGGGAGGCCTCCGTGAATTTGTCAATTATCTTGACTCATCCAGGGAGAAATTGATTCCGGAACCCATATTCATCAGCAGCACCAAAACAAGTGTTCCAATCGATGTAGCTTTATCCTATAATACCTCATTTACTGAGAACGTGGTTTCCTATGTAAATAATATTAATACGATTGAAGGAGGAACCCATATCGCAGGATTCAGGCGCGCTCTGACACGTACCCTGAAATCATATGCTGAAAAATCGGGGCTCCTGGAAAAAGTAAAAGTTGAAATCTCTGGTGATGATTTCAGAGAAGGTCTTACTGCAGTAATATCTGTAAAGGTTGCGGAACCACAATTTGAAGGTCAGACCAAGACTAAACTCGGTAATTCAGAGGCTTTGGGGGCTGTTGACACCAGTGTGGGGGAACATCTGCAACACTATCTTGAAGAACATCCCAAGGAGGCTAAATCCATTGTGTCTAAGGTTGTCCTGGCAGCACAGGCAAGACATGCAGCGAGGAAGGCCAGGGAGATGGTCCAGCGGAAAAATGTACTATCCGGGACTGGCCTGCCGGGAAAACTCGCAGATTGCTCTGACAGTGATCCGGCTGTATGTGAATTATACCTGGTGGAGGGAGATTCAGCGGGCGGATCGGCTAAACAAGGCAGAGACCGCCGTTTCCAGGCAATTCTGCCCCTTAGGGGCAAAATATTGAATGTGGAAAAGGCCCAGGAACATAAAATATATGATAATGAGGAAATTAAAAATATCATTACAGCCCTGGGTGTATCCTTTGGAACAGAGGAAGATGATAAAGCCATTAACCTGGAAAAGTTACGATATCATAAGATCATTATCATGACTGATGCTGATGTGGATGGCAGCCACATCCGTACCCTCATCCTGACTTTCGTATTCAGGTATATGCGGGAACTCATCGACCAGGGATATCTGTATATTGCCCTTCCTCCACTTTACCTGCTTAGGAAAGGCAAGCAGGAAAGGTATTGCTGGAGCGAGGAAGATCGTGAACGCATCACTAAAGAACTGGCAGGTGATGGGAAGGAGGAATCAGTAAGTGTTCAACGATATAAAGGTCTTGGGGAGATGAACCCGGACCAATTATGGAATACGACGATGAATCCTGAGTCCAGGAGCCTTAAACTAGTAACGATCGAGTCAGCGGCAGAAGCAGAACATCTGTTTTCGATGCTAATGGGTGATGAAGTAGGCCCCAGGCGTGAATTTATTGAACAAAATGCAAAATATGCCAATATAGATATTTAATTGGCTGAAACATATTCAAATAGGGCGTTCATCCGTATAATGGAGCCCTATTTTTTTTCGAAAAATCTGAACAAATGACAGTAACTGATCAAACCAAAGAATTAATATTAAACAGTAAATTAATCAGTCGTGATCTGAGCTGGCTTAAATTTAACCATCGGGTATTAGACCAGGCCAGGCATACAGACCGGACACTTTTGGAACGGTTGAAATTCATGGCAATCACTGGTTCAAACCTGGATGAATTTTTCATGATAAGGGTGGGCAGCTTATACAATTATATTGATTACGGGAAACAACGGGTAGACTATAGCGGTTTAAGAGAACGTCCGTTCAAGAAACTGCTTTACCACTATACACATGAATTCACCGACGAACAGAGATCCCTGTATAATGACCAGCTGGCATCCGAGTATGAAAAGAATGGCATAATGATCGCCGGCGTTGAAGATCTGAATGATGATGAGCAAAAGATGGTGAAGGCCTATTTTAAGAAAACCGTTTTTCCCATGCTGACGCCAATGGTATATGATAATTACCATCCTTTTCCATTATTGATGAATCTTCTCCAGATATTTGCTGTTATTACCAAGGCCAAAGGCAAAGGGGTTAAAAAGAAATTGTCATTTATACAGATCCCACAAAACCTGCCAAAATTTTTTGAGATAGAAAGAGAAAATATGATGGTCTTCGTGCCAATTTCTGAGGTAATTAAGGCGCATATAAACAAGCTTTTCAGAAATATCGAGATAGATTCACTCAGTTTATTCAGGTTGACACGGAACGGGGATTTTACCCTTGAAGAAAGTGATGATATCGAAGCCAATTTTCTTGAGGAATTGAAACAGAAACTTAAGACCCGGAAAACCGGCCGGGTAGTACGTATTGAAATTCAGGAAGGATTTGACTCATGGTTAAAATCAGTACTAATGAACCGATGGGACCTTAGCGAGGAGGATATCTTTGAAAAACCGCATGGAGACCTGATGGATTATACAGCTTTGTGGCAGATTGTAAATCACGACGAGTTCAAAGCTTCCCAGCCAAAGCCACCAAAGCAAAGCATGCCTTTGTTGTACCCGGATGATGGGGACGATGATATATTCGAGGTGCTGAAATCAAGGGACATCCTGATGCACCATCCATATAATAATATGGATCTTTTGATCGATCTTCTTGAAAAATCAGCCGATGACCCGGGGGTTTTATCCATAAAGCTCACTGTTTACCGTCTGGCTAAGAACTCCAGGGTGGTTTCTGCTTTGCTGAGAGCCGCAGAAAAGGGAAAGCACGTCTCCGTCTTGTTCGAAGTGAAAGCAAGGTTTGACGAAGAGAACAATATTGTTGCTGCCCAGAAACTTCAAAGAGCTGGATGTTTTGTGATCTATGGTATCAGCAATGTGAAAACACATACAAAGCTGCTCCTTATTGTCCGGAAAGAAGGGAATTCAGTAACCAGGTATCTTCATATGTCAAGCGGGAACTATAATGAAGTTACCGCAAACCTGTATACCGATATAGGCCTTTTAACCTCTGACGATACCTATGGCAAGGATGTTTCCGAGTTCTTTAATGCGATTACAGGGCATTCCCTGCCCAATATCTATGAGGTCCTGATCACTGCCCCGAAAGACATGCGGCAGCAACTCATAGAAAAGATCCGTATTGAAGCAGAAAATGCCAGTCAAGGGAAGAAGAGCGGAATTGTTATTAAGATCAATTCACTTCAGGATAAACATGTGATCCGGGAATTGTACAAAGCTTCCTCTGCCGGAGTGCATATAAAGTTGATTGTCCGGGGTATCTGCTCCCTGCGGCCAGGCCGTAAGGATTTGAGTGAAAATATTGAGGTCTTCTCTATTGTAGGAGATTATCTTGAGCATTCACGTTTATATTACTTTCACAATGATGGCGATCCGAAGGTCTATGGCGGGAGTGCCGATGTAATGGTCCGAAGTTTTGATAGAAGGATAGAATCATTATTCCTGATCAAGGACGAAAAGGTCAGGGCCCAGGCTATAAACATCCTGAAATTCAATTTAATGGATAATGTAAACTCGTACGTGATGAATGAGGACGGGAGTTATTCAGTAAAATCGCAGGATGGGCAGGAACCATTCAATATTCATAAAGCCTTTTATAACCTGAAAACTGAGGATTTATGTGATAATTGCTTGATTGACTGATCAAATTCTGTTGTTTATTTCTGTTTCTTGTTATTCTTATTTTAATTTGCAATCGACTTATCGAGAAAGGCTGAGGGAATGGGCCCTGTGAAGTCTTAGCCACCGCCAAAAAATAAGGTGCTAATACCCATCCTTTCTCATCCTCCATCGCCTTTCGGATTAGTCTTTTCCATATGATAAAAGATATTAGAGCAATATTGAAGGAGCGGATCCTCATCATCGATGGTGCAATGGGCACCATGATCCAGCGAAGAAAACTGGAGGAGGCCGACTATCGTGTTGAAATTTTCAGAGAACATCCAAAGCCTTTAAAGGGAAATTATGATGTACTCTCCATTTCACAACCCCTCATCTTAAAGGAAATTCATAAAGCCTACCTGAATGCAGGGGCGGATATAATACTTACCAATACTTTTAGCGGATCGTCAATAGCCCAGGCCGACTATGGATTACAGGACTATGTTTACGATATAAATTTCTCGGCAGCCAAACTGGCCAGAGAAGTAGTAGATGAATTCAATAGCCTCGGTAAGCGTACTCCAAGATTTGTAGCAGGTTCGCTGGGCCCAACCAATAAGACCGCTTCCATATCACCGGATGTTAATGATCCCGGTTTTCGTGCCATAACTTTTGACCAGCTTAAGGCAGCATATAAAGAACAGGCTGGTGCCCTTCTTGATGGTGGTGTGGACCTAATCATGATAGAAACGGTTTTTGATACTTTAAACGCCAAAGCAGCGCTGGTAGGACTCGATGAATTATTCGAAACAATGGGGAAAAAGGTGCCTGTTATGGTATCAGGAACCATTACTGATGCCAGTGGCAGGACATTGTCAGGCCAGACCACCGAGGCATTCTTGTACAGCATTTCTCATTTCGACCTGCTTTCCGTGGGATTGAATTGTGCACTTGGTGCGGATATGATGAGGCCATACATCCAGGAATTAAGCCGGCTGGCCAACATACCGGTAAGCATCCACCCCAATGCAGGGCTGCCCAATGAATTCGGTCAGTATGACCAGTCTGCCAAAGAAATGTCAGCAATTCTCGGTGAGTTTGCAGAAGAAGGCTTTTTAAATATAGCCGGAGGTTGTTGCGGTACGACACCGGAACATATTGCTTCCATTGCAGCAAAATTAAAAACCTGTAAACCCAGAAAAATACCTCCCAAGGATCATTTTATGCACCTTAGTGGACTTGAACCCCTCACAATAAGAGAAGAAACGAATTTTGTCAATATTGGTGAAAGGACTAATGTAGCCGGATCATTGAAATTTGCACGATTGATCAGGGAAGATAATCTCCATGATGCAGTTGAGATCGCCAGGAACCAGGTTAATAATGGTGCTCAGGTGATCGATATTAATATGGATGAAGGCATGCTGGATTCCGAAACCGTTATGACCCGGTTTTTAAATCTTATCGCATCGGAACCTGATATTGCCAGGGTTCCGATTATGATCGATTCATCCAAATGGACTGTTCTTGAGTCTGGGTTGAAATGTATCCAGGGAAAAGGTGTGGTAAATTCCATTTCCCTGAAAGAAGGAGAGGAGAATTTCATTCATCAGGCCAGAATGATCCGCCGCTATGGTGCTGCTGTGGTCGTAATGGCATTCGATGAGAAAGGACAGGCTGATAGTTTTGAACGAAAAATAGAAATATGTAAACGATCTTATGATATTCTGGTAGGGAAAGTAGGATTTCCACCCGAGGACATCATATTTGATCCGAATATTTTAACGGTAGCCACTGGTATTGAAGAGCATAACAACTATGCTATAGACTTTATCAGGGCAACTAAGTGGATCAAAGACCATCTTCGCTATGCTAAAGTCAGTGGTGGCGTGAGTAACATATCTTTTTCCTTCAGGGGAAATAACCATGTTAGGGAAGCCATGCATTCCGCGTTTCTGTATCATGCTATAAAAGCAGGATTGGATATGGGTATAGTGAATGCAGGCCTAATCGAGGTATATGAAGAGATACCGGCCGAGCTGCTCGAAAAAGTCGAGGACGTGCTGCTTAACAGAAAGCCCCATGCCACCGAGTACCTGGTTGCATATGCTGAAGAAGTAAAAGGAGAAGGCAAGAAAATTGAAATAGACAATTCCTGGAGAGAAGAACCAGTGAATAAAAGGCTGTCACACGCATTGATCAAAGGTATTGTAGAATTTATAGAAGAAGACGTCGAGGAAGCCAGGCAGCAATCCGATCGCACAATTGAGGTGATCGAAGGGCCACTGATGGATGGAATGAAGATCGTCGGGGACTTATTTGGAGAGGGGAAGATGTTTCTTCCACAGGTAGTGAAAAGTGCAAGGGTCATGAAAAAGGCTGTGGCCTATCTCATACCTTTCATCGAGGAGGAAAACAAGATTAGTGGGACTGAAGGCAATAATTCAGGAGCCGGAAGGATACTCCTGGCCACGGTCAAAGGAGATGTTCACGACATCGGTAAAAACATTGTAGGTGTTGTTCTTTCCTGCAATAATTTCGAAATTATTGATCTTGGTGTGATGGTGCCCATGGAAAAGATCCTTGATACAGCCATTGAAAAGAAAGTTGATATTATTGGCCTCAGCGGCCTTATTACACCTTCTCTCGATGAAATGGTCTATGTTGCCAAGGAAATGGAAAGAAGAGGTATGGATACACCTCTTTTAATAGGAGGAGCAACCACATCGAGAATCCATACAGCGGTAAAGATTGACCCAAGTTATAGCGGACCAGTAATATATGTTCTTGATGCCTCAAAAAGTGTTCCTGTTGCAAGCAATCTCCTAAATGCTCAGAAATCCAGGGACTTTACCGAGAAATATAAATCTGAATATAAGGATTTGAGGGAAGATCATGCATCGAGGCAGATGGAAAAAACCATGTTACCTTATGAAAAGGCAAAAGAAAATGGATTTTCGGCAAATTGGCCGGATACAGTGGTTCAGAAACCTAAATTCCTTGGAATAAAAGTGTATGAAAAATTTCCCGTGGCGGACCTGATAGATTATATCGACTGGACTCCTTTTTTCCATGCCTGGGAAATGAAAGGAAGGTATCCATCAATTTTTGAAAATAATACTTATGGAAAGGAGGCAAAACAGCTGTTTGAGGACGCAAATAACCTTCTGGAATCGATCATTAAGAATAATTTACTTGAAGCCAGAGCAGTTATGGGATTATTCCCTGCAAATTCAATAGGTGACGACATCGAAATATATGCATTTGAAAACAGTAAGGGTGGCTATAAACAGGATAGAGATCATATACTTCATGTTCTGCATCACCTTCGTCAGCAAACTAAGAAAGCAGATGGCCTTCCGAATTACAGCCTTGCCGATTTTATAGCTCCCAAAGATTCAGGAGTTGAAGACTATATTGGTGCTTTTGTTGTTTCCACAGGATTTGGTGCTGATAAGCTCTCAGAGCAGTTTGAAAAGGATCATGATGATTATAGAAGTATATTGACAAAAGCTATCGCTGACAGGCTGGCTGAAGCCTTTGCTGAAAAGTTACATGAACTTGTCAGGTCAGAACTATGGGGATATGCGCCAGAAGAACATCTTGAGAATGAACAATTGATCGGTGAAAAATATCAGGGGATAAGACCAGCCCCGGGTTACCCTGCCTGTCCGGATCATCTTGAAAAGAAGACACTCTTTAATATGCTGGATGTGGAAAATAATATTAAAGTTGGTTTAACTGAAAGTCTTGCCATGTTCCCAGCTGCTTCCGTTAGTGGATGGTATATATCCCATCCGGATTCCCGTTATTTTGCAGTAAACAAGATACAAAAGGATCAGGTAGTGGATTATGCACAAAGAAAGAATATGCCGGTCAGGGATATTGAACGCTGGCTGGCCCCAGTTTTGGGCTACGAACCGGAAGAATAAGAAGACCGCTCAGTATTTAGCGATGCCTTTGATACCTGCCAATCTTGAATAAGAAGTCTACTGATATTCGGGGATACTTTTTATTAGCTTAAATACTGTTTTATATGGATCCCCTGTTTCCGGAAATCCATGATTTCAAGCAGTTTAATATTGGTTTAAGTAGTATATTTTCTCTTATCGAAAGTATCCTATCTTTTGAGCATAAATTTCTTGCCGGGCAATGCTTTCACATAACCTCTGAATTCAAGGTTGAGTAAATGAGAAGCGATATGATTCAGGGGAATCTGTGATTTCCAGCTTAGGTCGTCAATGAGAATACCCTCTGAATTCTGTCGTAATACACTTATGATCTTTTTTTCCGGTATAGACAGGTCGGCCACAGCATTATTATTCACTTCAACTTTTGCATCGACAGGATCCCAGTTCAATATATATTCAATATCTGAGATGCCTGTATATATACTGGCTTTATGAGATTTTATGAGGTTGTTGCAGCCGGTTGAGTAATACTGGCCTATCTGACCGGGCACGGCAAATACGTCACGGTTATAATTGTTGGCAAACTCAGCTGTGATAAGGGCACCCCCCTTCTTAGCCGCTTCTACGATGATCACAGCATCCGACAGCCCGGCGATTATTCTGTTCCTTTCCGGGAAAAAATGGGCTTCAGGAGCAATTTCGGGCTCACTTTCTGATACTATTCCCCCATGATGTAACATCCTGTTGGCCGTTTTAATATGTAATGCCGGATAAATATTATTCATGCCACCGGCAATAACTCCAATGGTTGGCAGACCAATCCTCAAAGCCTGAGTATGTGCCAGATGATCTACACCATAGGCAAGTCCGCTTATAATGGTGGCATTGTGATTCTTTAAATCGGAAACGATTTGTTCGGTGATTCGCTGTCCGTAAGTGGTAATCCTCCGGGTCCCTACTATGCTAACAGCTTTTGCCGGATTCAGGTCGGCATTTCCTTTGTAGTAAAGGATAGTCGGGGCATCATAAAGCTGTTTTAAACGCCCTGGATAAGAATCATCAGTATAATGTAATATCCTGATGTTATTTTTCTCACATTTAGAAATGACTTCTTCAGCCTTTAAAAAGGTTGATTTATTCTGAATGGAACTGGCAGTTTTATATCCTATTCCCGGGATCTGTGTCAGTGTGCCTTTACTTGCAGAGAATGCTTCTCTGGCTGATCCGCAATATGATATCAATTGCCTGGTCAGCAGGTTGCCGATGCCAGGGACCAGGCTCATCGCCACCTGGTAAATTTTGCTGGCGTCCATTTAAACGAATATAGTATACAATATAGCTAAGGCAGCTGGTTCTTTAGCTCAACTAGAAATGATCTTACCTTTTTTAATGAATCAATATGAGACATTTTGTTTTTCAAAGGATTAGAACTCCCTTTCAATAGAGATTTAGCCCCTTGAAGTGTATATCCTCGATCCTTAACGAGGTGGTAAATCAGCTTAACGTTCTCAATATCTTCCTTGGTAAATTGCCGGTTTCCTTTCCTATTTTTTTTTGGTTTTATGATATCAAACTCAGTCTCCCAGAAACGGATAAGGGAGGTAGCCACGTTCAGCATTTCAGCAACTTCGCCGATTGAATAATACTTTTTCTCAATTACTTTCTCCTTGTATGGCACAACAATATTTACGCTTTTAGTTTATCAGGTAGTGTTTAAAAGATCGTTTTTTAATTTTGAAAAATACTAAACCCCGGCGTGTAGTTTTCTCTTTCAAAAATATTAAAAAAAAGAAGTTTTGCTAGTATATAATGGAAAACTTTTCAAAAAAAAATCAAAACACAATTATGCTCTTAATAAAATCCCTATTTATCTGTAAATAGACTAATTCTTATGATAAGGATTGATTTTCTATAGACGCTAATTCAAGGATTTTTTCGTATTCCTTATCATTAAGATCCATGTAAAAATAATTCACAGGATTGACCTTTTTATTGTCCTTCAGGATCTCATAATGCAGGTGAGGAGCAGTTGATAGTCCTGAATTCCCAACGGTCCCGATCATGTCGCCTCTTTTAACCCGGTCGCCTTTCTTGACGTTAAAATTCTCCATGTGGGCGTATCTTGTTTTATATCCAAAACCATGATTTATGACTACCTGTTTTCCATATCCTCCAAAGCTTCTGATCACTCTTTCCACAACACCATCACCTGTGGCATAGATAGGGGTATGTCTTGGTGCGGTAAAGTCAACACCGAAATGCATCATCTTTACCTTGTAAATCGGGTGAATACGCATACCAAAGCCTGAAGCTAACCTGGTCAGCTCTTTGTTGGCAATAGGCTGGATCGCTGGTGTCGCAGCAAGTAATTTGGATTTATTTCTTGCCATCTGCAGGATCTCATCATAGGATTTGGTCTGAATGTACATCTGCCGCTTGATCTGGTCGACTTTACTTATCGCCTGAATGATCATATCTTCATTCACCAGGTCGTTTTCAAGAATTTCTTTATACTTTTCAGAGCCACCTGTACCAGCCTGTCGTATAGATTCCGGGATAGGGTCCGCTTCGAAGATCACACGATATACATTGTCGTCCCTCTTTTGCAAAGCGGCCATCATACCATCGAGATTTACGAGTTCTTTTTCCAGCAGGTCATAATAGATCTTCAATTCCTGGTTTTCTTTCTTTAGCAACATCTCCTTTGGAGATTCGAAATAGGTGCTGAACAAAACAACGATGATAACAGAAATTATAAATGATACTGAAAAGAACCCAAGTAAATTCAGGATAATGTCCCAGGTTGAGACTTTTATCCTTTCATATTTACAAGATTCAGTATCATAATAATATTTTATACGAGCCATAATAATCTAAATAAGCAATAAAAGCTTAGTTTTGTTGATTCTTAACATATATACTATTAAGACAGCAAAAGTAGCCCTTTTATTGTAAGCAATTTAAAAAAAATTACATAAAATAATTTAAAAAAGATTTTATACAATTAGTTAAAGTATGAATTCCAGCGAAATAAGGCAAGTATTTTTAGACTTTTTCCAGGGTAAGGAGCACCTTATCGTACCATCAGCACCAATGGTCGTAAAAGACGATCCTACCTTAATGTTCACCAATGCGGGAATGAACCAGTTCAAGGATATATTTCTTGGAAATATAAAGCCCAAATCCCACCGAATAGCCGATACTCAGAAGTGTTTGCGGGTTTCCGGCAAACATAATGATCTTGAAGAAGTAGGAATTGACACATACCATCATACCATGTTTGAAATGCTGGGGAACTGGTCTTTTGGGGATTATTTCA
>CBDUBA010000068.1:0-23836 GCA_965365275.1 uncultured Cyclobacteriaceae bacterium | reverse complement strand
AGTATTGATCATTTAGTATTTACCCGGATTCTGTATCTTATTTTTTTTCTGCTGATACAATTTGACGGGTGGGCTGCTCCTCCGCAACCTGATAAAATCTTCGTACATCTTGACAAATCATTTTATGTATCTGGTGAAATAATAAATTATAAGGTATACTTTTTAAACCAGGAAAGCATTAATTCAAAGATCGTCCACGTGGAGCTTGTTGACACCAACGACAGTATCCACATGGAACACATAAACCTCGTGTCTAACAATACGGCCAGCGGAAAATTCAAACTACCGATATCTTTAAAAGAGGGGAATTACCTTTTTCGATGTTACACAGCCTGGAATATCAATTTTGGTATTGAATCCATCTTTTATAAAGTGATCCCGGTATTTAATGAATGGTTAAGCGGAAACCCGGTTGACCAAAACATTGATTATTACATAAGGGATAGCATCTCACTCAGAAGTAATGGACATGGTCAGATATCAATACAATTAAAGAATGATGCCCCGGTACATCCCGGAGATTCTGTGCATATTGAACTCTTCATGGAAGGCACTGCATCCTCCACAGAAGTATCCTTAACAGCATTTGACTTGAACCTGATTAAACCGCTGGATTTAGGAGACTACACTTACTATCTAAATAAATTGAATAAAAGAAATGAAAAAGAGATTGAGATCATATATCCTCCAGAAAATTCCATTACAGTTCGCGGTAAAGTCTTCGAGCAATCTACTGAAGAACCTGTAACATCCAGTGTTATATCCGCTTTTAATGTTCAGGAAACAAATTTTACCAGAATAAAAAGTAAAAACGGTTTATTTTCCTTTGAACTACCCCTCTTTAAAGGTTATGCCAATTTCCAGATTATCAACATGAACCCTTACGAGGAAAAGGCACCTGTCGTTGAGTCAATATCATTGATTTCCCATATCAATAATCAACCGGAGTTTCCTGATCTGGCAGAAAGAACAGAAGAAGTTAAAAAGTATTTATATTTCAGTAAGCTTCGAAGACATATTGATGAGGTTTTCTACCAGGACAGGAAAGATTCCCTTCAACTAGTGTCCAAGGAATATCTCCAATTTGATCCTGACAAAACCTATGATATGGAAGACTACAGGTATATTAAAAACTTCGAGGATTTTATAAGGCAGGCTGTCCCAAATGCCACATCATATAAGGAGAAGGACAACCGCAAGATCAAACTCTTCAACAGTGAAACCAAGAAATATTTCATGACCAAGCCCTGGTTGTTAGTAGACAATTACTTTGTTTTCGATGACTCCATTGTTTATAATATGCCTTTTAATCAGATAAAAAGAATTGAAGTTTTCAACACGAATCAAAGCATATTCAAATATTTTGAGCCGATCATGATCCAGGGTGGTGTAATTGCTGTTTATACCAAAAATAATTTTCTCTCCAAAGAAGTGGAAGCCAGTCCAAATATGCTTTTGATCAATGGCCTTCCCATGGATAACCAGGAAAACAGTGCCAATAATTCTTCGGATGCACCAGACATGGAACCAATAATTCATTGGGAACCGGATATATCTATTCAAAGAGGTAGTCCGACACGTTTCTCGTTCCGGACCAATGATATAACCGGCCCCTGTATGGTGCAGGTGGTTGGAATGGATTCAGAAGGCAATCTTATTGAAGGAAATTTTGTTTACGAGGTATCTGAAAGAATAGATTAAAAGAAAGACACCATCAGGGCTATGAGAAATCCCTAATATAACCTGGAGACGCATTAGGTTTGATTCGCAGTATTTAATCGTAAATGACTTCTATAGGTACAAAGAACTATTAACTTCCCGGAAGTTTCTCACCTTTTGCGGATAATTCTACAATCTTTTGAATTCTTTTTTTTCTGGTCGTTTCAGTTTTGGCAAGCTTAATCCATCTAAGAACAAATCGTTTACTTGAATCATTAATCGATGTAAAGAAACTGGAAGCACCTTCATCTCCAGAAAGGGCTTTTGACAAATCGTCCGGAACGATCAGGTTATCGACATCATCCATAAAATCCCAAAGGCCATTTTCTTTAGATATTTCCAGGATTCTCAAACCGGATTCATGCATTCTTCCTTCATGAATCAATTTTGCAACCCTTTCTTTGTAGGTTCTTGCCCAATGCTCCACTTTCCTTTGCGAGATCAACTGCATCGTTCTTTTAGCATCCAATTTTCGTCTGATCCCGTCAATCCATCCAAAACATATCAATTCATCAAGTACATCCCATCTTGATACATATTTGTCCGGCTCGCTCTTTTTATAGGTTACAAGCCATACACTATCTGGTTGTTTATGATTTTTTAATAACCAATGTCTGAGTTCCTCAACTGATTTTATTTCAACTTTTTGGAAATTTTCAGTTTTTATCATGCTCCTTTATTTCAATCAAAAATAGCCGGGATGATTTTACTTTATCTAATTTGAAAAATCTCTATTTTCCTGATTTTTGCTGTTCCATTTTTAACAAACAGCTGCATTCCATACTCTTCAGACTTCGGGAATACCTGGTCCGAGATTACTACTGTGCCACCTTCTGCAAAAACTTCAACTATCGATTGGTCAGCTATGATTTCCAGGGTGAGCTGGTTATCTTCCAGGATCAAAGGAGCAAACTCAATCGAGGAGAAATCTTCATGAAAACCAACATTGCCGGATTGGGTCCTGTCAATAAAAATCTGTTTTTTTTGCATATCATACCCGATTGAAGTTTTTTCCGCATCACTTTTGAATATCTCAATGCCGACCATATCAGCATTTATATCCTCGAATTTGATTTTCATAAGAAATGATCCGCTATTAATTTCATTCAGCAAATTATCATTATCCTTCAACTCGTGATCTGCAAAAACAATCTTTTCCGATCCTTCGGCTAATTCATAAAATGATCCAACAGGCTTTTGTATGAGGCTGAGATTACCTTCCTGCTCCACTAGAAATAATTCCCTGGGCAAGGACATCATACCTCTCCACGGCGATGTCGGAAGGGAATTGGCATAAGCCCAGTTATTGGCCCATCCAAGCAATACGGGCGGGTGACCATCCGGTAAATTGTTGTAGGTAATGGCCGCATAGAAATCCTTACCATAATCCAGCCATACCGCATCCTCTCCGGGATCATCAGCAATAAATGTTTCCCCATCAAATTCTCCCACAAAATATTGCATCCCGGTATATCCTTCATACTGGCTGCCGGAAGAAATGATCAATACCCATTTCTGTTCTTCCGAACCTATTACCGGTATCTTTAGAAGATCAGGACATTCCCAGATCTTTGACACATCACCAAAACCTCCGAATTCCCCGGTTACTTCCCAGTCTTTCAGGTTTCCTGACTCATAGAACAGCACCTTGTATTCGAGGGGTAAACTGACCACCATGACCCATTTTTCATCTTCTTCATGCCAGAATACTTTAGGATCCCGGAAATCCCTCATTCCACGATCAAGAACAGGATTATCAATAAATTTAGTCCATGTTCGGCCTTTGTCACCACTGTAGGCGATGCTTTGATGCTGCAATTTATTTTGTGAATGATCATGTGAGGTGTAAATGGCGAATAGACATTCGCCGCTGCATAATTCCGAAGTATTATTGTTGTCAACGATGGCACTTCCTGAAAAGATCATAATGCTGTCTTCCTCATATAAGGCAACAGGCAAATGCTCCCATTGCAAGAGGTCTTTACTGACCGCATGCCCCCAGCTCATATGTCCCCAGGTTTCACCATAGGGATTGTACTGATAAAACAAATGATATTCCCCATCCAGGTAAACAAGCCCATTCGGATCATTGATCCAGTTCTTTTCAGGTGTAAAATGAAAAAGAGGACGATATCGCTCTGTTTTGATTTCTTCAGTTGTATTCTGAGGCTGCCTTTGTGTAGGTGCCTGACAGGAAATCAATACTGTAAATACAATTTGGAGATAATATCTGCTTTTTGTCATGATTGGTTAAAAAATTAATCTATTTTCTCTGAAAGACTTGAATACTTTCATTGTTCCTGGATGCAATAATAAGGTTCTTATCTTTTGTTTCAATAGAGATAAAATCTCTTATTTCATCTTCAAGCCTGATCCCAGATTGTTCGGCTAGAACCTCCTCAAAAGTCCCGTCTCCTCTTCCCATCAACAGCAAACCATAACTGGCATCATACCGGCCTACCTCTGGTTTAACTTTATACAGATTCCCGCCAATTAAAATATCCGGATTACCATCCGAATTGATATCTTCCACCAGACAACTATACACTGGTGCCAGCTGGGCAAATAAAGGTAATGGTGTAACGCTGAAAGTTCCATCCCCCTGATTCAGTATAATAGAGGATTCAAGTTGATTTGCACTCAGCACAACCGAGTTCATTATTTGCTCAGGACTGAAAATATCTTCAATGGTCTGCCCGCGGTATTGCTCATATTTAGAATATTTTTCTTTCAAGGGTGGGATCTGGTTCACCAGATCATGTTTCAGGGCCATAGGGTAGGCTGTATCACCATTATAATAACACAATACCTGTTCAACTGATCCATTCATGTCAAAGTCATTGACATACATGGATACCGGCTTCTCAATTGTGGCTTTAAATCTTGAATTGAGCCCATGATTACCTGCCACAAAATCAATATCCCCGTCCTGATCAAAATCCCCTGAAGCCAGACAGTTCCACCATCCGGATGTCTCAGACAAACCTGATTCTATGGTCTGTTTTACGAACTTACCATTTTCATTTAAAAATACTGTTACAGGCATCCATTCGCCAACCATTACAATATCAAGATCCATATCATTATCTACATCTGACCATGACATATCCGTGATCATACCTATCTCTTTCATTTCAGGGGCGATCTGGTCTGTAACGTTCCGGAAATTACCTTTTCCATCATTTTGCAGGATATATCCGTTTACCGGCACTCCATACAGAAATGGTCTTACCCTGACGCCTACAAAAAGATCTGTAAATCCATCCTGATTAAAATCCCCGTCCTGAACACAGGAAGTGCTTTCAAATTTACCAGCCGGCAGGATTTGTTTGCTTTTGGTAAAATTTCCCTTCCCATCGTTGATGTATAATCTATCCCACAGCGCGGCCGAACTGGAGGAAAATTCAGTGCCTCCGCTGGCTACATAGATATCCAAGTCCTTATCATTGTCAGCATCAAAAAAAGCTACATCTGTATCTTCGCTCAATTTATCCTGCTCGAATAATGATTGATTTGATGGATAGAATTCCCCATTAACTTTTTGGATCATTAAAGCCCCCGGGAATCCTTTAGCCCCTCCAATATAAAAATCTTCAAGGCCATCACCATTCACATCCCCCTTATCCATTCTGGGTCCCTGAGTTGATAGCATATGGTAGATCAGTTTCTCCCTGTAGAAATCAACATATTCATTTTCTTCGTGACGGAAATCAATGGATAGTTCATTTGTAACATCCCTGAATAAAGGTGTTATCACTTCCCTGGGGTATAGGTTCTCAGTAGTTGCCGTACCATCAGATTGCGAAAGTGAAATGGTCTGGTCTGCCTGAACATTTCTTAATATCGTATTTTTCCCATCAGGCCAGATAATCACAGCTGAATCTATTAATGTGATCCCTCCCAAACCAAAATTTGGACGTGGATCAACTGAGGATTGGAATCCGCGTACCGGCATTTGTTCCAGATACCTGATCTGATCATTCTTGTGCAGCGTTATTTTGGTGCCAATGGCCTGGCTATTTGCATTTGATCCCTGAAGAATAAACTTCAGATAATGCTGGTCCGGGTATTTCTCCCTCGTATGGTTCTTGAAAACAAAGGCTGGCATGTTTACATTGTTGATCACGAGGTCCATATCCCCGTCATTATCCAAATCACCATAGGCAGATCCATTGGAATGGCTGGGTTCTGCAAGCCCCCAATCCAGAGCATGATTTTCAAAGTTAAGTTGACCATTATTTCGGAATGCATAATTTGAGATCTTGACGGAGGGTATGGCCGTGATCAACTTCTTATAGTCCACCTTATCATCTGTAATAATCATTTTAACTACTTCCCGGTTAGAGAAATAAGCCAGGTAATCCTGGTCGGTCAGATCCTGATAAATGCCATTTGCCACGAAAAGATCTTTTAACCCATCGTTATCCATATCAAAAATCAGGGCACCCCAACTCCAATCAGTTGCAAAAACACCAGCAAGACGTCCTATTTCACTAAAGGTTCCATCCTTATTGTTGTAATGGAACATATTTCTTGTAAACTGGTGATGGTAATCATTACTTACCGCTTTAAAATAGTTATCCCATGAATCGAAGGTGGTTTTGGTTTTCAGGCGGTCATCAAATTCTGGGATCATATCCGTTACAAATATTTCAGGATATCGATCATTATTGATATCCGCCATATCAGCGCCCATGGAAGCGGCACTGATCGATCGCATCATATCTGTTAAGGTTTCTTCAAATGTTCCATCCTGGTTATTGATATAGATGTAATCTCTTTCAAAGAAATCATTGGATACATATATATCTTCCCAACCATCCATATTAATATCCCCTACGGTAACACCCAGTCCGAATGCTATCACACTTCCATAAATTCCGGCCTCCACACTCACATCAGTAAAGGTATTTCCATCATTCCGAAGTAATTTATCCCCTCCCTTAATATCACGTACATCACGCTGGTTGTCTTCCAGATCAAAACTTCCAATGGCCTCATAAGAATTATTCAGAAGATAAAGATCAATATCCCCGTCTTTATCATAATCAAAGAAGGCAGCATGGGTGGAGAATCCCTGATCAGCTACCTGATATTCCTCTGCCGACTCCGTAAATGTCAAGTCACCATTATTAATAAATAGTTCATTCTTTTTATTATCCCCTTTCATATCCCCGGAATTACAGACATATATATCGACAAGTCCATCTCCATTGATATCTGCCATACTTACACCGGTAGACCAGGCCTGCTTCCCCCCAACGCCTGCCTTTTCAGTAATGTCCTCAAAAATGAAATTTCCCTTATTCAGGTAGAGGTGGTTTTCATGCATATTCGATGTGAAATAAATATCCAATAATCCATCATTATTGATATCGCTTAATCCCACACCTCCCCCATTATAGAAATTGCGGTACCTGTAAATATTGAATTCTTCTTTATAATCCAACCGGTTAATGAATTCAACCTTGGAGTAGGACTGATCAATGGATTCAAAAAGATAATCGCCATGGTCTTCCCCGGAATTATCTTCACAGGCTACCATAAAAAAAACCAGGATTGCTGTAAAAACCAGTGTATTGAATGACCTTATCATAATGCAATATTTACTCAACGACCAGGGAATCATCCTCTGGCTTAATAGGCTGCAGATCCGCAGCGGCTTCTACACTCAAGTCAGTAAAAACCACATAGACCTCATCAAAGCTCTTTTTGAAAAGTGTTATCCTTCTGTTTCCATCCACCTTCACATAGGCACTTCCATGCTTTGAATGTTCAACTTCCATGAATCCCTTCCCATACCAATCCTCCAAAAGGTTTAATACGTCCATTTGAAGGCTATCAGACCATAGGTGCTTACTCCATGGAGCCCAGCCTGTGTATTGAAAACGGACAGGCATTTCAAAGATCTTCTCTTCGTGAAAATTTGGATAGAAGTTCATTTTTGCTGAGTGCTTCAATTCTTCAAAATCGTGAACAACCGAAAGGTTATGTTCTCCCTGACGAATTAATCCCTTTTTATTCAATTCCCAGCAATGGGTATAAAAATCCTTTGAGGTCATTCCAAAATATATACCAAAAAACAGACTGTCATATCGCTCGCCACTGGCCATTTCCCGTTTGACCATACGGTCATACCTTGCTTTTTTACCACAACCGATTGTCAATAACACAATTAACATGAAAAATATAATTCTACTCATATTCATTCCTGGCATTTATAGGTGTCAACAAAGTCATTATTTTTTAACACGATCAGAATATCTTCATCTTCAATAATTTCAAAATCCCGTATTTCTCCCTTTATTGTCAGACCAGAGATCCTGTTTGGCATAAAATCAAAATTACCCTTTCCATCTCCGATTAACAAACATCCATAGCTTGCATCGTATTTTCCTGCTTCCGGCTTCGCCCTGTAAAAATTCCCTCCGGCAAGGATATCTGGCTTAGTGTCCTTATTAAAATCACGGATCATGATCGCATATACAGGGGAAAATTGTGCTTCCAGAGGCAGATCTTTTAACTCCAAACGGTTGCCTTCATGATTGATCAGCACAGATGATCTGAGATTACTCGCTTCTCTAACAATGCTGGTGTTTAGAATTTCCTCACTGAACATGTTTGAAACAGGCTGCTCTTTATAAGAATGAAACGATGGGTATTTTGATTTCAAGGAGGGCAACTGGCGAATTACATCTACCTGCTGAGCTATTGGATACTCTTTATCACCGTTAAACATGGTATAGATGTGCTCAATCTTTCCATTCCTGTCAAAGTCATTGACATACATCTTTATGGGTTGATCGATGCTACACTTAAACCGGGAGTTCAGGCCATGGTTACCCAATACAAAATCCGGATCGCCATCCAGATCCAGGTCTGCTTCTTCCAGGCAATTCCACCAACCCTTGGTTTTTTCCAGACCTATCTCTTTGGTTATATTTATAAGCTGCCCCTGTTCATTCCTAAATACGGTAACAGGCATCCAGTCACCCACCATTACCAGGTCCGGATCGTCATCCCGATCAATATCCGTCCAGAGGGCATCAGTGATCATGCCTATCTCTATCAGCTCAGGCGCCAGTTTTTCAGTATAATTTTCAAACTGTCCATTCCCATCATTTAACAAAATATATCCTGATGTCGGGACACCATACAGGAATGGTCTTAACCTGATCCCAACAAATAGATCAAGGTCTCCATCCCCGTCAAAATCTGATACATCAACACAGGAGGTGCTTTCATTTTTTCCAGCCGGCAATTGTTGCTTTGACCTGGTAAACTGACCTTTGCTGTCGTTGATGTATAACCTGTCCATCAATGCATAAGAACTAGAAGAAAATTCATAGCCGCCGCTGGCCACGTACAAATCAAGATCATTATCACCATCAGCATCGAAAAATATGCAATCAGTATCCTCAGAAATTGCATCTGATTCGAAGAGGGCAGTATTTGCTTTATTAAAATACCCCTTATCCGATTGAATCATTAAAGCTCCCGGGTAATTTTTAGATCCGCCAATATAGACATCTGTTAATCCATCTCCATTAACATCTCCCCGGCATATTTTCGGACCTTCGGTCGATAACATATGGTAGAGTAATTTATCCCTGTTGAAATCAATGAACTCATTTTCTATATGTTGATGTTCGATCCTGTTCTTATCCGAAATCTTTTCAAACAAGGATTTGGATTCCTTTTTTATTTCTATGGCGCTTCTGAGAAGGTTTGCTTCAGACTGGTCTATCTCAAATCTTTGATCCAAATTGATGTCGGTAATAACAGTCACCTTATCATCCGGCCAGTAAATAATTGCGGAATCTACTTTGGATATATCACCGAGGCCAAAGTGGATAATCGGATCAACAGAAGACATAAAACCCCGTGTTGGGATCAATTCCTGGTAAAATTGCATACCATCAGCTTTAAGAACCACCTGTGATCCGATGGCATCCTTATTCATACCTTTTCCAATCAATTTGAATTGAACAAAATGATCTTCAGATGTTTCTACGCTTTTGTTTTTATAGACAAAAGATGACATGTTCACATTATTCACAACCAGGTCCAGGTCACCATCATTATCCAGGTCTCCATATGCGGATCCATTGGAATGACTTAAGCTGCCCAAACCCCATCTTTCAGCATTATCCGTAAACGTCAGGTCATGATTATTCTGAAAAGCATAATTGGAGATTTTCTCGGAAGGAATGGCATCGATCAGTTTTAGGATTGCCTTGTCATCTTCCCTTATCATTGATCGAATAATATTGGGATCTGTATACAGCCCGATATAATCCTGGTCAAGCAGGTCCTTGAAAATACCATTTGCAACAAAAATATCTTTCCAGCCATCGTTATCCATATCCCATATAGAAGCGCTCCAGCTCCAGTCCGTGGCATCAACACCTGCAAGTCGTCCAATCTCACTGAACGTATTGTCCTGGTTATTTAATTGAAGCACATTCCGGGCAAATTGATGATGGTATCCCATCCTTACATTGAATTGGTATTTCTCCCAGCTTTCAAACATGGCCTTAGTTTTTAACCTTTCTTCTTTCTCCGGCAGCATTTCGGTCACAAAAATTTCCGGATAAGCATCGTTGTTGATATCGGCTATATCCGCTCCCATTGATCCAAGGCTGATCTCATTGATTTGCTCTTCAAGCAACTCAGAAAAGGTCCCATCCTTGTTATTCATATACATGTAGTCCCGCTCAAAGAAATCGTTGGATACATAAATATCCTGCCAGCCATCTCTATTGATATCTCCTATGGTTACACCCAGGCCAAATCCGATGGCGCTGCCGTAAATTCCTGCCTCTTCGCTTACATCGACAAAGTGATCCCCTTCATTTCTGTATAATTTATTTGCTCCCGAGGGATCACGCGTATTTCTGAGATCTTTTTTCAATTGTGCCGAAGCAAAGGAATCAAAAGAATTATTGAGCAGATAACAGTCCAGATCACCGTCCTTGTCATAGTCAAAAAAGGCTGCATGGTTAGAAAGCCCTATGTCCATGAGTCCGTATTCTGCAGATCTTTCTGTAAAGGTGAGGTCGCCGTTGTTAATGAACAATTCATTATGCCGGTTATCTCCGTCAGGACTCCCTGATTTACAAACAAAAATATCCAGGTATCCATCTCCATTGAGATCAGCCATGCTTACGCCAGTGGACCATACTTTCTCACAGGCCACGCCAGCTGATGTAGTTATATCCTCGAATACAAAATTCCCTTTATTAAGATATAATCGATTGGATGCCTGGTTTCCGCAAAAATAGATATCAGGTAAACCATCATTGTTGATATCACCGATTCCCACCCCAGCACCATTATAGAAATTGCGATACGTATACACATTAAATTCCTCCTCGTATACCACATTGTTTTCAAAATTGATCCCTGTTTCTGAGGCAGGCATTAATGTAAATAGAGTATTTGGTTCTATGAATTTATCCTCACCTTTTTGACAGGATGAGGTTATGACAATAAACAGAATAATAATTCGCAGGATGATCCTCATATAGTAAAAATACAATTTATAGGCTTTGCACAAATTTACAATGTTATAAATTATGTGAATAGAACTAAGAAAACTAAGCAGATTAGGTAATAACTGCTGAGATAAAAAAATTTAACCTTGAAGCTCGATCAATATCCGGGATTCTGTGTGAGATTTGATCCGGCTTCCAACATTTCTCTGGGAATCGGGAAAAGTGTAGTATATTCGAATTCATCTCCCGCTTTGATGATATCTCCAGGATTATTAAAAGGAGGCACCCATTTATCCACTTCAGTAAAATACCCCCAACGGATCAGGTCAGTTCTCCGGAATTTCTCAGCAAACAGTTCTCTGCCTAATTCATTTAAAAGTTCTCCACCTTGAACAGAAGCCCCTCCTTCGCTTATCATAAAACTAAGAACACCATCCAGGGAAGTTAATTGTGAGGCATTGGCCCTTACTCTAATCTGATTTACGAGGACCAGCGATTCTGAATTGCCAGGATCAAGCCTCCATAAGGCCTCAGCCCGAATCAATAAAGTATGCGCATACCGGAAAATCGCATGGTCATTATTCATATTTGCAGTACCTCCCTTTTCAAATTCCCATTTACCTATTCTTACTCCGGCCTGAATAATGGCCTGGGGGCCAAGTTCATTGATCATTGGCTGTCCTGAACCAATGCTGCCAAAGTTAATCCACGGACCATCCGGATCCCCCGGAAATGGTGGAACTCTATCCGGGTCCGGGTTTTCCCAATTATCGACCATCAGGGGCGTTATTCCATCCGCCGCATACTGATAACCGGCAATAAAATTTCCCCTTACTGTGGAAGGCCCCTCCGTAGTACCTGGTTTACCCTTTCTCAGATCTGAATCCTCATAGGAATTGTAAAATTCTTCGAGCGCACAATGACCATTCCAGGGTTGAAAAGTCAATTCATAAGTCGCCTGATTGGTGTAATGCAATGTCCTAGCAACAAGATGAAAATCCTTGAAAAACACCGCATCGTAAGGTATAGCAAAGATAAACTCGGATGAATTCTGGTTATTTACGTTAAAATTCGCAAAATAATCTGACTCAAGATTAAACAATCCTGATTCTATTATTTCATTTGCTGCATCGGCAGCTTTTTGCCATTCAGCCGTACCAGGTATATCCTGGGTGCTTGTATATATTTCTGCGTTCAGATACAGGATGGCTAACAGGTGCTTGGCTGCCCAGTAGTTCATTCTGCCATAGGTGCTCGCATCGACGTTCTTGGAAAGTTTAGGAACTTCATTTTCTAATTCCTGCACCAGATTTGTATATACTATTTCTCGAGGAACTGAACTTGGTGAAGCATCAGAACCGGCAAAATCTGTAACATAAGGGATATTACCAAACGTGTCTAATAAAAACCAATAGTAGAATCCTCTTAGGACTACTAGTTCAGCAATAAATGATTCTGCAGTTGGAACGTCCAGAATTCCATCTTTGATCAATTCTTTAAACTGGTATATCAATAGATTACATGTTGTCACACCCTGGAATCCAAAATTCCAGGCTCCTTTTATTGAACGTTCTTCAATAGTCCAGGTGTGCAGGGTGAGCCGGCGCCATTCGCCACCATCGTCCCAGTTGGTTCCTCTAGTTGGCACCACAATTTCATCAGTAGTGATGTCCTGCAGTTCAAAAGGAAAATTATCGGCCCAATCACCCAGTTTGATATAAGCAGAGGCGATGGCCGTGGCATATTGTTCATCAGTCTTAAAGAAATCTTCAGGCGTTACTTCCCTGAACAGATCTTCTTCCAGATCGGTACACGAGGCATTTAAGAGCATTATGAAAGATCCAGTCAGCAGGATTTTGCCAATAAAAAATGACCTGATCATTGCACAGAATGTTAGAATCTAATTCAATTTAAGAAAAATATAGATTCAGCACCACATAAAAGAGATATTATCGATTATGCTCAAAAGGGTACCAAGAAAAAAGACGGGCAAATAAATTTGCCCGTCTTTTATAATTTTAAAATCCTGATTCCTAGTAACCTGGATTCTGCACCAGATTAGGATTGGCTTCAATGGCTTCACGAGGAATCGGAAGTATGGTGGTATACTCAAAACCATCGCCAGCCTTTATGATATCGCCTGGGTTATTGACCGGAGGCAACCATTTGTCAACCTCTGTAAAATATCCCCAGCGGATCAGATCCTGTCTTCTGAAACCTTCCGAAAACATTTCCCTTCCAATTTCATTCAATAATTCTCCACCTGCCACAGATGTACCGCCTTCGCTTACCAGGAAGCTGGGTACTCCATCCAGGGAGGTTAATACGGAATTGTTTGAACGTCCATAAACCTGGTTTACAAGGCTTAATGCTTCCGGGTCTGAAGGATTCATTCTCCACAATGCTTCGGCACGAATCAGTAAGGCGTGAGAGTAACGGAACAGTGCACGGTCATTACTCATATCAGGTGTCCCACCTATTTCAAATTCCCATTTACCGATCCTGGCACCAGCCTGGCGATAAGCCTGTGGCCCCAGTTCATTTACCATGGGTTGGCCTGATCCTATGTTTCCAAAATTCAAATGTTCACCATCCGGATCTCCAAGTAATGGAGGTACCCGGTCAGGATTCGGCTGTTCCCAGTTGGCATCGGTTACCGGTGTTGTACCATCAGCGAAATACTGATAACCGGCAACAAAATTGCCTCTTACTGTAGAGGGGCCATCCAAAGTTCCTGGCTCTCCTTTCCTTCTGTCTGTATCATCATAGGAATTATAAAACTCTTCAAGTGTACAGTATCCGTTCCAGGGTTGAGCCGTAAAATTATAGGTATCCTGGCTGCCATAATGCAGCGTTCTCATAGGAAGATTAAAACCAGTAAAGAAAACCTTATCATAGGGTATGGCAAAGATAAACTCACTGGATCCCTGATTATTTATATTAAAGTTGGCAAAATAATCGGATTCCAGGTTATACAAACCTGATGTGATGATCTCATTGGCGGCATCAGCTGCCTTTTGCCATTCCGGAGTTCCTGTATAAACTTCCGCATTCAGGTAAAGTAAGGACAGTAAATGCTTGCCTGCCCAGTAGTTCATGCGCCCATATGTGGTACCATCCACGGCTTGTGATAATTTAGGAACGCCTGCCTCAAGCTCCTCAATAAGATTTGCATATATGGTTTCACGAGAATCTGTAGGGGGTTGTGGATCTGCACCGGCAAATTGCGTAACATAGGGCACATTGCCAAAGGTGTCCATTAATACCCAGTAATAATATCCTCTTAAAACCTCCAGTTCAGCAATAAAAGCATCCGCCGTTTCAGGATCAACAGCACCCTGATCCACCAATTCCTGAAACTGGAATATTAGCTGGTTACAGGTGGTAACGCCCTGGAATCCAAAGTTCCAGGCACTGTTTACCTTGCCATCTTCAAAGGTCCAGGAGTGAAGTGATATCCTTCTCCAGTCACCCCCGTCATCCCAGTCAGCACCTCTTGTCGGCACCAGCATTTCATCAGTAGAAACCTCCTGGAAGGCAAATATGTCGCCCTCGAATCCAATGGGTCCCAATCTGGTGTAAGCTGATGCCAGCGCGGTAACAAACTGCTCTTCCGTCTTAAAATAATCATCCGGGGTTACCTCGCTGAACAATTCTTCGTCGAGATTAGTACATGATTGGTTAAACACCGTAATGAACAATCCGACCAGTAGTATTTTTCCTAACAATATTGATCTTTTCATTTTATTAATATTTTTCATATTCCAAATATTCATATTACATGTCCGGATTAAAATCCAATGGTTGCACCAATATTGAATGAGCGGGTAAGTACCCACCTGTTCCTGTAATCTATACCGGTTACCAATGGATCATTGTTTTCATCATCATATCGTGGATTTGGATCTGGGCCTTTATAGCCTGTTATGATGAACAGGTTATTGGCTCCTATGTAAAGCCTGATATTCCTGAAAGCCCCGCTATTATCCATGTTGAAATTATATCCCAGGCTCATGTTATCCAATGAAAAGAAATCCGCACTTTCCACATGGTAACTCGATAACAATCCTGAAGATGAATTCATGTAAGCACCAGTTTCAGGATTTTTCAGATCAAATGCACCCTGGAAGGTATTATAAGATCCGATGCCCTGAGGTACTTCATAAAATGCCCTGTACTTATTCAGCAGGTCATGGCCAAATACGCCACGGAAAAATATATTCAGATCCCAATTCCCGGCAAAGGTAAAGTTGTTTGCCCATCCAAATTCGAAATCAGGAATACCACTACCTGTAACCTGTCGGTCAAGTTCATCTATGGTGCCATCGCCATTGGTATCTTTTAATAAAAGGTCACCATTAGGTCCGATACCATCATAAACCTGTGTCCAGATCTGACCCAAAGGTTCTCCTTCAGAAACCCTTTGTAATGGAACAGCACTCATACCTGGTGCACCCATGGCACCAAGAGTCTGCGTTCCGAATTCTAAAAGGGCACCATTGAACTCACCACTTAAGGAAACGAGATCATTCTGAAGATATACCGTTGGTGTCACGGTCGTTGAATATGTAAAACGCGACTTCTCAACTGCTGCCCATGTTAAAGCCAGCTCAAGTCCGCTGGTTTTCAGCTCACCGACATTCACCCATGCCTGGTTATACAGGTTTGGTGGTTGAGGCACGCCAAACTGGTACAGCAGATCCTGTGTATTTCGAATATAGAAATCCAATGCACCAAATAATTTAGATCCGAAGAATGAAAAATCAAAACCAAAGTTCCACTCTGTTTTGGTTTCCCATTTGAGGTCAGGATTGTTATTATTTATAGGTGCATAACTTGGTATAAATTCACCATTATAGAAGAAACTGGAACCCGGCCCTAATCTAAGCAAGGATAGGTAAGATTCTCCGGGAATATTTCCGGTTATTCCCCAGCTAATTCTGAATTTCAGGTTATCTATTGAAGAGGATCCGATGAAATTGGCCAGTTCAACACCAGCACTGGCAGCAGGGAAAGTACCCCATTTATTACCGCTACCAAATCTTGAAGATCCTTCCTGCCTGACCGATGCAGACACGAAATAGGTCTCATCGATATTAAAGTTCACACGTCCGAAGAATGCAATCAACCTGGCATTATCTTTCCAGCTGTCCACTTCACCCAATCCATTACTGAATTCCTGAGCGGCACTCAGATTATTGTACTCGAAGAAGTCTGTTACAAAATCACCGCCACGGGCAAAGAATCCTTCATGCCAGAATTCCTGGAAGGAGTAACCACCAAGTAATGTGAAGTTCGTGCGTCCAAAATCGGTATTCCAGTTGGCCGTGGATTCAAACAACTGGTTCCATCGCTGCCTGCTTTCTTTGCGTGCATTACCATTACGGTCGGCTCCCTGCCAGAAACTTTCCTTGCCATAATACTGGTTACGCAATTCTTCTACAGCCTGAATGGAGTAAAATGCGTCCACGGTTAAACCGTCGATGATCTCATAGGCGCCTTTAATGGCTATATTCACCCGGGAATCAGAACCTTCATTGACATTCTGTTCCAAAATAGCAACAGGATTATAATAATCGAACAATACGTTCTGATAAAAACCTCCCCACTTGTCAAAATCGGGATTGTTTTCATCCCGTATGGGAGCAGTCGGATTGTATATCGTAGCATATCTCCAGGCATCATTGTAACCATAATTTGACCGGTTAAAGGTACCAGCTGTAAGGAATGTAAGCGTTAACCTGTCGTTGATGGCTTTCTGAGTGAGGTTTAACCTGGCATTTAATCTCTGGAATCCGGTTCCGTTTAAGATTCCGTCTGCTTCACGGTAGTTCACGGATGCCCGATAGGTTGTTTGCTTGGATCCACCCGCCATGGCCAGGTTATATACCTGCGTATTGGCAGTTTGTGTTATGGCATCGTACCAATCGGTGTCATCGCCATAATCCACCCCGGCATTGATCTCACTTGAAAGTCGCCTCCAATCAGAAGCATTCAATATATCTTGCCTTCGATTAATAGACTCAACGACCCAGTAGGCATTGAGATCCACATCAAAACGGCCTTCACTACCAGTTTTCGTTGTAACGATAACCACCCCGGAGGAACCACGTGTTCCGTAAATAGCAGCAGCAGATCCGTCCTTCAAAACATCAATAGAAGCAATATCCCTTGGATCGACATTGTTGAGGTCTCCACCAATGATACCATCAATAACGACCAAAGGTTGAACATTGGCACCTATGGTAGAGGTTTGACGGAGTCGTACCGTATAACCTCCATTGGGATCCCCTGCATTGTCATTCGTAATGGAAAGACCGGCCACACGACCTTGTAAAAGCTGTGCAGCATCGTTGACATTACCCTGGTTAAAATCCTTTTCCTTAACACTGGCTACGGCACTGGTAATCTCTTTCTTTTCCTGTGTACCGTAACCCGTAACAACAATTTCGGATAAGGCAGTAACGTCTGCTACAAGAGCGATATTCACCGTACTCCTCGTACCTATATCAATGGTCTGGGATTTATATCCCACATAGGAATACATCAATATTGCCCCGTCGGATGGTACACTAAGCTCGTAGTTCCCATCAATGTCAGTAACAGTTCCTTGCGTCGTCCCCTGGATCAGGATATTCACCCCGGGAATAGGTTCATCTGTGTCGGAATCTGTCACTTGACCTGATACTGTCCTGTCCTGGGCAAAAAGATTTGCGCCAGTGAACAGCATCAACAAACAAACAAGTAAATAATTCTTCATAACAACTTTTTTTAAGTTTTATTTAGGTTTAAAAAATCCTACATGAAAAAACGCAACCTCTTCACGGCTGCTGCTGAATCTGAACAGCAATCTAAAATGAAAAAGTTGAATTTAAACTACAAAATAGGCTACAATCAAGGTCCAACTTAAATATGATTTTAGTAAAAACCAATTATTTTTATAGAAAATACCTTCCACTTTTATAGTTTTTAAGGACCTATATTATGAGTCCCCTAACTGGCTTCTCAAAAACACGTAATATATACCTAATATCTAATTGATAATCAATTGCTTAATAAGTGATAAATTGACATTTAATCCTTGACATTGCAAGAATAGAATAAAGTCAATGTTTCCGGGCTTCATTTCACAAAAAAAATGGGACAAAGCTATCTTTTAAAATACTTATGTTGATTTTTTGTAAATACTTGTATAAGTAACAGATGATTAATAACTTTGCAGCCCGTTTGAAACTTCTTATTAAGAATAAAACGGTATCACAGAACTAAAATAGCTGGTAATGAAAAGGACATTTCAACCTTCGAATACAAAAAGGAAAAACAAGCATGGCTTCAGGTCCAGGATGGAAACTCCGGGAGGAAAAAATGTGATCGCAAACAGAAGGGCAAAGGGCAGAAAGAAATTATCCGTTTCTGACGAAAGAAATCTCAGAAAATAATGACCAATCCCATGCGTCATGGGGACTAGTCCAGATCTTCAGTCCTGCCGCCTTTACAGGCAGGAACGCTTAAAGCAAAAAAAATCAATACAACTATTATTCTCGGAAGGCAAGACAAAAAAATTCTTTCCGCTTGCATTGTACTTCCTGCAGTACGAACCGGAAAAATTTCCTTTTCATCAACTGCTTATATCCGTTCCGAAAAAACAATTTAAGAAATCTGTCGTACGTAATAAGATCAAGCGGAGAATTCGGGAAGCCTACCGTCAACACAAGCATTTAATGTATAATAAGAAAGACGGTCTTCCGTTTTTATTGGGGTATGTGTATATTAGTAAGAATGTACAATCTTATAAATCGATTGAAGAACAGGTTATTAACTCAATTCACTATTTACTAAACAACAAAACAAGTTAAAATATGTGGCGAAAACATAAAAGATGGATACTGACCATTCCGGTTCTGACTACAGCGATCATATTATTCAGTTATACCAATCCGGGGGAAAGATATTTTGAGATAGCAAAGAACCTGGACATTTTCGCAACCTTATTCAAGGAGGTCAATGCCTATTATGTTGATGAGGTCAACCCAAATACATTTATGAGGGCAGGTATTGATGCCATGTTATCTTCCCTTGATCCATATACCAATTACATCCCGGAAGATGACATAGAGGATTACCGCTTTATGACCACTAACCAGTATGGCGGTATTGGCGCCGTTATCGGCAGGTACAATAATGTCAATAGGGTTATCATGCCGTATGAAGGATTTCCTGCCTATGAGGGAGGATTGAGAATAGGTGATGAACTGATACAGGTCGATGGTGTAGATGTTGTGGACAAGAATACAAGTGAGATCAGTAAGTTACTGAAAGGCCAGGCGAATACCGAGGTTTCCATTCAGATAAAACGCTACGGGGTTGAAGAACCAATAACGCTAACCCTGACCAGGGAAAAAATTACCATTGATAACGTGCCATATTACGGATTCGTGTCTGAGGGTGTTGGATATATAAAACTGTCTGATTTCACTACTTCTGCAGGAAAGGAAGTTAGCAAAGCCCTGACTAAACTTAAGGAAGAGGGTGCGACTAAAATTATTTTGGACCTGAGAGAAAATCCTGGAGGATTACTTAGTGAAGCAGTGAATGTTACCAATATATTTATTCCACGGGGAAAAGAAATTGTCAGCACAAAAGGTAAAGTCAGTGATTGGAACAAAACATACAGTGGCTTAAACAATCCGGTCGATACAGAGATACCTCTGGTGGTAATGACGGATCATAGAAGTGCTTCCGCCTCCGAGATTGTTTCTGGGACAGTCCAGGATTATGACCGGGGCGTACTGGTTGGAAAGAAAACATTTGGGAAAGGACTTGTACAGGCCACAAGACCTCTATCCTATAACAGTCAGTTAAAGGTAACTACGGCTAAATATTATATCCCCAGTGGCCGTTGCATCCAGGCTATCAATTATAGTGAACGCAATGAAGACGGTAGTGTCAAACGCATACCTGATTCCTTGAAAGTTGAGTTTAAAACGCAGAATGGAAGGGTAGTTTATGATGGTGGCGGGATTGACCCGGATATAGAGGTAGAACCGGGAAAGCTGGCTCCTATAACCATTAGCCTTATGTCCAAAGGACTTATATTCAATTATGCTACGCAATATTATTATTCCCGTGAGTCAATCGGGCCTGCAGCTGATTTCAAATTGACTGATGAAGAATTCTCAGAATTTATCGCCTGGCTGGAAGATAAAGATTATGACTATACAACCCGGGTAGAAAAAACCCTGGATGATCTCATTAAACTATCCAAAGAGGAGAAATTTAATGGAATGGTAGAAGAAACCATAGCTGAACTTAAGAAAGAAATACACCATAATAAGGAAAAAGATCTTTTGAAATTTCAGGATGAGATCAGGTCAGCCCTGGAAGAAGATATTGTAAGCAGATATTATCTTAGTAAAGGATTGATCGAAGCCTCTTTTGATGATGATGCTCAATTACAGGAAGCCATTCAGGTTCTGAATGATCCGGAACATTATAATCAATTGCTGGCCAAAACCGATAATGATTGATCTTATCTGGCTGATCCTGGCCGGAATAGGCGGAGGGATCCTTGCTGGACTATTAGGAGTTGGTGGTGGCATAATTTATGTTCTTGTGCTACCTTATGCACTGACCAATGCTGGAGTATCTGCTGATCTGCTGGCCCAATTCACAATTGCGAACTCCATATTCGGGGTACTTTTTGCAAGCCTGGCATCTAATATATTAAATATCCGTAAGCATGATTTCTATATCAGGGAATCACTCTGGGTTGGCGTGCCTGGTGCTTTTTTTTCTATTCTGGTCCTGGCCATCATAGTGTCCTCTTCCTGGTACTCCATTACCTTTTTCTATGTTCTTCTGATCCTGTTCCTTCTTTTTATGCTTGTCTCTCTTTACACACAAGACAGGAAAAATCATGAGAAATCTTTATTTAAAAACAGGAAAGCCAGGTTGGGATTTGCAGGAATTATCGGAGGATCACTTGCATCATTAACAGGCCTGGGTGGAGGTGCCGCTGTCGTTCCTATTCTTACCACCCAGTTACATCTCGATATCAAGATGGCAAGATCGATATCCCTGGCCATGATATTTATAACATCTTTAGCACTTACGGTGTACAACTTATTTGCATATCCGGGCGAATCCCTGCTTCCTTTCCAGTACGGTTTTATTTATTTTCCCGTTGCCATACCCCTGACAATCGGTGTACTCATGGGATCACCCATAGGCAATCGTTTGGGCCGGATCTTCAGTTCAAATACAATAAAAGTACTTTTCAGTATTTTAATTATTGTGGTAATCATTGAAAAACTGATCTATTTGATTTAATAATTCAAAGTTTTCAGCTCTATTATTCAAATCTTTTCATTGAGAATTATAATTTCGTTTAAAGGTTTCGAAATAAACAGATTGAAAATAGATGCCAAAAATACTGGTCATAGCAGACGATTTCACAGGTGCGGCCGAGATAGGAGGTGTGGCCCATCTCTTTGGCTTATCTGTCAAAATGCAAACGAGTCTTTCGGAGGTCCGGGTAGCGGAGGATGATGTTCTGGTCCTGGATACCAATACCCGAAGCATGGACCCACAAACAGCATACAGAACCATTATGACCTTACTAGATCGTCTCGATTTATCCGAATTTGATTTTGTCTATAAAAAGGTTGATTCAGTACTTCGTGGACCCATCATTCCGGAAATAAGAGCAATCCTATCCCAACTTAATTTGAATCATGCTGTCTTGATTTCTGCTAATCCGTCAAAAGGAAGGATCATTAAAAATGGAATGTATTATATCAACGGGATTCCAATTCATCAGACAGAGTTTTTCTATGATCCGGAGTATCCAAGAAAAAGTCCTTATGTCCAGGACCTGGTCAGGAATACTTTTGATAAAATGGATTCAGATGTACCTTATAAGGAGGATAATAATATTGAGATCCCTGATGTATATTCTGAAGATAATCTCATTGAAATTGTAACCAGCAGATTTACAGAAGACATTCTTGCAGCAGGTGGAGCTGATTTTTTTACCACCATTTTGAAGGACAAATTAAATTTGAAACCATCCATCAAAACTGATTATACTCCCGGTAAAGGTAAAAAACATTTTGTTATCGGAACCCGGTCTTTAAATGGCATCCACACCATTGATACACTGCAGAAAAAAGGATATCCATGCTTTTATCTCCCCGAAAAAAGTCTGACAGCTGAGGCTTTTTATGAAGAATACATCGATAAGATTATTGAAACTATTGAAAAAGGGTATCCCTTAATAATTGCCCGGCCGGAAACCGAATTAAGTGGCTCATCAGTCCTGCAAAAGATAACGGAACTTTTATCAGGATCAGCCACCATACTCATAAATAATTGCAATAGAGGAGATGAAATATTCATTGAAGGAGGGGAAACTGCTTCCACCATATTCCGCAAACAGAAAAGTAATTTTAGGATATGGGAGGTACTGGGAGCTGGAGTGGTCAAACTGGAAATAAACAATTCAGAAATTTTCCTGATCGTGAAACCCGGAAGTTATCCATGGCCAGAAAAATTTTTTAATTTTATACAAAAGGAGAGATATAAATAATGAAGAGAGGAATTGTTAAGCCAATTATCGCCATTAGCACGGGGGATCCTGCTGGAATTGGGCCCGAAGTAAGTGTAAAAGCACTTTCAGACCCGGATATTTATGAACGCTGCAGGCCTTTGGTGGTGTGTGATGCCAGGATCATTGATCAGATAATAGATATTTGCCGGCTGGATCTGATTGTAAATCCAATACAAGATCCGGAAAAAGGTTCTTATTCCTTTGGAACTGTCGATGTATTGGATATGCAAAATATCGATATGGATACTTTTTCATTCAATGAGATTTCTGCTATGACAGGAAAAGCATCTTTTGAATATGTTGAAAAAACGATTCATCTGGCATTGGAAAATAAGGTGGATGCTACGGTAACCGGCCCGATTCATAAAAAAGCCATCAGCCTGGCCGGATGCAATTTTGCCGGGCATACGGAGATTTTTGCCCATTATACCAATACTTCGAAATATGCCATGATGCTCGCAGACGACGATTTCAGGGTAGTTCATGTAAACACCCATGTTTCCATGCTCGAATCTATTAAAAGGATTACCAAGGATAGAATACTTGAAGTGATCCTTCTTGCCGATGAGGCTCTGCGGAAAATGGGAATTGATAATCCCAGAATTGCAGTTAATGGTTTAAATCCTCATGCAGGCGAAAATGGTTTATTTGGAGATGAAGAGATAAAGCATATAGTCCCTGCCATTGAGGCGGCGAAAGAAAGGGGACTGAATGTGGATGGCCCCCATCCACCGGATACTATTTTCCCAAAGATGAAAGGCGGTCAATATGATATCGTCGTATGCATGTATCATGACCAGGGACATATCCCTACAAAATTGCTTGGTTTCGAATACAATCATTTCTCTAAAAGGTGGGAAGGTATGTCGGGCATCAACATGACACTCGGGCTTCCAATTATCCGTGTATCTGTTGACCATGGAACCGCTTTTGATAAAGGGGGCAAAGGGGAAGCAAATCCTGAAAGTATGATACAGGCTATTAAATATGCCGCATTGTTTTCCAGTGAATA
>CBDUBA010000067.1:0-24219 GCA_965365275.1 uncultured Cyclobacteriaceae bacterium | reverse complement strand
ACAATCTCTATCTGGTTTTTCCCTTTAATTCCAGGATCATTTAAGGTAAATATAATCCTGGTTATTCCTTTTGGCCAGTAGCGTTTCAGCATTGGATCATGAACTTCGTTAAATTCAATTTCAGGACTTACATTTTTTGCATTATATATAATCTCCAAATTAAAGCCCTCCCCTTTCAGACTTAAAACACCTTCCGAAACCTGGGCCACAGTACAATAGGTGATAAAATTCAATGTGGTGGGATCAGTTTTCAACTCCTTGAAATGATATTCATCCGTTACTACAAATTTCCTGCCCCGGTCAAGCTGATAGCTCCTGATCCACTTGTCAATCCCGGTTTCCAAAACATAAGCCCCGGCAATGTCAGTAGAGAAAACCACTTTTTTTTGATCTGATTTAAAGGATGTGTTCTTCGCTTTGAATTGCCCGCCTTCCTTTTGATCAAAACCATTTATTTTAGGCAGATTGTGGTACTGAGATTGCATAGTCCAGATCTCATACCTCCTGTTGCTGAACGTTTTGGCCACATACTGCTCTCTTCCAATATCGATCAGACAAGGTTTCCCATTGTAATACAGGACGCAGGTTCCCAGATCATTGTGATTATGGCTCTCGTTGTTGTGACCACCTTTGGCGGCAAAGAAGAAACCTTCTGTGGATCCTGCCATATCCCTTCCTCCGGCAATTTCGGTTTCAGGCAACCAAAAGTCACTGATCAGCGCATTTTCAGCCGGAGCATTTTTTATTTCGTCCATTAGCATTAACTGTAGAAGTTGCTCATCAATTTTACCGCCTGGCGTAACATCTCCCCAATTCTGCCTCTTCGCCAGATAGGCGCCGAATTTTTGCATAATTGGGTCCTGTATATCTTTCCCATAACTGTAGATGATCTGTGGTCTGCTGCCAGTGGTTGCATCTGCATCCGCAAAATTGATAAAATAGGGATAGTTGATATAGGCCTTGTAAATATAGGAACCCATGTTTTTAATTAACTGCACGTCGTAAACATTAAATTTTCCCTTGGTGGCCAGTTTCAGGAGGTCGAGGTTCTGATAAAGTGAAGCTCCCGCCCTTCCCCAATAGGAAGGACCTTCATCACACCCACCATCCTCCGGATAACTATTTATAAATACATCTAAAGAACGGATAACTTTTTTTACCCCATTGATTTTTTTATCCTGGTCATCCTCCATAATAATAATGGCAGTGAGCATATTGTGATTGGTCCAGGGATTCCAGTTATTAACTGTTCTGCTGCCATCAAGCCCCATCCACCAGAAATCTTCCCTTTCATAATAAGGGAGAATGGCTTTATACATGATCTCATCCTTCAATCTTTTGGAGATCAGGGGATGTATCTTATCAAATTCTTGATGAAAAAGAAACCAGGTCCAGGAGAGTATATTTGCAATTTCTCCAACACCCAGGTCTATTGATGGATCTTTTATATCAGGAAGTCCGTTAGGTTCCGGCAGATGTGCCGACCATCCCCACCATGTTTGCTCACAATAATACCAGACACCATTGATGATTTGATCCAGAAACCTACCTTTACCTTCAATTAATTCCCCCATAACCAGCGCCATTAAAGCAGACCGGGGTGCTGAATATACACTCTGCCGGCGGTCGCCTGAACGTATGATCTCAAGATAATCCGTTGCTTTTACAACCGGCCAGTCATAATTGACTTTTCCCTCCGCATTTTGGATGTACTGATCCTTTATATTCTTCGGTAATTTCTCCCAGAAATCTCTGTCATGATAATCCGGGAATCCAATATCAGAGAATTCCTTTACCAGGCTTTCCCTGAGTTCGATTTCGTTGGCTTTTTTCTGCAGAATGTCTCTATTATCTGATGAGATTCCATTCAGTGTTTTGAAAAGGAATAGAAGAAGTAGTACAGTGTATCTCATAATGTCTATGCGGTTTTTTACTGAAAAATGTGACTTAAAAAAGTGAATACCAGTGATATGTAAAACCCTGGCAAGCCAATTTTATGGTAAATAAATAAGTTCAAAAAAATATTAGTGTCTTGTATCTGAATGATCAGAATCCTGTATGCGTTTCAACGTAGAAAATACTGCTTCCCTAAGATTTCGATATATCGGTGACCCGCTCCACAGCGTAATCGACATATTCAAATTTCTCAAGTCCTATGGTTACAGCATGTATATTCTCATTCCGTATAGAGAAATTTAATGACTTGTTTCTTTGTTCTTCGCTTGTCATCTTACCATCTCCAAAGATCTTCATACCTATGACACCTTTACCATTTTTGTTGGCCGTCTCAAGAATTGTCATTATTTCTTCTGGAGTACCATCCATAACCATCTGATAAGGATTTATTCTGGCCAAAATAATATCCACCCATGGATCCTCTGCTGCAACTCTGAGCGCATCGATATTATGGCATGATACACCTACTTTCTTTACTTCTCCCTTTTGTTTGGCTTCTTCAAGTTGATCACGGAATTGCTGTTTTTCCTTTATCCAGTTACCACTTTCCATGGCATGAAGTAAAACAATATCAAAATAATCAGTGCCCAATTCTTTTTTGAAGCGATCTAGGGTTTCCTGAACGGGAACAACTGTATACCAATCAGCATCCGTGGTCCATATCTTGGTAAGCAATTGAAAATTATCTCTCGGGATGGATTTAAATAGCTCACCTACAAAAGGGTGTGTCCCATAAAGATCTGCGGTATCTAAAAATGTAACTCCTTTTTCATATGCATAGGGTGCCACCTTTAAAAAGGTATCAACTCCAAGTCTTGTGAACTTGGATTGACGTGCCCAGCTGCTGTTGCCACAACCAAGGGCTAATCTTGATACTTTTAATCCGGTTTTACCAAGCTCAACCTGATCTATTTCCGCGTTTTTCGAACCTGAAAATCCAGGGATTGGCAATCCGGCCGACAGGGCCGACATACAAGCCAGGCTGGCCTGGATCATCTCCCTTCTTGAAAATTTTTTCATAATTCTGAATTTTTATTGGAGTACGATCGTTAAAATACAATCTAAAATCCAATAAATCTACTTTTTCAAGCTAATTCGAAAAAATGTGATCCCGCAAAAATGGTATATTTATTTACAAAAAAAGTAAACTTATAATCAGTTATAAAGCTTAATAAGCTGTTTATGATATAAATCTATTTCAATATGACATATGCATAATATTTCCCATGATGGGTAATGGAAAATATCAAAGGATGTACCTTATTGCCAGTAAACATTCTCGGGATACCGTACTCATCCTTTCTAATTTCGACGGTTTTGTCATGTCCATGTATTTGAACAGAACTCATTTCTATTACATCCTGATAGCATTTATTATGCAGGTTTGTATAAGATGTATCTTTTACCTTTTGAATTTTACCGGTGTAATCCATTGAAGGATCAGTCAACACTACTGTGTAAATAAAATCTACATTGATAATAGTATTGGCAGTATAAGTAGTCTTATCAATCCTGATTTTTCCATGGCCTTCATTTTCAAACTGACATTCTAGTTTTGACGGTGTAAAGAATGGTTGCTTATATTTTCTCAGGTGCACTTTATAGGCACTTTCCTTCATACTCCAGATTGCCCATGTGGCATGAAGCCGGTTAGAGGAATTAAGGATAAAATCTCTTTCGGAGGTTGAAAATACCTTAGTGAGAAATCTTTGATTGTTCCAATGCCGGGATCTTGAGGCTTCCGTCAGATCAACAATATCATTCCCTATCACTTATTTCCCAGTTTGGAGGTAATGATAGACATGGCAGCACCCACGGACAACATCTTTTCCATATCCTCATTTTCGATTTTTATGTCAAATTCATCCTCGACATCTAAAACAATATCGACCAAATTGGCAGAGTTAATTTTCAGATCCCTGAGGAAATCAGTTTCTTCATTCAGATTCTTGTAAGCTTCCTCATCCTGTATGTAAGGAAGAACAATCTTTTTTAATTTTACTATCAAATCATCAGTTTTCATAAGTGTATTTTTATTCTGAATATTTTTTAAATAAGATACAGGCATTCACATCACCGAATCCGAAACTGGCCTTCATTACAATATTGATCTGCATATCAAAACATTTTGTTGGGATCCTGTTCACATCTATCATTTCCTGAATTCCCGGATGAATATCTTCGCAATTCAAGTTGGGAACCAAATGCTGTCCATTAATCTGAAGTACGGATGCGACACTTTCTATCGATCCTGCTGCAGCCAGGCAATGTCCTACCATTGATTTTAAGGAATTAATATATGGGAAATCAGATCCTTTTCTATTTAATGCCTTTGTCCAGTTCTCTATTTCAAGTACATCTTTAGTTGTTGCAGTTAGATGACCATTGATCACATCAATTTCCTCAGACTTAATCCCGGCATTTTGAATGGCCTTTATAATACATTGTTGTACAGCTTCAGGATTTGGAGCAGTAAGTGTTCCCCCATTTCTCTGTCCTCCCGAATTTACTGATCCTCCAAGAATTTCAGCATAGATCCTTGCCCCTCTCTCAAGGGCACTGTCAAGAGATTCCAGCATAATGGCGCCCGCTCCTCCCCCAGGAACAAATCCGGAAGCAGAAGCACTCATGGGCCTTGAGCCTCGCTCAGGCTCATGGTTATGTTTATAGGTTAAAACCCTCATTGCATCAAATCCTCCCCAAACGTAGGGCCCATCATCACTGCAACTACCCACAAGCATCCTTTGCGCCTGACCATATCTGATGCGATCATACCCCATTAAGATAGCCTCTGTTCCTGTGCTGCAGGCAGAAGAATTGGTGGTCACCTGATTTCCTAATCCCAACATACCGCCAAGATAAGCACTGATACCGCTGGCCATAGTTTGCACCACTACCGTACTTCCCAGACGCCTAACTCTTTTATCGTCAACCATATAGATAGAATCTCTGAATTTATCGATACCGGAAGATCCGGCACCAAAAACACAACCCACTTCATAGTCAACCTGGCCCTCAGGATCAATGGGTAGACCAGAATCCTTCCAGGCATCAATTCCCGCGATACATCCATAGGTAATACCTGAGCTGTTAAACCCCCTTAGCTGTAAAGGGGTAAAATACTCAGCTTTCTTTTTCTCTGATACCTGGGGAATCCCCCCGATACAACATGAGAAATTCAGGTCATCCAGAATTTGATGATGAGTTATCCCGGAAATCCCTTGTTTGATAGCGTGTGAGAAATCCTTTATTCCCACACCATTGGGCGCAACAACGCCGAGACCGGTAATAACGACCCTATTCAATTTCAGTTAATTTAATCATCCCGGATAGACTCCCCCTGCATACAAGTTCATGCCGGGCATTAAAAAGATTAATTTTACATTTAAGTTTATTAAATCTGAAATATTCTTTTTCAGATTCAACTGATACCGTTTCACCGGGGAAAACCGGAAGATAAAAATCCATCTGGCTGGAGGTAAAGGCAATTTGTACGCTATTTAGGTCTGAAAGCTTTTCCCTCAACAAATATATCCCGAGGCATACCAGACCAATCTGTGCAGCGGTTTCAGTCAGTATTACCCCTGGAGTTACAGGATTATCTTTAAAATGGCCATTATAAAAGGAAGCATTTTCATTGTATCGGTAATACCCGGAGATACCTTCTTCTGAAATATCTCGAAGATTATCCACAAAGAGAAACGGCTCTTTGTATGGCAATAGGGATATAATTTCTTCAGAGGTCATTTTCCTGGTTTTTTAAACAATGATATAACAACGCTTTCAACTTAAATGTTCTCCTCCATCCACAGGAATTACAGTCCCATTTATCCATGATGCCTCATCTTTAGAAAGTAAATATACCACATTGGCTACATCCTCAGGCCTTGTAAGTCTGTTAAACGGGTTTCGTTGAATTGTAATCTCCTTGATTTTTTCACTCCCCGGAATCATGCGGAAAGAAGTTGTTTCAGTTACACCTGCCTGAATACAGTTTGCACGGATACCATAAGGGGCAAATTCAAGAGCAATATTTCTGGTAATGGCTTCAAGACTAACTTTCGCGGCAGAAACTGCAGCATAGTTCTTCCATACTTTGGTATTCCCCTCACTTGTAAAGCTGATAATGCGGGTATCATCTGAAAATAATTGTTCTTCAAACAAAGCTTTGGTCCAGTCATACAGACTTATGGCCATAGCCTGAATCGTAAGTCTGAAGTCATCATTTTGCAATGTTGGAGACTCATTTGAAGTCATAGGTTTTAAATTTCCCCTGGCAATACTGTGTACCATTAGCCTGAGGTTGCCCTTATTAGCTAATTTGTTTTTTAGGTCAAATATTATCTCAGCCCGCTTTTCCGGATTCAATGCATCAAGATTATAAGATAAAAAATCAATACCCTCTTTCCTGATTTTATCAAATTCTGATTCTATAGCCTTGAGCCTTATCCTGGAATCACGGTGTACAATGCATAGGTTATATCCGTGTTTAGCAAGTTTTTTGCCACTTGCCAAACCGAGGCCGCTTGAACCTCCAAGAATGAGGGCCCATTTTTCTTTTTTACTGAATTCTTTTACCATTTTATTAATATTCTTTGCGCAGAAAATCCGGGACCAAAACTCAGCATCAGGCCAATTTCCCCTTCGGACGGATTTCTATCCATAAAACGCTCCAATACATACAAGACAGTGGCGCTCGACATATTTCCATATTGCCTCAATACTTCCTTAGTATCTTCTACATTTTTTCCGAGGGAACCAAATAGATCATCAACCGTTTGTACTATTTTCTTACCGCCCGGATGAAAGATCAAATGATCCACATCTTCGATGGTTATATTGTTTCTTTCCAGGAATGGGTAAATTATTTCCGGAAAATGTTCTGTGATCGTATCTGGAACAGATTTATCCAAAACCATTTGTAATCCAGAGTTCCTAAGTCTGAATCCCATCATATGCTCTGCATGATAAAAATGATACATGGCTTCATCTATAATTTCCGGGCCTTTATCACCTGGATGAGATGATAAGATCACACTTGCCGCCCCATCCCCGAAAATTGCTGCACTAACAATGTTAACCATTGAGAAATCATCATGCTGGAATGTTGCGGTCGGGGATTCAACAGCAATAACGGCTGCTCTTTTATTCGGATTGGCCTTAAGAAAATTATATGCATAAATCATGCCCGACACACCTGCTACGCAACCCATCTCCGTAACAGGTAACCTCACGATGTCTTTTTTCAATTGAAGCCGATTGATCAGGTAGGCATCAAGTGAGGGGATCATAATTCCAGTACAGCTCACCGTGATGATGAAATCAATATCAACCGGATCCAGGTTCGCCTTCTTAATGGAGTTTATGAATGCTTTCTCAGCAAGATCAATAATCTCCCTGGAATAAATATCATTTTTTTCTTCGAATGATGTTTTAAGAAACACCTCATCAGCATCCATTATAGAATATCGCATATCCACCCCGGCATTCTCAAAGATCTTAAGTACTTTTCTTTGAAACCGTTTGTTTTGACCTGAGATCCAGGTTTCCAGATAAGGTAATATATCCTTAGTGGGTCTGGAATATTTTGGGAGTTGTTTGGCAACTGATGCTATTAGTACGCTCATTTATTTACTTTGAATTATCCACTGGTAACGGAAAGCCCATTTCCATTTTACCGAATACACAGCTCCAATATTTTCAGAGATTCTAATTAATTCATCCCGTTTAAATCCTTTTAATATAGATATTAAACCATCTTCCTTAACCATATCATTGGTCGTAAACAAACACAATAACCTGAAAAGAAAATATGCTATGATATGTCTGTGTAAATCATTTACTACAATCCCAATTGAAGCCTTCCCAAGAATCCCTTTTATCAATTTTTCTAATTGTTTATCATCAAAATGATGAAGGAATAAAGATGTTAAAACAAGATCATATTCTAATCGATTGAATTCATCTGAAAATATATCACAATGGAGGAAGCTAATATTCTGAAATGAATGAGTCAGTTCTTTTGCATATTCAAGTGTGCTTTCATTTGCATCAACACCTATAATCTTGAAGGAATATCCTTTCTTCTTCCCAAATTCTGCGACATCACGCAAAATATCGCCTCCACCACATCCCAAATCCAGGATGGTTATCTCCTGCTCTTTTGGATGTCCATTTAGTATCTTTTTAATTCCATTCAATGTCACCCTAGTTCCCCCAAGCCATCTGTTAATCCTTCCCAGCGTAATCAAAGTTTTATTAAGCTCCAATCCACCGATGGAAAAATCATCCATTATTTCAGCCATATGGCTCCTATATTTTGTATCAATCCATAGATTCATTTTACCTGCATTGGTTTTCCATGTGTAAGTTTGATTATCTCTGGGATTAAGAATGGGAACCAGGTCAGAAATACAAAAAAGAATGCAGTTAATCTTTTGCTACTAAGAATGTGGGCTATAAGCTGACCAGTTTTCAATCTTAATCGAAATGCCTTATTCCAGGCTTTTTTATAGGCTTCTTCGAGGCCATCCCTTGTTAGGGCAGAGGACTGAAAATAATCCAATATTAGTTTTGAAGCAATCTGCGCACTTCTGATGGCCATACTCATTCCATTTCCACACAAAGGATGTATCAATCCGGCCGTATCTCCGCACATGATCACATGGTGTTCAACAGGACTCTTTGGTAAAAAAGATATTTGACTGATAGTCAAGGGTGATTTGAATACTTTCTCCGAATATTCGAACAGGGATTCCAGATTCCTGTTTTTATAAATAACATTTTCCTGGAAGGCCTCGATGTTATTATATTTTTTGAAGGAATTATAATCCGTAATATAGCATAAGTTGATGCTTCCATCCTCAACTTTGGAAGCACCACAATACCCCCCCTCAAAATTATGCAGTGCAACCAGATCACTTGGAAAACTCCCCTTTACATGAGTTTTAACAGCCAGATAAGGAGATTTTTTCTTAATGAATTTCCTGTTCAGTTTATAATCAATTCCAGAGCGTTTCCCATAGGCCCCTATTACGAATTTCGATTTATATTTTGATTTGTTCAAAGTAGATACTGTAAATTCGTTATTCTCATATTTAAGATCACTAACCGAATCATATATGATCTTAACACCATTTTCTACTGCTTTATCCGCTAATACCATGTCAATCTTAAAACGGCTGATACCGAAGCCGCCAAGAGGTAAATGACTCCTTATTGTCTTATTTTGTGATGTCGATAGTTCAAACTGATTGATTTTTTTTGCGCCATATTTGAAAGGATCAATACCCAGGAATTCTAAATAAGGTAATACCTCATTTGAGATATATTCCCCGCAAACTTTATGTTTCGGAAGCCTGTTTTTTTCTATCAGCAATACATTTACCTGATATTTTGAAAGGTGAATAGCACTGGTAAGACCGGCAAGACCAGCTCCCACGACAATGATATCGTAGTTGAACATATTGAATTTTGAATCGACCTGCTTCAAGAAGAAGATATTTATCTATGATGTGAAATGTAGAAAATGAGTATTTAATCTCCCTCCAATATAACAATAATTTTTATTCATATGTTTTAATTGGATTTGTTTATATGAATACATATTTACCCATCCCTTTTATATGTATGTTAAATACTGAGCATTATAAAAATTCCTGCAATTTGTATATCTGCATTCATCTTTGACAATATGGCCAATAGAAGGTCTTAGGAGGTGCCATTAATGTCTTATAAAAAAAATATGGATTTAATTTATTCTATGATTCTTAGCGAATGGCATTTACTGGATTAGTTGTAGCAGCTTTTAGAGGTTCATAGCTAACGTTGAGAATTGTTACACCAAATACCATACCCATGGTTATTCCTTACATGGCAAGTTAGATGGAAATATAATTATTTAGGTCTATTAAAAATTGTTTTATTGTCTGATTTAATGTTTAAGATTGAATCAAAAGAAATGTTTAATAAAGAAAGATCGCATAACCTATTGGCCCCATAAAATAGTCTTTCATTTAGAAAATAATTTTGAGGGCTAATAAAATTCTCAGTGCCGGGATATTTATAATTCCAGGCAATGAGCTCGGGCTTACTATTAAAATATCCATTATTTTGAGTAGCGAGTGTATCAAGTAATTCTGATCCTTCAATAACGGGTAAAACTTTGGCACCTGATGTTGAACATAAAATTGTATTCAGGAACAAAAGCAGGAATGATGTGGTTAGAATAATCTTCATAACAAAAATTTTTTGAGTTTTGGCCTTTATTCTTATAGATGGGTATCTATTTCAAATAGTTTTAAAGTATTTGAGAAATCAATACCGATAATTGAATATTTCCCCCAAATAAGGGGATAGGTATTAGTGATTAAGTAACCACAAAATTCTATCGTAAGAAACTAAATAGTGAATCAAGATGAGGAACCCAATTACCCCTCCAGCGAGTTCATAATTCATGTCAAACAAGGCCAAAGTAGACACGAGAAAAATTATCAATTCAAGGATCAGTCTGATAATTCCGGGAACAGGAACCGGAGCAGTCCCGGAACGGCTGGGATCACCAGGAACCGCAAAAATACCCCATATTGCTCCGGTAAGAGCCGGTAATCCTGGAGCCAATACATAGCGGATCCAGCCATCGCTTTGGTTCCATCCCCAAATACCAATACATACCAATGCAGCAATTTCCAGTAAAAAACGGAAAGCAAGATTATATGGGTTCGATCCCAAAACTTTAGGTATTTTAAAATGATTATCCTAGTTAATGATATTGTGATCTGTTACCAGTAGAATTTGATATTACAGATCTATATTAACCTCCTGGATATCTAGAAGTCTGTATCAGGATCTACCAGGTCCAATTCTTTGATCCAGATATTACGGTATAGAACCGGATGACCTTCAGCCTGTAATTTCAATCCACCGGGTCGATCGGTTATTCCCTTACCATTGTCATTTCCACCATCCAATCCGGAATTAGGCCCTCCCCAGACTTTATTGATGACTTGATTTACATGAACTTTTTTGCCATTGAAATAAACGGTTACGATTGGTTTCTCTGTAAGTACACCATCTTCAAACCTGGCAGCTCTGAATTTAATATCATATGCATTCCATTCACCAACACCATTATAAGCATGATAGGGTGACTCTGTTTCATTAATCACTGTACCCATACCATGCCTGGTGGAGTCACCATCCAGTACCTGAATTTCATAGCGATTTTGCAGATATACACCACTATTCCCTTTAGGATACTTAATAAAGAACTCAACATGGGCCCTGAAATCTCTGAATTTCTTTTTTGTTACAATATCAGCACTTCCATACAAGCCCCCGGCAGCAGCTGGATCATTGGAATTCATGACCGTACCTGTTCCTTTCGGATCATCTTCTATTTCCCATTTTATTGGTGGTTCAGCTGCAAACCTGGGCCCTTCCCAATATTCCCAGTTCTCAAGTAATGAAGCCTTGCTCCCATCGAACATAATAATGGCACCATCAGGTGCTTTTATACCTACACCTGTATGGTGATCGGTATTGTCATATGTAAGAGAATTTAGACTTGAAGTGAAAGACAAGCTTGAAAGAGCGATTAAAATGATAAGTAGATGTTTCATGATTTTTATTTATTCACAGCAAGTTAATAAATAATTGAATAAGGGTCTAAATTTTTTAATGAAGGACTCCGCCAGTAAAGGATAATTACAGAAGTGATCATATTCCATCCAAATGGAGATCTACTCATGTCTAAGTGAATCAACAGGATTTACACTTGCTACTTTAAAAGTTCTGATACTTATTGTAATCCACGAAATAAGTATCATTATAATTAGCGTTGCAAGAAAGTGAAACATCCCGATCTCGATGTGATAAGCAAAACCAGCAAGCCAGTTTTTCATTAAATAATATGCAATTGGCATGGATATCAAAAATGAAAAGAATACGGGATAGGTAAAATCCTTAGATAGCATATAAATTAATTGATGAACCGGCGCTCCCATCACCTTTCGGATGCCTATTTCCTTGATCCGTTGTTCAGCAGTAAAAGTTGCTAATCCATAAAGACCAAGACAAGCGATTATTATTGTTACTAGTGTGAAAAAATTGGCCATTTCCTCTGTTTTTCTTTCAACTTTGTAGGCTTTATCAAACTCTTCATCAAAAAAAGAATATGTAAATGGATACTTATTGGATAAGGATTCCTTTACCCTTTTAATTTCTGAAATTGTATGTTTCAGGTTTTTATCAGATATTTCTACTGACACAGTTGCTCTTTGTTCATTCAGGAACAATTGTAGAGGCATAATTTCCTGGTGTAGTGAATGTTGATGAAAATCTTTCATAATACCTACTATAGTGCATGTATCGCGCCAATTCGATAATTCTTTTCCTAGTGGATCCTCCCAGGGGAGCGCCCTGGCAGCAGTCTCATTAATTAAAACCATCCCTTGTTTATCCCCGGTTTCTCTGGAAAAATTTCTTCCCGTGATGATTTCAATATCAAACAGTTCTACAAAATTATGGTCTACCTCCCCGGTATATATCATCCATGTTATATCCTCAGGTTTACCCGGCCACATCACATAAGTGGAGCTTGATATATTATTTGGTAAATTAGATGAAACCGATACATTTAATACACCCGGCAAGCTTAGTAATTCTTCCTTGAGAACGGGTATTTTATCCATTATACTCCTGTCATTTAATCTGAAAGTCAATATGTGTTCTCTATTGTAACCCATATCCTTGTTTTGTATGTATGATAATTGGCGAGAGATAATCAAGGCAGATATTATTAAACAACCGGAAATGGTGAATTGGATTATAACAAGTGCTTTTCTCAGTTTTGATCCTCCTGGAGTTCGTGTGAAATATCCTTTCAGGACAAGTATAGGTTTATATCCTGACAAAGCAAAAGCGGGATAACTCCCCGCCAGAATACCAACTAATAAACATATTAAAAATAAAATGATCAATAATCTTGGTTCCTGCAAAAAGTTCAGACTAAGTTCTAATTCGATAAACCGTTCAAAATAAGGGAGTATGATTGAAACGAATAGAAGTGAGATCAGTAATGAGAAAAATGAAAGGAATAATGATTCACCCAGAAACCGGAATATCAGGTTATGACGGTACGCACCGGCAACCTTCCTTATTCCAACTTCCCTGGCCCTGACAGTTGCCCTTGCGGAGGCCAGATTCATATAATTTATACAGGCAATTAATAAGATCAATATAGCAATTGTTGAATAGATGTATAACCGGTTAATATCTACGGTAGGACCTATATCAAAGTGAATATCTGAATGAAGATGAATCTTTGAAAATTCTTCAAGGTACAACCTTGTGGCATTTCCTTCGTTATTCGGTGGATCAGCCATATATTTAGACATCATGGCCGGGAATTTCCCTTCCAGAATTTCCGGGTCACTATTATCGTGCAAAAGAATATATGTATAATATGAGCTATTATTCCAATTCAATAAATCGTCTTTTCGCCCCATTAATTCAAGTAATGATTTGAATGGCAGCATGATATCCATTCTGAAGTGCGAGTTAAGAGGCATATCTTGTATAACACCTTCTATCTCTAGTTCTATTTCTTCATTATATAACAATACCTGGCCAATTGGATTCTCATCTTTAAAATATTTCCTGGCTATTTTTTCCGAGATCACCACAGAATACTTGTTATTTAAACAAGCCCCCGGGTTCCCATGCAAAAAAGAAAATGAAAAGATATCAAAGGTTTCAGGATCTATACCATAAACAATAGGTTCCAATATAGTTTCCTCACGACATTTCATTATAACATTCCAGGTTCGCACAATTCGTGTAGCTGACTTAACCTCTGGGAATTCATCCAATACCGCAGTACCCAAAGGAGCCATGGTCACTGCAAACCGGTTTTTCCCCAGATACATATTCCCTTCTTCCTGTTTGACTATTCTATAGATATTATCCTTGTTTTGATGATATTGGTCTACACTGTACTCATAATTAACATATAACATGATCAGTATGAAAACCACCATCCCGGTTGATAGTCCGGCTACATTAAGGAGTGTATAGATCTTACTTTTTAATAATGTGCGTAGAATGATCTTAATGTTATGTTGTAACATGATTTCAAAAAAATAAAATTCGATAAGTTAAAATAGGATAACTAACGATCAACCAGGCACAATCTAAAGCAAAGACCATAATAACAGAAGAGGGTTGCATATTTCATTGAAAAGATGGTTGGTAATATAAGTTATCTTGGTATTTGAGTTACATGGATTAAGAATGATGTGTTTAATAACGATATTTATACAAATTTAGAGTGAACAGAAAAAAGAGAAAATTCTATAATTCGTTAAAATCAACATAAATCCATGATTATTGCATATCTTTGTAGACGGATAGCAGTAATTCTCACTTAGTATCTAGCCTCTCCAGCAATTTCGGGCATTTCTTTGTGGTTTTTATTTCTCTCTTAAAATAGTATGGATGTAATGGTGATCAAGTATAACTGATAGATCCAGCATTTTATTTAAATATTATATATGTCAAGATCACAAAATAGCTTTATTAAAAAACAAAGGGAAAAAAAGAAAGCGCAAAAAAGGAAAGAAAAAGAAGAACGGCGCAAGGAACGGCAGGAAAATAATAATAAAGGAGGTGATCTTTCGAATATGATGGCATATGTTGACGAATTTGGAAACATTACCTCTGAACCACCTGAAAAAGACATCAAAGAAGATAAAAAAGAAGAATCTAAACAATAAAATACGAATAATGACATTTTCATTAATAGAAAATGCTCGAAAAATGAACCTCGTCTAATTAATTTGCCTCTTTAAGCTGATCGATCAGACTCCTAAAAAACCTTAATAACAAAATCATCAAAAATTCAAAATTTCACCGATCGCCGAATCAGCCCTGTCAGAAACTGCAATTAATAGAGATATGCAATGTTTCAAACAGGACCTCTGTTTTGGGATCAATTATTTAAAAATGAACCAAACAAATGAATAATATAATAACCAGAAATACAGAAACCCGGAATTTTAAAAAAAGGAAGGGAAAGCATCACCAGGATTTCAAGCAAAGAAATAACAGGAAGAAAATTTCATCGATTAAAGATCCAAGCTTGCTGGTAAAAAAAGCCATTCTTAAGGAAGAATCTGTTTATTCAGCCTCAAGATCTTTTAGCCAAATGCCAATTAATGAAAAAATCAAAACCAATTTAACAAGAAAAGGATTTTCGGAACCCACTCAGATACAGGACGAAACATTAGAATATCTTATATCAGGCCGTAATCTTATGGGTATCGCAAATACCGGGACCGGCAAAACAGCTGCTTTTCTCATACCGATTATTGAAAGATTACTTCAGGAGTCTGAATCTTTTACCTCGCTGGTTGTAGTTCCTACAAGGGAGCTGGCTCTTCAGATTAAAGAGGAATTTATTAGCATTTCGAAGGGAATGGGCTTATATGCTGCTTGTTTTATTGGTGGTACAAGCCTGGACAGAGATATTGACCAATTAAAAAGGAAAAACCATATAATTATTGGTACTCCAGGACGATTAATTGATCTTTCCCAAAGAAAGGCCCTTAGACTTCAGGGGATTTCTGTATTAGTACTCGATGAATTTGATCGAATGCTTGACATGGGTTTTATAGATGACATTCGAAAGATGGTGTATTTAATGCATAACAGGAAACAAACAATGTTGTTTTCTGCATCTGTGGATAAAATGCAGGGATCAATAATTAATCAGATGGTCCAGAATCCGGTGGAAGTAAGAGTAAGTTCAGGCACCTCAACGAGTGATCAGGTTGAACAGGATATTATAAAAGTGCCTATTGGGGAAGATAAATTCAAAATGCTTCGGGATTTAATGGATGATGAAAAATTTCAGAAGGTATTGATTTTTGCTGAAACTAAAAGATTGGTTGACAGGGTTAACAGAAAACTTAATCAATCAGGGATAAGGTCAGATCGTATCCATGGAGATAAGACACAAAACTACAGAAACAAAGCCCTTGAAAAATTCAAAAGAGGTAATGTGCAGGTTCTAGTGGCTACAGATGTGGCAGCCAGAGGAATTGATGTATCCAATGTTACACATGTTATTAACTACCAGCTTCCAATGAGTTTTAATAGTTATTTACATCGAATCGGGAGAACAGGAAGAGCGAATAATATAGGAAAAGCATTAACATTTGTTGATGAAACAAATTAATTATAAAAGTACTTTTAATTACAATTATTATTTAAAATGAAAGAAGGAACAGTAAAGTTTTTTAATAACTCCAAAGGATTTGGATTTATTAAGCCAGATGATTCAGGTGATGACATTTTCGTACACCAAAGTGGTCTCATCGATGAAATTCGTGAAGACGACAAAGTTAAATTTGACGTAGAGCAAGGGAAAAAAGGCCTGAACGCTGTCAATGTTGAAGTGATCAGATAATTCTCTTAAGTATAATAATTTGAATCATATGGGCAGTCCAATTATGGGCTGCTTTTTTTTATCCAAAATTAATTCAAATTCTCGTATAAAATATTCTTAATCTTCGATATGGTGAGCTCGGCTATAGTTTCGGTTAAGGATCTTTGTGAGGCTGTGCTTATTGCGTCAACTTCGAATTCTGTAACAACTTCATCCCCTCCACCTGATGTACTTACAAGGATCAGGTTCGAATAATCAGAAAATCCTTCCAGAAAAGTGCTTACATATCGTGGAATCTTATGTGCCTTCGTGGTATGAATAATAAGAATTGCTTCCCAATCAGCAGCATTCTCCTCTTTTAGCGTTGTACAATCAATAACAGATATATATGTGCTATCATTTTCCAGTTTTTGAATAATTTTTTTTGACAGGTCTTCTTTGAACTCACTTCCCTGTGAGGCAATTAAGATTTTTAAAGAAGCATTTGGATCTCCTACCTGATAAGGTTCGATTACTCCTTGCCAATTCATTACGATGTAAATCCCAAGAAGTAATAAAAATAATATGATTGGAGTTGAAATCACTATGAGCAATATTTTAATCCATCTTTTCATGCCATTTGATTTAATCATCGAGGTTCAAACTAAAAAAAGGAAAGATATATATTTAACTAATATTTCATGCCTAAAAAAATGGTGGATTAGAATTCAATTTTCAAAGAGCAATTGACTTCTATATATTTGACGGATGATAAATCTCAGAGTTACACAATTCATATAATTTCTTTCCTAATTTTTATTGAACCCATTATTTAATACCTTTATCAAAATCAATTTTTAAAAGTAAAAGATATCACAAAGGGTAAAACGATTTTATTAAATAATTAACACGATCCTGCCTGATAGCCCTGTACTTCAAAATTTTTTATGTATAAGTTAATATTCTGTTATCCCTCCAGGGTCAAGGAGAACATTGGCACTGAATTACTTTATGGTCCTTTATCTCTTGCCTATTTGGCCAGGCATACGCCTGATTACTACGAAAAAATTATATATGATGAATATGTTGGTGAAGACCTGGATCCTGAAACAGTCGATGCCGATATTGTCGCCGTTTCCTCATTAACATCCGGGATTTCAAGAGCTTATGAGATTGGTGATGTCCTAAGAAGAAGAGGAATAACCTGTGTAATCGGCGGGGCTCATGTGACAGCCCTGCCAGATGAAGCCCTTGAACATTTTGATGCGGTGATCATGGGTGAAGGGGAAGGACCTTGGAAGGAATTCCTTAAAGATTTTGAAGATAATAAAATTCAGAAGAAATATTATGGGCCGATGAATGTTGATCTGGATACATTAGGAACACCGGATCGTAATATGATTCACCATAATTATCAGTATGCTTCAATTAATACATCAAGAGGATGCCCATACAGCTGTTCATATTGCTATCTGACAGTTTACGATGAACGCAGGTATCGCATCATACCCCACGAAACAGTTCTTGAAGACATGGAAACATTGCGCAAGGAGCAAATCATTATAGTTACAGATGAAAATTTCATTGGATATACCAAAGAAAACAAAGAAGACAGAAAGATCTTACTCAGGAAAATGATAGACAGAAATTATTCATTTTTATGGGGTTGTCAGACAACTGTTAGTCTGGCTGAGGATCCAGAGTTAATGGACCTGATGTACCAGGCGGGTTGCAGGGCCGTTTTTGTCGGATTTGAATCAACCAGTACAGAAGATCTTACCGAAGTAGGAAAGAAACATAATATTGGCATAAATTATAAGGAGATAATACAAACAATACACAATCACAAAATAGCCGTAATCGCATCCTGCATTCTGGGTCTCGACAATCAAAAAAATGGCTATCATAAACAACTTATAAAAGATCTGAAAGAAATAAATGCTGATTTTATCCGGGTTTTTTTAATGACGGCTTGGCCTGGCACGCCACTGTATCAGGAACTTGAAAAATCCGGGAGGCTTATTAATGAATGGGATAAGGTACGAAAAGATATACCTTCCATACGATTTAAACATTATACACACAATGAGATAATAAATGCCCGGAAGGAGGTAATGGATTCCTTTTTCAACAAACGGAATTTGTTAAAAGTAATTTTACGATGGGTCCTTGTTGAAAGATCGCTGATTACTACATTTCTCAAAATCAGTTATAGAAACCGTTTTTCAGAAAGGATAAGGAATAAACGGGCATTTACCTATTCCAATAACTAAATGTTATTAGGAATTTTCGTGTTTTAATTTCTATTTCCACACACGTATAATTACTCTGCGAAGGTATGCCTTCTTAATAGCTTGCCTGTATATTATATAGCCTGGTGAAGGGGCAGTTGAAAATCCTGCATTTTTAAAAAATGATGAAAAGGTATCGAAGTCATCCTGTTTATGATAAGTACATATTGCCAGTTTATCTTTTTTCTTCTCTTACAATATCTTCCTGGATCCAATAATTACCTTTTCTTCATAACCTTCAACATCAATATGACCTCAACCAGAAATGATAATCCTTTGAAACACTCCGCAGCAAGGATTAAAATTAATTACTTGTATCCGGCATGGAAAAAGACAGGCTACTGGCAAGTAATGTAAATCTTAGTTGGGCGTATTGTGCTTATTATTGTTTTGGAATCAAGTGCTGAAGTTGTAAACCGACTGAAGTTCTTGGTTTGAAACCGTACCAGTTTTCATCATTGGAATTTTCAACAACATCAAAGTATTGCATGTAACTATTGATTTTCTTCAGGTGCACACCAAGGAACGCTGTAACAAAATGTTGATTAATATTATTGATCCTGCGCTCATCCCAAACAGAATCCGCATATCTCAAGTATTCATCAATATGGAGACCGGATTGCAAAGATTCAGGTGGTGGAGGATTTGGTGCCACATTATGACGTGCATTGATATACGTGAGCAAATATCTGTCTGAATTTACCGCCCCTTCGAATATCGCTTTTGTCCCCTTTTCATATCCGGAAATATCATCTTCACTTCCAGCAACGAACATGGAGGGAATTTTAATACCTGCCAGGCCCTCCGAATTCCAGACACCTCTCTGCATCCCCCAGGGTGCGAACGCTATAACTGCCTTAATTCTTGGATCCATGGAAGCCTCAAATTCAGGGTTTCCAACAGCTCGATTATCCAATGCTGTACATCCACCTGACATAGAACTGAAGAACCTGGTAGCCTGAGGACTATATCCTGCTCCCGCAACATTGATAACGCCGTATCCTCCCATCGAATATCCGATCAGGGCAGTAAGATCAGCATTAACCAAGCCAAAAAGAAAAGATTCTTTGTTCCCACTGAGACGGGCAACTTCATCTAAAACAAATAGAACATCCAGGGAACGATTTAACAGTGTACTGTTGAAACCAGCTGCATCCCTGAAAGTTGATTCGGTATGATCTATTGACACAACCACATATCCTTTGGAGGCAAGATTTTCAGTCAAATATGTAAATAAAAGACGAGAACCAGTGTAACCATGAGATACAATAACCAGTGGATAGGGCCCCCCTCCTTTTAGTGATGGGTCTGCTTCCCTCCTCGCCCTTCCTTGAAAGGTAAAAGGTATTATGGGTCTGTCAGGGGAGTTGGCGTTACCCATAACTTCTTCGTAAACAATTAACTCATCACTTTGATCTGATATAACTGCCGGATACCACACCTCAATTTTTAGAGGTCGGTTATAAAGAGAATCCGAACCTCCATTATAATTAAGGATATCTATCTGATCATTATTTATTAAATCGATGGTTTGGACACCGACAGAAAAATCACCCCTGCCAGCTAATTCCGGTGCATCAGGTAATAGGTCACCATAAATAAAAGTATTTTCCGAGGTTTGGCTATTGCTGAAAGAAAATAGTCCAGTAATTAATAAAATTATGATGGCTGTTAAAGAAATTCTCATATTCATTTGTTTTATATATTTTGATTTCAAGTTAAATATTCTAAATCATTTTATCTGATTTGGTCCCGGATTTCTTGGGATTTCTTTATAAAACATATAGAAACTATCCGTAATTAAATAAGGTCTTTTCAGAAAGATCAACTACCAAAATATCTCAATTCTGAATAAAAAGAACTTTTCAATAACTATATTTCGTTTTTAAAATTAAGATAATCAAAAAGCTATTAAAGCATATGAAAGGTAATTTCAATCATATTATAAATAGTGACACTCCCGTGTTGGTTGATTTCTATGCGGACTGGTGTGGACCATGTAAATTGCAAACTCCGATCCTAAAGGAGGTCTCCAGAGATTTAGGGGAAAAGATTCGAATAATTAAGATTGATGTAGATAATAATCAGAGTATAGCACAAAGATATCAGATCAAAAGCATACCAACCATGATATTATTTAAAAATGGCCAACCTGTATGGCGTCAATCAGGGGTGGCAGATAAACATCAATTGATAAATATGATTAACCTAAACATATAACCGGAATAAATAAAAACCGGGATAATTTTGTGGCATGCTTGGAGCCCGTCTCTGACGGGCTATGTTATTCACACGCGGAAGACTATTCCGATAATAGTGATCGCACACTGCTTACAATACATGTCGGCAAAAAATTGATATTATAATTCAATTATCTCTTCTAACTCAACTTTTCTTGGAACCTGGGATAAAGAAGCTGTCAAATTCATTTTATTTTATGAAGCATTAAAACATTTTGTACTATAGCTTCATATCCAATAGAACCTGTAGAAGCAGGAGATAAATGCTGTTGAAATTGTTTTTTTTAATATCTAAAATCACTATTTTGAAAAAGATATTACCGATTTTTTAATAAACTCAATCTTTTTTAAATATACCATTATGAAAAAATTTATCCTTCTATTTGTTCTAATAATTACAACTTCCACTCTTGCACAGGCGCAGGAAAAACTTGATGATTTACTTCCTATACGGGGAATTGAACTCGCAGCTCCCGATAAGGAAGACCTGGATGCTTTTGTTAAATTCATTGAAGACGAATTAGTACCCCTAAATGTAAATACACTATTGATCAGGGTTGATTGGAATTACGAATATAAGTCACGGCCCGAACTTCGCGATGAGGATCCACTTACGGAAGCTGAAATGAAGAAAATTGTGAAAGCCTGTAAGGCTGGTGGGATTCGAATAATTCCACAGATTAATCTGCTTGGACACCAGTCCTGGTTCTCGAATGTAGGTAAATTGCTGGAGGAATATCCTGAATTTAATGAAACACCACATGTTCCTACGGATCAGGGCATCGACAAATGGCCAAACGAATACGGTTTGTATTGCCTTAGTTACTGCCCATTGCATCCGGATGTACATGAAGTTGTATTTGATGTGGTGGATGAAATTGTAGAGGTCTTTGAAACGGATGCTTTTCATGCAGGAATGGATGAAGTTTTTTACCTGGGTGATGATAAATGTCCCCGATGCTCTGGGCGTGATAAAGCAGAACTTTTTGCTGGTGAGGTAACAAAGATCAGCAATCATCTAACACAAAATGGAAAGGAATTGTGGATCTGGGGTGACCGGTTACTGGATGGTAAATCCACGGGTATCGGATTCTGGGAAGCCAGTTTTAACAATACCCACCGTGCTATTGATATGATACCAAAAGATGTGGTGATCTGTGACTGGCATTATGAACGACCAGATCCTACAGCTGTGATTTTTGCCTTGAAAGGATTCAGGGTAGTTACCTGTCCATGGAACAAGGCACAACACGCAAAAGTCCAATTACATCAAATGGTGAATTTCAGGCAACAGGCTACAACTGAGACAAAAGAGAATTTCTACGGGATGATGCAGACAACCTGGTCAGGGGCCGGGAGGTTTATGGATGGATACTATGGAAGGGAGGATTTAAAAGACCGTCGCGGTGACAAAATTGAATGCTTTAAAGTGTTGTATGAGGAGATTAATAAGCTGGACGATCAGGAAGAATAAATTCAGTTGGTTTTAATAACAAAAGAAATCTTATCAACCTAAATTGGATTTTAACATATTTTATTCATTAAGCAATAGACTGGCTAAAAAGTAGAATGATCTGTTTTTCATTTTTACTCAAATTCATAGTTTTTCTTATTTTAGCTCAATGAATAAACGTTTAGTCAATCCATTCATCGGATGTATGATCGTAATTTTTGTTTTATCCATCGTACACCTGATGGTAGATAATCCAATGTTACTTGCGGAACGGTTTTTCCCCGGATTTGGCGGTTGGACAGAGATCCTGGTTGTCGCTTTTTATGCAGGATTTATCATTGACCGTATGATACAGGGTGGAAATATCAGTTATTGGCGTCGTCTTACCTGGAGCTTATTTACAATAGTCTTTTTTAGTCAGCTTTTGCTTGGCCTTTTGGGATATGAAAAATTCCTGATGACAGGAACTTTACACCTTCCTATACCAGCTATGATTATTGGGGGATCGATCTACAAATTGAAGATAGGGTTTATGCCCATACTCTTTCTTAGTACGATTGTGATCTCGGGGCCAGCTTGGTGCAGCCAGTTGTGTTATTTCGGTGCTATCGACCTTCAGATATCTAAAGGAGGTAAGAAACCGAAGAAGTTGAAGCATAAAACTGCATTGAAAATGACCTTCCTTTTACTGGTTATAGTGGGAGCCCTGATTCTCCGTCTCTTTAATTTTGATTATCAGGTTTCAGCCTGGGCAGGCGCTTTATTCGGTCTTGCTGGCATAGGCATCATTATATTCTTATCTCGGAAAAAAAGAATGATGTATCACTGTACAGTTTATTGTCCAATAGGTACAATTACGCAATACTTAAAATTTATCAATCCATTCCGTATGCATATAGAACAGGATGCATGCACTCTTTGTATGCACTGTAAACCACATTGCAAATACGATGCACTTCACACCGCGGATATTAAAAATGGCAAGCCGGGATTAAGTTGCACCTATTGCGGCGATTGTGTTTCCTCATGTGATACAAATGCCATCAAGTATAAGTTATTTAATATGCACGGTCAGAGGGCACAAAATGCATGGATCATAGTCAGCATATCCCTTCATGCCATATTTCTTGCATTAGGGAGGATATAGGATCTATTAACCTAACAAGATTGGGAATTGAAAGTACATATGTCATTCTAGCTGATAGGAATGGTACAAACAATGACTTCTGGGATCTTTGTGCCACGAAGCAATCGGTTTCCCTCTATTTTTTTTGTATCTGTAAGGGCATTTGGATCATTGAGGAGCTGTTAATTAACAAGTAGAGGTTACTAATAGCTGAAAATAAGGATGCATAAAAGTACGATAAGGCTAAAATCCATCGTTTTTATTAAAAATCAGCTTATGTAAATTGACCCAAAATGAAAAGATTTAACCTATTACTCGCGATAATATCCTTATTTTGGATTGTTCAATCCGGTTGTTCTTCAAAGATATATGTAGATTCATCCGGCAATGTACATACGTATAAAAATAAGAGGCAGGCAGGCACCTATTCTTCCAGGACGTATTCATCAGACTACCATAGACGGGCATCAGAAGTAAAAACAAGTAGAACTTATAAGCAGGATCAAGAGACAGTAGATACTTCCGACAGGTCAGCGAGAACATATACACCGGGACAGGAAAAAAAGGAAGCTGGTGACCAGTCAGCCAGAACCTATGCACCAGGTCAGGAGAAGAAAGAAAATGGAAGTCAATCAGCCAGAACTTACGCTCCGGGACAGGAGAAGAAAGAAAATGGTGACCAGTCAGCCAGAACCTATGCACCAGGTCAGGAGAAGAAAGAAAATGGA
>CBDUBA010000066.1:0-24386 GCA_965365275.1 uncultured Cyclobacteriaceae bacterium | reverse complement strand
TAGTGTTAAGTTTGATTAATATAATGTCAGCACCGATGGGTAATCTTAAATATCTATATCAAAGAACATTCGAATAACCGAACTAAAGATACAAAAATATTTAAATTCAACAATCCATTTTAAGTACTTTATTATATTTATTTAAACCAATGCGATTATACTTCATATGTTAAGTTCTTTATCCTTCAAAGCAGATCCTCCCGTACCGTTTCATACATACAAATACCATTGGAAAAAGGCCATTAAGGAAGGATATATTGATAACCAGCTGGATCCTGAGAAAAGATCGGGAATGATCCGGACCGTTCTTGATGGGCTGATAGAAATTTTTACTATCCCGGAAGACTTTCATGTTATTTTATTAAGGGAAAATGGTGTGATGTTTAAATCGCTTGCCAGCCTGGCGAGAGGAGGGATTATTACAGTTGGTACGCCAGTATTTTCAGACAGATTTTTGAAGTATGCAGATAATATTTTGGATCCTGATATTCTGAGTAAAGATCTTCCTAAAAAAGGACGTAAAATATTAGTGCACTGGGATCCTGAAAACGAAAAAACTGTTAATCTGTCACCAGGGGATCTCAAAGGTAAGGATATTTGCGAGATGTCATTGATCATACAAGACATCGATCCCATGACTGGCCGAAAACCAGATCCAGATGATCTTAAAAGACGCCTGGATTTTAAAACTTTGAGTTTTATTCATTTGGATATCTCCTCATCCAGTCCAACTGATCCCCTGGATTATGAGAATATCCAGTCTTTCAGTTTCGAAACAAAATATGGATTCGGCATGGATCAGGATTTGGTAGTCTGGATTTTGAGAGAAGATCTGTTTAATCTGTTTAAGGAAAAATTCTCCGATACATTTATTGAAATTGATCATGATGCTGTAAAATCAAACAAGTGTATTTTTCAGCCTGAACTAGAGATTCCAAGGATATATGTTTTAGGCAAATTAATGCAGGATTTTTTAAACAGGGGAATAAAAATAATAAGGAATGAGATCAGGTACAAATCAATTATTCTTTACAATTCGATATCCAATAATCCGAATCTCACCCCGCTGGTAAAAGATCCATATTTTCAATCCCAAAATATCTTATGTGCCAATACTGAAATACCCAGAGCAAAATTATTCGAATTTATGTCCGGGAACAGGATTGAATTAGATGTTATAGCGGGGCCAGTGGCCAGCTCCAATATACGTGTTGCTAATTATCCTGTTCATTCAAAAGAGCAGATGGAATTTCTTGTGGATTGTATTGAGAAACTCTGATCTATTCCGCTTCCGGCATGGCTATCCATAGAACCGCATAGACGATTACGCCAGTTAAAATTGCTGTAGCTATAGATAATACCACGAATAATATTCTAACCCAAACAGGATCCCAACCAAGGTAATCTGCTATCCCGCCACAAACCCCAGCTATAACTTTCCTGCTTGATCGTACTAGTTTTGCCATAATTTTAATTTTGTCCCATTTTGGGAAAATTTTCCAAAAATAACATCCTTTAAAAATATAAAAGCCCTATAAAACCATTTTAATGATTGGTTTTCTTTTTTGGCCTTTTATTTGTTTCTGAATATATGAAATTATACTAAAAATGAATTATAAAGATATATAAAATACTGACGGCCGTCTAATGGTGTAGAATAAAAATGTGTATCGGTTGCAGTAATCCCGCCTTCCCAGGCGGGATTTTCCGTTATAGGTTTTCTGGTAAAAGAAACGAGGAATCCCCATAGCTGAGGAAACGGTAATCATTATTTAAGGCTTCATCATAAATTTTTTTCCAATCATCTCCAACAAATGCGGCAACCAGAAGCATTAAGGTAGAACCAGGCATATGAAAGTTAGTGATCAGCCCTCTGCAAATTCTGAATTTATATCCCGGTAAAATAAATATCTGAGTCTCCCCCCTGATTTGATCAATTTTCAATTTATTCATATGATGTGTTATTGCATTCAGTGATTCCATTACAGTGGGTAGTTTATCGACAGGCATATCATATGGATATAACTTTTCAATAAAAAATGATTTATCATCTCCAGAAAGTAATTTCACACCATACCAGTATATGCTTTCCAGGGTGCGCATTGAGGTAGTCCCAACCGCAATGATCTTACCCAGGTTATTCATAATATTTCTCAGATTCGAAATGTTGACCAATATGGTTTCCTTATGCATCTCATGCCTTCTGACATCTTTTTCCTTTATTGGTTGAAAAGTTCCGGCGCTAACATGCAAGGTCAGATAATCTGTGTTGTGGTTTGCTTCCTTAATTTCCCTTATAATCTCATCAGTAAAATGCAATCCGGCAGTTGGGGCCGCAACAGCACCCTTATTCCTTGAATAAACAGTTTGGTAACGCGGCTTGTCAATAGCGACGGGCTCACGTTTGAGGTAGGGGGGGATTGGTACTTTTCCGGAGTATTCAAGGATATCAGCGAAAGTTAGATCCGGGGTATCCCAACTTAGCTCTACATGAATTTTTTCCCTGTCAATCAATCTGGCCTTAAAGTTAATTATTTGATCATTTATCCATATATCCTGGATCAGAATCTGACCCGGTTTCCATTTTTTCATGTTTTTTACCATACATTCCCAGGTTACGCTATTGGTAGAACTCATTGAAATGCTGATATCCAACGATGGTAATACCGGATTGAGAAGCATGATCTCAATAACAGCACCTGTTTCTTTGAAAAAAGACAACCTTGCCGGGATGACCTTGGTTTCATTAAACACAAGAAGGCTATTTCCCGGTAATAGTTTGTTTAAATCCCTGAACTGGTAATGGGATATCACACCTTTATTATAATGTAGTAATTTGGATTGGTCTCTTTTATCCAGTGGAAATTTGGCAATCCTGGATTCCGGCAGGTCATATTTGAATTCATCCAGTTCCAGTGCAGACATCAGAAAATTTTAAAAGGAGAAATTAGTTATCGATTATACCTTTGATGTTCCAAGCGCATTATAATCGTCCCAATATCGTTTCCGGGATTCTAAAATGCTTGTAATGGCTGACTCTTTATCTTCCCATCCTTCGATGCCTACTTTTTTCTCTTCAAGATCTTTATACACACTGAAAAAATGTTCGATTTCTTTTATGATATGAGGATTAACCTCCTCTATACTGGTCAATTTATTCCATATCGGATCACTAACGGGTACACATAGTAGTTTATCATCCGGACCCTTTTCATCATACATCCTAAACAGACCCAGCGGTTTTACTTCAATCAGGCATCCTGGGAAGGTAGGATCAGATACCAGGACCAGTGCATCAAGCGGATCGCCATCCAATGCAAGTGTTTCCGGAACAAAACCGTAATCACTGGGATAGTGCATCGACGAAAAGATCATCCGGTCATACCTTACCACTTTTTTAACCTTGTCGTATTCATATTTATTCCTGCTCCCCTTTGGAATTTCAATCAATACATCAAAGGTCATTTCCGTTTCTGACATAAGATAAAATTTAGTACTTTTAGTTCATATAATTTGCAAATATAGAAAGGATTTATCTAAACATACGATCTTTATCAAATACCTTGATATAAGTTGAAAGTACACTGGACAAAATATAAACTCAAGTTCAAGTTCGATGCCGGCACTTCACGCGGTATACTTAAAAACAAGGTATCCTACTTTGTATTTATAGAGGATGATTCAGGGGTAACGGGCATCGGTGAATGCAGTTTTTTGCCAGGTCTCAGTATTGATTACCGACCGGATTATGAAGAAAAATTAAGCAGGACTTGTGAAAAATATCAGCTGCAAGGAATAACTGATTACGACTCACTATTGAAGTTTTTTGAAGAAGAATTGGATCAGGGCTGGCCTTCCATTAAGATGGGTCTTGAAACAGCTTTTCTGGATCGAATGAATGGCGGGGAAAGGAGAGTATTCATTAATGATTTTGTTAATGGGGGGGCAATTCCCATCAATGGGTTGATCTGGATGGGAGACAAGCGGTTTATGCTGGATCAGGTTAAGGAAAAGATTGAATCTGGATTTAGTTGTATAAAAGTAAAGATTGGAGCTATTGATTTTGATGCTGAACTTGATGTCCTTAAATATGTGCGAAGCCAGGTAACAGCCAGGGATATTACTTTGCGGGTTGATGCTAACGGGGCATTCGATATGAAAAATGTAATGAAGAAACTGACCCTTCTGGAAAAACTGAAAGTTCACTCGATTGAACAACCCATAAGAGCCGGACAATGGGAAATGATGCAAAACATATGCAAACAGTCTCCAATTCCTATTGCCCTGGATGAGGAATTAACAGGGGCTTTTACTCACAGTCAAAAAAAGGAACTGATAGAATTTATCAAACCGCATTTTATCATTTTAAAACCCTCACTTCTCGGAGGTTTTAAGGCTTCAGATGATTGGATCCAGCTTGCAAGATCAAACAATGCAGGATGGTGGATAACCTCAGCATTAGAATCGAATATTGGTCTTAATGCAATTTGTCAATACACTTTTGGATTGGGAGTAGAGATGGAACAGGGCCTGGGAACCGGGGCTTTGTACCATAACAACATCGAATCACCCCTTATGGTTCAAAATGGCTATATACAGTATCTGAAGGATCAATCCTGGAACCTGTCAGGTCTTCAAATTTAGTGCATTAAGTATAACACAAGCTACCAATCCAGCTGTTTCTGTCCTTAAACGGGAATCACCCAGTGATACTGGAATAAAGCCTTTTTTCTCTGTCTGACTTATTTCTTCTCTGGTGAAATCACCCTCAGGTCCGATAAGTACCTGGTAGGAGGAACCTCTTTTCGCGGCATTTATCAGGAAATTCCCTTTGCCGAGAGCCGCATGGCCTATATATTTCTCGGTATTTTCCTCTGCACAATTTAGATAATCCTTTAGCGGAAGAATATCGTTTACTACGGGCAGGTAAGGATTCTGGCTTTGCTTCATAGCGTTAATGACCTTTTTCCTTATTCTGGTCATATTTAAGCGGTGTCTTTCTGAGTTATGGCATTCAATAAAAGAGATCTGATGTAATCCTATTTCAATGGATTTTTCAATAAGCCATTCTATTCTGTCCGCATTTTTAGTGGGTGCAATGACAAGGTGAATTGAATAAACGGATGGTGCCATAGTTCTCTTGGCTATAATGTCGAATTCAACATGCTTGTGATGAACTTTTTTAATTTTGCATGTGTAAATTCCACCCTTTCCATCGAGGACTATTATTTGATCTTCAACTTTTTTCCTCAGTACTCTGGCACAATGCCTGGATTCCTCTTCGTCAAGGTGAAATACATCAGATATTATGTCGGGCTGATAAAAATAATCCACATTATTACTATTCTAATGAATTGACAAGGTCTATGTATTCCCTTTGGCAGGTGTTTGGATGTTTACCTTTTAACGATTCCCAAGCTCTATATTTTGCTGTAGCTTTAAAATCCATTACATCAGGAACTTCACCCTGTATGTCGCCCGCAGTGGATTGTTTATACAATGCATAGAGTTTTAAAAGGACATCATTTGATGGACGTTGGGTAAGTTCCTTAGTACGGTTTACCGCTTTGTCGAATTCTTCCTGTAAGGTCATGTTATCCGGAATATTTATATCGAAAAGTAATTAATTTCTACTAAAACCGATAGTATGATCCTCATAATCCCTGCAGTAAAATCATACATGATCTTAAAAGAGGATTTCTATTTAAAATAAGATCTTCAACAGCTTCAGATAAAAAACTTTAATCGTTATGCTTTAAAAAGCATGATGACTGATATCAGACAGTCTGTTTTACTGGATTTCGTATATCCTTCAGCTTTATATCTTTTAGCTATTATTATTTCCAGAGTATTAGATAAAAGCCTTAAAGACTATCTTTTATCCAGCGGAACGTAATCTCTTTCTGTTGCTCCAACGTATATCTGTCTCGGTCTACCGATTGGTTCCTGATGTTCTCTCATTTCCTTCCATTGAGCGATCCATCCTGGCAGACGACCAATGGAGAACATGACCGGGAACATCTCTATCGGAATGCCAATGGCCTTCATTATAATTCCGGAATAGAAATCAACATTTGGATATAATTTCCTTTTTACAAAATATTCATCCTCCAGTGCAACATCTTCAAGATGCTTGGCGATATCCAGCATTGGATCATCAATATTGAGTTTTTCAAATATCTGATCTGCCGATTTTTTCAATATCGTGGCCCTTGGATCGAAGTTTTTATAAACCCGGTGTCCAAAGCCCATTAAACGGAATGTGTCATCAGGATCCTTCGCCTTTGCAATAAATTTTTGAACATCACCACCATTCTCCTCTATATGATTCAACATTTCAATTACCTTTTGATTTGCGCCACCATGTAATGGCCCCCAGAGTGCATTAACTCCAGCTGCTATGCTGGCATACAGGGATGCATGGGATGAACCTACTATTCGAACTGTTGATGTGGAGCAGTTTTGCTCGTGGTCGGCATGCAATATGAATATTTTGTCCATAGCATCCTTTATGATCGGATCCACTTCGTATTCCTGTGCCCTGGTGGAAAACATCATTTTCAGGAAATTTTCAACATAGCCCAGTTCATTATTAGGATAGTTGCTCATACGACCTTTCGATCTGGTATAAGCCCAGGCAACCATGGTTGGCATCTTGGCAATCAGCCTGATTATGGTTCTGTTCACTTTCTCAGCTGATCTGTATGGATCGAGGGATTCTGGATAAAAAGCAGTTTGTGCCGTGACCAGTGATGATAATACCCCCATTGGATGTGCATCCGCCGGGAAACCTGTCAAAATTGTTTTTATGTCTTCATGAACAAGCCATTCTTCTTTGATTGAATTCATGAACTGATCCAGTTCAGTTTGTGATGGCAGTTGGCCGTAGATAAGTAAATAGGCAACCTCTAAGAAGGATGATTTTTCAGCTATTTGTTCTATTGGATAACCTCTGTATCTTAAAATTCCTTTTTCTCCATCAAGGAAAGTGATTGAGCTTTGAGTAGACCCTGTATTCTTGAAACCTGTGTCGACTGTAATATGGCCTGTAGTAGCTCTTAGTTTGGAGATATCTAATCCTTTTTCATGTTCTGTCCCCTCGATGATGGGTAGTTGATAGCTATTGCCATCAATGTTTAATTCTGCGAAATCTGACATTTTATAATTATGTTATAATTGCTAAAAAAATTTTGTTAGAGATGAAATTATTACTTTCCTCTGTTTGTTATCAAAAATAACAAATTTTAGTTAATTCCAAGATAAATACTGATCTATCTGATCAACTATTTAAAAAGCCCATTGTTTAATATAATTCAATTTATTCTGCTTTTTAATAAAAGATGAAATGCGCCATATTGTTCTGATTATGAACAATATATTGTTAACCGATTATTAGAAATGCATTTAATTCTTTTAGGAGCTTAATTTGAAGGCAATAATCGTACTTACTGCAATCTAAATATAAAAATATTGTAAAAATCAGGTGAAATATTATCAATTTTTTGAATAAATGCTTAAATTAAACTACTGGAATTGTCATTTATATTTTTTTAATAAATGATGGATTATGGGGAACTTATCCCGTTTTGCGATATGTTCTTATTATACAATGCAGATAATTTTAATGGATTTATTAAATCCGTTTTCTGATAGATAGGTAATTTTTTTTCAAAAGAAATACCCAATAGCAAACAGTAAATTGGGAAAATATGAACAATTACCATCTGTTTAAGTCGATTTATTTACTCAATGAACACAAGAGCATTTTTTAATTCTTAAAATTTTAAAATATGTCGATATTAAAACAAACACTTTCAAAAAAAATTGATGCCTGGCGTCCAAGAACAACAAAGTTGATCAAGGAGCATGGTGATCTTGAAATTGGGAAGGTAACAATAGGACAGGCCTTAGGCGGTATGCGGGGAGTAAAATGCCTCGTTACTGATATTTCCTACCTCGATCCATTTGAGGGGATCAGGTTCAGGGGATATACTATTCCTGAAGTACTAGAAAAGTTGCCAAAACCTCCCGGAGCGGAAATACCATATGTAGAAGGATTTCTGTATCTATTGTTGACAGGGGATATTCCTTCTAAGAAGGAAGTTAAAGAGGTGATGCATGAATTGGTCACGAGAAGAAATGTACCTGATTATGTATATAAGGTACTGGATGATTTAGCAGAATGCCATCCAATGGTCATGTTCTCCGCAGCTGTAGTATCGATGGAGAAAGAATCCATCTTTACACCGAAATACAAGAAAATGGAGATCGGTAAAATGGATCTATGGGATCCTACCTTTGAAGATTCTTTGAACCTTCTAGCAAAGTTACCGCGTATTGGTGCATATATCTACCGTAAAAAGTATAAAAATGGAGATATTATCCCTGGTGATCCTAAACTGGACTGGGGAGGAAACTTTGCGCGAATGATGGGTATTGGTAAACCATACGATGATCTTGCAAGATTGTATTTCATTCTACATAGCGATCATGAAAGCGGAAACGTAAGTGCTCATACAGGCCACCTGGTGGCGAGTGCACTTTCTGATGTGTATTATTCCATTTCATCCATGATCAATGGGCTGGCAGGTCCGTTACATGGTCTTGCAAATGAGATGGTACTGAGATGGATACAGGATGTTATGAAGAAAATGGGTGGAAAGGTTCCTACAAAAGACGAAATGAAACAATTCGTTTGGGATACTTTAAAATCTGGTCAGGTTATTCCGGGATACGGTCATGCTGTTCTAAGGAAAACCGATCCAAGATATACTGCTCAGAGAGAATTCTGTCTGAAGCATTTGCCTGATGATCTTATTTTCAAATATGTCAGTTTAATTTATGAAGTTACACCTGATATATTGATTGAGCAGGGTAAAGCGAAGAATCCATGGCCTAATGTGGATGCCCAATCAGGTGTTATCCAATGGCATTATGGAGTCACAGAGTATGATTTCTATACTGTTCTCTTTGGCATTGGCCGGTCAATCGGTGTTCTGGCTAATATTATCTGGGATAGGGCTCTGGGCTATCCTATAGAAAGACCGAAGTCATTAACTACTGATATGCTGGAAGAACTGGTACATCAACGGGAACTGGCTGCTCAGAATTAGTGTATATTGAAATGGAAAAAAATCCCGTCTAATTGCTTTATGCTGATTTGGCGGGATTTTTATTTTATTAATTATTGCCAAGTATCAATGGCAATCCGTCGCTTCCACTTCCGATAACAACAACTTTGGAATTCTGGGATTCAGCAAGTTTCATAGTTGCTTCGATCCCTCTCATTTTTAATAGACTGTTAGTAAGACTACTATTGATGATCTGGTTTGCTGTCGCTTCCCCCTCAGCCTGTATACGTTTTCTTTCAGCTTCACTTTTTTCCCGGTCCAGCCGGTATTGATAGGCAAGCGCTTCCTGTTCCTGCTTCAGTTTGTTCTCGATAGCCATTTTGATCTGTTCAGGCAGATTGATAGACCGGATCAGAAGAGCCCGCATTACAATAAAGTTTTCCTTAAGTATATCTTCTGTTTCCACGATGATAGATTCTTCAACTTCACTTCTTTTTGTTGAATAGATCTCCTCGGCAGTGTACCGACCCATTACTTTTCTTACGGTAGATCTGGCTTCCGGGATGACGAGACGGTTAATATAATCTCCCCTGAATATTTCATGCAGGTAACCCACTCTTTCGTAAAAAGGGTGAAAACGTACGGAAACATCTACCTTAATGGACAATCCACTTTTATCAAGAACATCCATGGTCTCTTCAATCTGGGATTCTGTCACATCGTAGATGATCATATCGTTCCAGGGTGCTTTTACATGAAAACCAGGACTGTAAATATTATCCTTCTTCAGACCGCTGAACCGGTCGAATATGACCCCTCTTTCCCCTGGTCTGATCGTCAGGAACAAACTTGAGGACAGAAGAATTACAGCAAATAAAACGATGAAACTAATAATGATAAGGGGTAAAAATCTTCGATTATTCATATTATGATTATTTAAAATGATCTATTTCATTATCGCTCCAATTCTTTCCAGGCTAGTGCACTGGCACCAAGAACAGCTGCATTTGTTTCCTGTAAACCTGATGGAACAATCTTAATTTTATTTTTATATACTTTTAGTAAGTTCTCTTCAAAACTTTCCCGGGTAGGAATAAACAGCATATCTCCTGCATTTGTAAGACCTCCAAACAGGAATATTGCCTCAGGGCTTGTATGTGCCACTGTATCTGCGAGTTTCATACCGAGTATTTTTGCAGTGATATTAAAAGCCTCAATAGCGATCTGATCTCCTTCCTTAGCTGCATCGGCAATCATTTTTGCAGTCATATCATTAAAGCTGACACTTCTGAGTTTAGAACTCGTGGTCTCGCTGCATAATAATTCGAACACGGTCCTTCTTAATCCACTGGCTGAGGCATATGTTTCAAAACAACCCCTGTGACCACACCCACACATACGACCATTTTCATAAACCTGTACGTGACCTACCTCACCGGCAAAACCATCATGACCGTACACGACTTCTCCATTGACAACAATTCCGCTTCCTAATCCTGTACCCAGTGTAATTATTACGAAGTTCTTCATACCAACTGCGGAACCATAGATCATCTCGCCAATAGCTGCGGCATTGGCATCATTGGTCAGGGCCATGGGAAGGTCAAAGTGTGCCTTAAACATATCGACAAAAGGGACCACATTCTTCCAATCCAGATTAGGAGCAAACTCTATTGTTCCTTTATAATAATTACCATTGGGGGCTCCTATGCCTACTCCGACTAATTTATAATCATCCTGGAATCTGGCAAAGGAATTTTTTATCTCTTCAGCAAGAGCTTTCTGATAGGATGCGATATCCTTATGACCGCTTGTTGTCACCGAACTATCGTAAATAGCTTCTCCGCTTCTTTCAATAAATCCAAATTTTGTAAAAGTTCCTCCAATATCTATTCCTAATGCAACTTCTTTCATATGTTCAGTTTTTTAATATACTTGATACGCGTACCGCCACACCGGGACTCGTTTCAAATGACCCATATTTTATTATATAATCTATTTTAATTTCGAATCTTAGGTTCATCAGCCGAATCGCAAAGATATTCACTATCTTAATTTGTTTTGGAATTAGAGCCCGGAATCACATCTTATCAAATAAACTTTTTAACCAGGTGTCCTTACCATTAATAATATTCAAAAAAAAATTACAGTCTGACTGCCTGATTCAATTAAGAAATTTAGTAAGGATTATGGCATGTGCTGATCAGAATTCCTGACTGCTATCAATTTTATAAATCTGCCTAAAACTTTTCATAAAAGTACTGAAATTTTCTCTAACCAATAACCTTATATAATAAATTCAGGATTCCCGATTGAGCTGTTTAATCACCAAGCATTTTTAACCGGTTGCAGGTTTTAATAAGTTATTTAGACACTATAAAATTGGTGGGATTCTATACATAGTTAAAATGAAAAAAGGATATGTGCAATTTTTTTTGAAGCTTTATATTCTTGTAACTTGCTGAATATCAATTATTAATAGCTATTTCATTCCCAAGATAAATTTTAATCGGTTTAATGATTTCATTTTTGGAACAGTAATTGCCTGTAATGATTTATAACCAAAATTTATTAAAAAATGAAACGTTTACACTCATTAATTTCGTTAATGTTCCTGGTCATTTTTATTGCTGGAATGGGCAATGTGGTCCAGGCGAAAAATCCCGATCGACAGCTTTCCAAACAAATTAAAAAGAAAGCCGCCAAGCAGGCTCGCAAAGAAGCTAAAAGGTTTAAGAGAAAGGATTGGTACGTTGCTCCTGGTGCCCTGCCTATGGACAAACAGATTGAGAAAGCCTGGGAACTTCAGTATATGGAGGATGAAGATGGATATCCTCTTTATATTGTAGCTACCGGAAACTCTGTTGCTGAAACCCAGTCCGCGGCCAAGTTACAGGCTATGGAATTGGCAAAACTTGAATTGGCAGGCCTGGTGCAGACCAATGTTGCTGCTCTGATTGAAAACAGTGTCGCCAACAGCCAGCTGAATAATGAAGAGGCTGCTTCTGTTACTAAGACCGTTGCTGCTTCAAAGAACATTATTGCGCAGGAAATAGGGCGCGTGATTACTATGTTTGAGATCTACAAAAAGATTAATAAAAATGTAGAGGCTTCAGTACGTATCGGTTACAATACAGATATTGCGATCGAAACAGCCAAGAAAGCTATCCGAAAGAAACTGGAGGAAGAAACCGAGATCCTTCATGATAAGTTAGATAAACTTCTTGACTTTTAATAACTGTCAATCATTCAACATGGTTCGAAATGTTATCATATTATTATTCATCGCCTGTGGTGCGTTCGGTCAGAAGGTAGTGGAAACTTCCGGTGAGGCCCAGGTCAGGATAGAATCTGACATGAGTAAGGAGGAGGCAATGGAACTGGCCAAACAGCAGGCGATGATTAACGCAATTGATAAAGCATTTGGATCATATGTTGAACAGGATTCCGATATGATGATTGAAGAGGGAAAAGCCAATTTTAAAATTATCGGGCATACCCTGGTAAAGGGCGATTGGCTGAAAACCCTCAAAGAACAATATAAAGAAGAATCAAAGATCGTCGGGAAGGGGAGAGGTAAGGAGACTGAGATCTGGATCAGCTGTAAAATCAAAGGAATGGTACGGGAAATTGTAAAACCACAGATTAACTTGAGTTTTGAGCCCAGAAGTTGTCTGACTGATTTATGCCGAACCTATTCCTTTAACAGTGGATCACCAATGTATTTGAAGATCTCAAGCCCCGTTGATGGATACTTGAGCCTTTATATTGTCGAGGATGACCATATGGCTTACAGACTTCTTCCTTATCAGGAGATGCCGGATCAATATCTTCATGCTATCCCGGTAAAAGCTGATCAGGAGTATATGTTCTTCGCCAGCGATGAATCCTTTGATTACTTTGATGATTTTTCTTATCTGATGGTTGATGAGATATATCTGGAAACGGCAATGGATAAGGAATTTATTGACCTGTATGTAATATTTTCTACTGAAAGATATAAGAAGCCCTTGTTAAAAGCTTCTGAGAATATTGCCGATGTTTATGTTTTGCCCAAGATGTTAGAGGAAGATGATTTTATGGAGTGGCTGCAGGACAGCAGAGTATATGATTCCGAATTCCAGTATAATCGTATTACCCTAACTGTATCGAAATGAAAAAATTAATAATTACCATACTATATGTCATGTTTATCCTGCTTGCCGGTGCATCTCATGGACAAACTTATTTGATTCCAGCTCAAAAGGATGGTTTGTGGGGTTTTATTGACAAAAATGAACACTGGATCATCCGGGAGAGGTTCGATAACGCCTTTCCATATTCCCAAGGTCTAGCCTGCGTGCAGTATTATGACAAATGGGGATACATTGATCGAAAAGGGCAATGGATGATCCAACCAAAATTCGATAAAGCAAAGCCATTTTCAGAAGGCCTGGCCTGTGTTAAAACTGGTGACTTCTGGGGTTTTATTGACAAGAACGGCTCAATTGTAATTACTCCTGCATTTTATGCTGTAAGTTCATTTTCAGAAGGATTTGCAGTTGTTTATAACGGAGATGCATTCCACTATATTGATAAAGCAGGTAACAAGGTGATCGATAAGGAGTTTGATATAGCAAAACCATTTACGGATGGCCTGGCCTCTGTGGTATATAAAGGAGAGCGGGGTTATATTGATTTCAATGGGAACTGGATCATCAAGCATAGTTACAGCAAAGCTGATGCTTTTTCAGAAGGACTCGCACTTGTAAAAAGGGGCGATAAATATGGCTATATCAATCACCGGGGAGACCTAGTTATTCCTTTGAAGTTTGCCGATGCAAACCACTTCAGTGATGGCCTTGCCAGTGTGAAAGAGAATAACAAATGGGGATATATAGATCGCCGAGGTATAACAATTAAAGAAGCAGAATTTGACTATGCAGGAGAATTCATTAATGGTCAGGCCGTGGTACGGCAGGAAGGCCGTTATGGCATCATAAATAAGAACGGTGATTGGATTATTAACCCTGTTTACCAGGACCTAAATAATGTCAGTAATACGGTTTCAATTGAGGAGGAACTGAGGAAGCTTATCGAGTTGAAGATCAGGCAATGGGAATTAAAAGGAGAGTTTGAAAAATCCGAAGATTATTACCTTAGAGTTACGGAAGAAAACCGCAAGGCTGAAGTACGCAGGCAGACTTCCCTGGCTGTAAATGAGATCGCTGGGAAATATGTTAAGCTGAATGAAGCTGAACTGGGTTTGTATAATGCGGATGCTGAAATATTCACATTATTCGTGCCCGGGGCAATTACTACATTAATACCCATACCGATTGAAGATGCAATATGGTTTAAAGACAACTGGAATTTTGTTGAAATTATGGATCCTGAATATTCCATATACGATGATAAATTTGTCATTACAAAATTTACCGCAAGCCTTTTTGGATCATTGTATAATTATGATGCTTATCAGCACGGCGTTTATGTAAGTACTATTAATGGAAAGCCTGAATTAGGTAACTTGAATATCACGCTTCCTGAACTGGAGATACCTGTTATGAAACAATTCCCTACACCCGTAGCAAGTTCAGAAGTGCTTTCTGAGATCGATGACATGATTCCTGTGAATAATATTATCCAAGAAAATGTATTTGCACTGGTCATTGGAAACGAGAACTATAGTTCATATCAATTAGGGAATGAGGGTAACATAGATGTAGAATTTGCTGAACATGATGCAAGGATCTTTTCTGAGTATCTTATGAAGACATTTGGCATTCCAGGAGAAAACATTTCACTGTTGATAGATGCTACCGCTGGACAGATCAACCAGGCTCTGGCAAAAATGAGTGCATTGGCTAAAGCCTATGAGGGCAATGCAGAGTTTGTATTTTATTATGCCGGACATGGACTACCTGATGAACAAACCAGGGAACCCTATATCATCCCAGTGGATGTCAGTCCCTCTGATCTTAATTTTGCCATTTCGCTGGAAGAAATATATAACAGCTATACTGCCCATGAAACAAAGCGGGTAAGTATATTCCTCGATGCCTGTTTCAGTGGCGGTGCCAGAAGCGAAAGTTTACTTGCCTCAAGAGGAATACGGATCAGACCGAAATCGCCTTTTGTCATGGGTAATTTGATTGTCTTCTCAGCATCACGCGGTGACCAGACGGCATTTGCCTACAGGGAGAAGAAACATGGTATGTTCACTTATCATATGCTCAAGAAGATCCAGGAGACTAATGGAATGGTTTCCTATGGAGAACTGGCAAAATATCTTGAATTTGAGGTAAATAAAAGATCATTACTGATCAATAACCGGGAGCAGGAGCCGACCATAAAAGTCAGTCCAATCCTCGAGTATACCTGGAGAGATTTTTCATTCCTAAATTCTGATAAAGTCTTGTTTTCAGAATTGCCTGAAGAGTATTAAAGGACAGCTTTGTAAACTGGAATTTAGCGCATCCCGCTTGCTACATCCACAGCAGGCGGGATTTTTTATTTTATATTCGTATCTTTTAACATTGAATGAATTAAGTCCGGATTATGGGAATGAAATACAATTTTGATGAATTAATTGACCGGCAGGAAACAGATTCTATCAAATATGATCTGAGAAAGCTGATTTTTGGCAAAGATGATGTATTACCCATGTGGGTCGCGGATATGGATTTCAAAACCCCTGATTTTATCATTGAATCCATTCGTGACCGACTCCATCATCCTGTTTTAGGTTATACTCTTGAACCCTCGGGAATGCATGACGCAATAGTAGACTGGATGAGGGTACGCCACGGGTGGGATATCAGAAAAGAATGGATCGTGGCGGGACCAGCCGTAGTACCGTCCATGGCCATCCTGGTGCATGCTTTTACAGCCCCGGGGGATGAGGTCATAATTCAGAAACCTGTATATTTTCCCTTCTTCAGGACCATCACAAATCATGACAGACATATCTTGAACAACCCTTTAAAAATTGAAAATGGGAAGTATGTGATGGATCTTAATGATCTGATAAAGAAAATCACACCTAGAACCAGGATGATATTTCTATGCAGTCCACATAACCCCGGAGGCAGGGTTTGGCAACAAAACGAACTGGAATCATTGGCTGAGATCTGCCTCGAGAATAATATTTTAATAGTTTCTGACGAGATCCATGCCGACCTGGTTTTGTTTGGAAACAAACATATACCAACAGCGTCCATAAGCGAGGATATTGCAAAAAATACCATTACATGCATGTCATCAAGTAAAACCTTTAACACGGCCGGATTGGCCACTGCATATGTGATTGTATCAGACCTGAAAAAAAGAAAGATATACAAAGATAAGCTTCATGATTTTCACCTGAATATCGGGAACATCTCTGGGTTATATGCACAGGAAGCTGCGTATCGAAAAGGTTCTGAATGGCTGGATCAATTATTGAGTTACCTTGAAGATAATATCAATTACCTTGAGGAATTTATACAAAAGAACCTTCCCGACATAAGGATTATGAAACCCGAAGGTACCTATCTGGTCTGGATGGATTTCAGCAATACCAGAATCGATTCCAAAAAGCTTAAGAAGTTCATTATTGAGGAAGCCGGGCTTGGACTAAGCGATGGGCAATTATTTGGGGAAGAGGGTTCAGGATACCAACGGTTAAATGTGGCTTGTCCAAGGTCAGTATTAAAGCAAGGGCTGGAAGGATTATCCAGGGCATTTTTCAATATGGAGAAAGATGAAGCGAAGTAATAAATACCTCCCGGATGTTGAAATCGTCAGTTACGGAAAGTATACAAGGTGGAATTCCAAAAGTCGGGATCTGCCAGAACTGGAGGAACTCACTTCAGAGGTCAAGGCTCAACTGGATGTTGAATTTGGAATGATCGTTGAGATCCGGCATGGGAAAGGAAGATATCTGGAATACATAATTCATCATCCCCCATTTAAAGATAAATCAGGAGAGATAGCACCATCATTTGTCGGTGAATATCAAATCAGAAGCAATCCATTCCGGTTTTTTCTCGGGGACACAATCTGGGAACCTTTATTTGATAAAAAAGGTTCCTGGGAATTAATCATTAAGATCGAAGGGAAAGTGTTAGCACGGAAAAAACTCTTACTTATTTGAGGCACGATCCATGTGATACACTGAACTTATCCCTTAGGTATAATTAATTTTTCCTCTTTTTGAAGGTATTGATATTTTTCGGTTTTGGGGATTTACCTCCCACATTTTTGGTTTTGATCTTAGCGCCCTTAGTACTTTTACCTTTTCTAAGCAAGCCAACATCCATTCCGAACATATAGGCGAACGAAAGATTCAAAACCCGGTAGCTGTGTTTCAGATTGTCAGTAAATCCCAGGATAGGCATGGAAGAACCATCTTCTTCACCCAGTGCTGTATTACCATAGGTAAAGCGTAATGTAGTTATAAGATTTTTGTTGTTTTTAAGCGGTGAGATCAGTCCTATATTGAAATCGAGCCCCCATTGCCACCGGTTTACATCATGAAAAGTTAAATAATTATAATCTCCTTCATTGCCCTCAAAGGATATCTTGTAATCATGGGAATTACCCTGGGTTTGCAAGGTTCCTGAACCACCTAAAAGGTAACTCATATTCGGGCCAATGCCAAAGAACCATGAAAAAGGACCGACATTCTTAATTGGCCCCAATTTTTTTATTCGGGATTCCACCTGAAAATTCAGAATAAGTGGGAGTTCGAGATAATGATGCACTTCATTTATTGTCCATCCCGTTTCCTGAGTATATACTTTTCTTCCACGCTGGGTATAATTTATTTCGGGATTCAGGTTAAAATTTTTAGCGAGTGGTATATTAAACTCGACACCTGCATTAAATCCAAACTTTACTTTAGGATCGTATTGTTCTTTCGCAGAATTTAATTGATAACTTACAGTATATGCCTGGACCCCTATTTTCGGGCCGGCCATAAAGTACTGAGCATGAGCTTTAAAACCTGGCAGTTGAACAAGTATCAGGCTCAATATAGAAAGAAAAATAGTCTGGTTTACAAATTTTTTCAACACCTCTGCGTATTAATATTATCTGAATCAGTAATTTCAATAGTTGTACTATTGCTTTTTATCCATTAATAACACATATCTATTAAATGTAACTTTTCTAACATAAAAATTATTGTATTTATTATTAATTAAATCTAAAATAGTAAAATATTAAGTGTTAAGAATTGATATTAATTGGGTAATTATTTACTTTTTCCAATAATTTTACATTAATATAAAACCAGTGGGTTGCGATTCATTAATTGTTAGGATATAATCAGCAGGAAGAACAGTTTTTTTTATGGTAAACAGGATTGTATTTATTATTGCAGTAATCATCCTAACTCATAGCGGACAAGCTTTGTCGCAGATTTCGCCCTCTTCCTCTATGTTTTTTGTCAATCTTTATCAGATTAATCCCTCTTATGCCGGGCTGGAAGGACGTCCTGTCTTCAACTTGAGTCACCGACAACAATGGGTGGGGGTGGATGGAGCACCTGTTACTACCCGTTTAACTTTTGATATGCCCATTAAATACGGTGTTTCTGCAGGTGCAGAAATTTATAGTGATTCAAGAAGTATACTAAGAACGAATTCTGTCACCTTCACGGTGGGCTATGCAGTACAATTCAGTCCGAAGAGTACTTTGAGATTTGGATTGTCAGGAGGTGTAGGATTTCGGAATATAGATTTTGATCAGATAGAAAATCCTTCTGATCCAGCCATTCGGGATGCTATAGATAACAACGTATACCTTGATGGTAATTTTGGAATGTCTTTTCAAACTGGTTATTTTTTGTTCGGTATAGCCCTCCCCAACTTTTTTGAACCAAATTTGAATAATACATCAAGTTTTGAGAATGGAAATTTCGCTCCCCTTGATGAGATATTATTTAATGCCAGTTATCGATTCTATTTCGCACTTGATGATATGTTTTTTGAACCAAGCGTGATTTACCGGCTTAATCAGGTAATGCCTGATCAATTCGAGATAGCCGGGATATTATATTTAAGGAATTTGATATGGTTTGGAGGATCGTACAGACAGGATTATGGAGCCTCAGCTATGCTTGGCCTGACTTTGAATAAACAATTCATGATTGGATATAGCTATGGTATAGGCAGTACAAAATTACCAGGCATTGGTGCTAGTACTCATGAGATACAGCTGAGTATTGCTTTAGGAAAAAGGAATCAGAAAAGTAACGCTTCATCGGAGATCTTTGTATCCTATGTTGATACTGACCGGGTGTATCCTGACCAGAGAGTAAAACAACAAAAAGAAACACAAGCCATTTCAAAGGTTACCCCTGTCACACCAATTATAGTTGAAATAGAAGAGCCTGTCGAGGAGGAAGAAGAACAAGCTGTTCAGGAGGAGGTGAGAACAAGTGATCATGATGATCCCAGGCTGGTAATGACCAGAGGTAGAAAATTAAGCAATGTCACAACCATAAGATCAGAAACTGTATACGAAGGGATCAGTGATTTCGAATTACCTAAGGGCAATTACATCATTGTTGGTGAATACAAAGAGGAATCAGAAGCAAGACAATACTATACCCGACTTGGGAATGAAGGTTACCGGGCAGAATTCGGTTACGTATCCCGGAAAAGAATGTGGATGGTATATATCTACCGAAGTGATTCTAAAATTGGTTTCAGAAAGAAAGTCCTAGAGACACGGAGTAATCCGGATTTCAAAGATGCATGGATACTTTCCGTATTATAATGGGATTACATAATAAGCTCAGAATGTATTTATTACAGAAGAGGGAATAAGGAAGGATGAGAAAGACGTTTTATTTTATATTATGTTTCGTTGCTATTGTATTCAATCTGAATGCTCAGGTACCAGTTATCAATAATCTGAGCGTCGGTAATGGTACGGTAAATCAAAAGATCATCATTTCAGGAAATAATTTCCCGGTAAATACAGCTGATTTAAAAGTATTTTTTGGAAGTGTTAGTGGCAATATAATATCTACCTCCACCAATTCCATTGAAGTTGAAGTACCTGCTGGTACCACAACCGACAATGTCCTGGTGGTCAATACGTCTAATGGTCTTTCCGGCAGCTCCAACGGACAGTTTTTTCTAAGTTATAGTGGTAACAATTTTAATCCCGCACTTATGGACCCGGAAATCAGTTATCCAAGTTCTGTTGAACTGCTCGATCTATGTCTTTGTGATTTTGATGGTGATGGAAAATCAGAAGTTGCTGCTACAAAAGTTAATACGGATACCGATATTTTAATCTTTGAAAACAATTCGGTAGTTGAGACTATTAATCTCACGGAACTAAATGGAGTAAGTAATCCGGAACTTGACCTGGCCTCTCCCACATCAAATATTACCTGCGGTGATATTGACGGAGATGGATTACCAGATTTGGCAGTTTCTAAAACCGGGAATCCGAGAAATGTGGTTTACGTGCTTGAAAATACTAGCACTGCCGGGAATATTCAGTTCGAAGCGGCGCTTTCGCTCTTTCTGTCTACTGACGAAATTGCAAAAAGACTAGAGATAAAGGATATTGACTTTGATGGGAAACCTGATATCATCGTATCCAATACAGATAATGAAAACCTTAATATATTCAGGAATACAAGTACGGGGGGGAATATTCAATTTAATCCTACACCCATTATTGTTCCTATAACAGGAGCGTCTACAACGAATGGATTGATCGTTGAAGACCTTAATGGCGATCTTCTTCCAGATCTTGTAACCTGTCCATTTTTTGGAAGCGATGTATTTATTCGATTTAATAATAGTACCCCCGGGAATTTCAATTTTGCCGGAATTCAAAGTATTTCGGTTATTGGGAACCTGAACAGTATTGCCCCTGGGGATTTCAACAATGATGGAAAAGTTGATATTGCAGTCACCAAAACAGTTCAGAATGAAGTTTCTGTTCTTGAAAATTTAACTGCAGCCAATAGCAGCACAGCATCATTTGCAGAATATATCCTGTCAACGGATGGTAATCCCTGGGGTGTCCATGCTACAGATATGGATGGTGATGGATTCAATGATCTATTAGTCGCTTTGCGGGATGTAAATACAATCAATGTTTTTGAAAATACCGGCAATGGTTCATCCATTAGTTTTGCTAAGCATGCCGTGTCAACCACCCTTTATTCGAGGAACATAGTAGGGGGCGATATGGATGGGGACGCTAAACCCGACATTGCCTTTACTTCTTTCAATGGAGGGCCCCAGTATTCCCTGTCCATTATCAGGAATGGAAATTGTTATAAACCTGTTGTAGAACCATTGGGACCGCTCACCATTTGTGCTGGCTCTTCCCAGGTTTTATCAGCAGGGAAGGGTATAGGAATAACTTACACCTGGGATCGTGACAATGTTGCCTTTAAAACAGGTGTTGAGGATACTATTATTGTTACTGAGCCAGGAGTGTACAGAGTGATCACTGAAAGCCAGTCTGGCACCTGTACCGAAATATCCAATGCGGTCATCGTAAATCCGGGGGCGGGTGGCGTTCCTTCTGACCCAGTTATTTATAATAATGGACCTTTTTGTCATGGAGCTGATATTGTTTTAACTACCGATGCTATAGCCGGGGCCACTTATTTTTGGCAGGGGCCTAACAATTTCACTTCCTCCGCTCAGAATATTACAATTCCTGATGCATCTCCGGCCAAAGCTGGTGTATACAGTTTGCAGGTCACCGTTGGGGATTGCTCAAGTAATGTATCTACCACTACCGTTGACCTGATCACCTTACCCAGCTTCACGGTCACAGCCAATGGAAACACCAAGATCTGCGAGGGAGGATCTGTTGAACTAAGTGTAAATCAGATTGCAGGATATACGTATCAATGGTATGTTGAAGGACAACTTATCTCAGGTGAAACCAACCCGACCATCCAGGCGGGAGATAATGGATTGCATTCCGTCGAAGTCACACAATCAAGCACAACATGTTCTGTCTTTAGCGTCAACTCTGTGGATGTAAATGTGATTGCCAGGCCTGTTGCTGATTTTTATACCACTGATCCGGCATGCGTGAATAATGATATGCAGTTTATCAACAGCTCAACATTTGAACCCGGTGAGTCAGTTGGCTATGCCTGGGACTTTGGGGATGGTTCCTTTATTGTAAACAATGAAAATCCCACCCATACCTATACAACCGAAGGACCATTTACCATTACTTTTGTGGTAGCCTACACGGAGGGTACTTGCCGGGATACACTTCAGTCACCCATAACAATAAATCCTGCTCCTGTTTTTGAAATCACAAAATCATCTGAAGAAATGGTATGTGAAGGAAGTCCCCTGAACCTATCTTCCTCAACAACCTTCGACAGGTATTTATGGAGTACCGGGGAGACTACAAGGATCATAACGATCAACACTCCGGGGGATTATACACTTTCTGTAACTGACGATAATGGTTGTGTGGCTCAAAATACAGAGACGATAGATATGCTGCCGACCCCGGTAATATCTGCCACCGCGGAACCTGATGAGATTATAGAGGATTCGGATGTGCAATTACGTGCAACAGGGGCTGATTCATATTTGTGGAGACCCGCTGAACCATTAGATAATCCATTCAGTTCTGATCCGGTAGCCACCTTGAGCGAAACCACAACCTTTATTGTAACAGGTACAAATTCTGTCGGATGTTCTGATACTGCCTCTGTTCTAGTACGGGTTATTGCAGATGATGCCATCAATGTAATCCCACGAAATGTTTTCACGCCAAACGGTGATGGCATTGATGATGAATGGATCATTGAATACATCGAAAACTACCCTGGTGCTGAGATCACCATTTATAACGGACTAGGCAGTGTGGTTTATGAAAGCAATAACTACAACAACGATTGGAATGCCGTTTACCAGGGAAAAGACTTACCAGAGACAGCCTATTTTTATGTGATCCGCTACGAAGACAAAAATCCTAAAACTGGAAGCGTTACAGTTATACGATAATTGGTTTTTTTACGTTATGGTATTAGAAAATTGTAATTGTAGAAGATAGGATTGTAAAATTACCAGAGTATAATTGAATTTTTAACGTTTTTATCAGCTATAAAAACCATTAAAAATGTTCAACCGGGAATTGTGATACTTTTAATTTTGAGTGTTACCCTTCAACGGTTTTTAGTATTAATATCTAGCTATATGATGATTTAGGAAAGTAAGGGAAGATAATTTTTGTATGACCAGGCTATTAAGAGTACTATTATTTGTTCTAATATCAGTTATGACATTTTCTTTCGCATTCAGCCAGGAAGAATGTAATAACGGTATTGATGACAATGGAAATGGATTAATCGATTGTAATGATCCTGAATGCCAGTACGCGGCAAGCATTGAGCGGGGTTGTAACTGTGATGATGGCATCGATAATGACGGAGATGGATTGATCGATGTTTATGATGGGGAATGTGCTACTTTTTACGGATTGACTTTTGTAAGCGAGGAAGATTCCGATTGCAGCATTATGCCTCCTGATTCCCTGAATGTCTTTGATTATATAGATGTAACCGAATCATCACAACAAAATACAGTTGATACACAATCAAAAATGGCTATAGGTGATCTTGATGGTGACGGGATACCTGAGGTTGTAGCCACATCCAAGTGGAACAAGCAAGTTCGTGTTATTGCATCCGGTGGGGATCCAGCCTGGGAAGCAGGCGACATTATTGCTGATTTTGGATCCACAGGTCAGGATGGTAAAATTTTCCCTCAGGGAAATTATGTGTATGAACTGGAGGTTTTGATAGCGGATATTGATGGGGATGGCCAGGCAGAAATTTTCACCATGGCCGGTAACAGGCAAACACCCAATGATCCTCCTGAAAATTATTATCTGGTAGCACTTACTTATCAGAATGGCCAGTTAGTACCTCTCTATGATGCGGTATTCATGGGGGATGACAGACCAGGTATCATGGGTATTGCAGACTTTGATGGTGATGGACGTGCAGAAATTTATTATAAAAACCAGATCCATGCTGCTGAAACGGGTGTTTTATTGGCTCAGGGAACCGGGGATTGGGAAACAGAGGTTAATTCGGCCCCGGTTGCAGTGAATATTTTGCCTTCAACACCTAATCTAGAGTTGGTATCCGGTGGAATTATATATGCAGTTCCTGATTTGACGAACAGAAATCCCGGATCCCCAATGAACCTGACCGTTGCAGCCGACATTAATGATCTGGGTGCACAATTTTATCCTAAGGAACTCTTCGATGCTGCTGAATATGGATTGACAAATTATAGCAGCACCAGTGTAGCTGATATGAACGGAGATGGC
>CBDUBA010000065.1:0-24476 GCA_965365275.1 uncultured Cyclobacteriaceae bacterium | reverse complement strand
AACGAAAATGCAGAAGGTGTCGTGCACGGTGTTGACTTCCTTCGTAGTGTTAACCTTGATGATAATGATCAAATAGGTAAGAAAGTTGTTGTTATTGGCGGCGGGAATACAGCCATAGACTCAGCCAGGGTGGCCGTAAGACTGGGCGCTAAACTTGTCAGTATTGTCTACCGACGCTCCATGGATGAAATGCCTGCTACGCCCGGGGAAGTAAAAGCCGCAAGAGAAGAAGGGGTTTTAATAAGCCTGCTGGCAGCCCCGAAAGAATTTATTGTCAAAAATAACAGGATCATAGCGGTCCGCTTTGCAAAAATGAAACTCGGGGAACCGGATGAATCGGGAAGAAGGCGTCCAGTAGAGATAAAAGGTAAAGAATTCGTTCAGGAGGCAGATACAGTAATCATAGCTGCCAGTCAGAAACCGGAGGTAGATTTTCTGGAAAAAGATAAAATTAAACTCAGCAAATGGGACACAATGGTTGTCAATGAGAGCAACCTGTCTATTGATATGCCAGGATTCTATGCAGGAGGAGATGCGGTATCTGGTCCCTCCTCCGTGGTTCAAGCCATGGCCATGGGTAAAAAAGCGGCATTGGCCATTGATAGTTACCTGAATAAAAACACTAACCAAAATTACCGGGATGAAGAATTAAACATGTCTGAAAAGGAGGCCATCCCTGAATTGACAGCCAGCGAGATAGAGGACCTGAAGCAAAAGTATAAGGTAGAGAAAAGACACCGGCCAACTGAAATAAGTCTTCAGGAAAGAAGGACCTCTTTTAATGAGGTTGAACGTACTTTAAGTGAAGAAGAAGCTATCGCTGAAGCTAAGAGATGTCTGAACTGTACGATTTGTTCCATTTGCAGAGAGTGTGAAAAGGTTTGTGATCCTAAGGCCATTGATTACAATATGAAGGACGAGATACTGGAACATAATGCCGGCAATATTATCCTGGCAACCGGATTCAAACCATTCGATGCAGGTCGAATCAAGGAATATGGTTATGGTAAATACCCAAATGTATTTACCTCACTGGAATTTGAACGAATGGTAAATGCATCAGGACCCACAGGCGGTAAAATTATGCTCAGAAAAAGAAATGACGATGGAAAATTGGTTCTGGAGGAGAATGGTGCGCCACCTCAAAGTGTGGCCATTATCCATTGTGTAGGCAGCCGCGATCAAAACTACCATGCGTATTGTTCAAAGGTATGCTGCATGTATTCTTTAAAAATCGGGCATCTGCTTAAAGAAAAATTACCCGGATCTGAGATTTATGAATTCTACATTGATCTACGTGCCTTCGGAAAAGGATATGAGGAATTTCAAAATAGAATAGTTCAGGAGGGGGTTCACTTGATCCGTGGACTTCCTGCCAGGGTGGAAGAAAAAAATAAAAGGTTATTTATACGATCTGAGGATATTATTAATAGTCGATTATCAGAATTAGAGGTGGATATGGTCATATTATCTATTGGTTTGGAAGCACAGCCTGATGCTGAACAGATCAGTCTTAAATTGGGCCTCAAGGTAGATGAAAATGGCTGGTTCCAGGAAGCAAACTATAACATTGGGCCCACAGAAACCCACCGGCAGGCCATTACCATAGCCGGTGCCTGCCAGGGACCAAAAGACATACCCGATTCAGTAGCCCAGGGTTCTGCTGCGGCTGCCAGGGTATTACAGAACATTCTGACTAAGAAAATAAAATTCCAGGATGATGTGAAGAATCTCAGGGAAATTGAGGGAGTTATACATGAAAGATAATTTGGTTTCAAATGAAACTACATATGATTGATACTGTCAGTATTACCTTAGTTTACGCTACCGTATTTAATTACCTGTACAATTCAAAATGGTAAGATCATGAGTGAACGTGTTGATCCCGATTTTATCAAAGACATGAAAAATTACGGTGCATCCGATTGGAATGCCTGTTATCATTGTGGTAATTGCACCGCTATCTGTCCTTTCACCGAAAGCCAGGCACTATTTCCCCGAAAAGGAATAAGACAAATGCAGATGGGACTTAAGGATTCCCTGGCATCCAATGTGGATCCGTGGCTTTGTTATTATTGCGGGGAGTGCAGCGATACCTGTCCGAGAAATGCCAACCCGGGAGAATTGATGATGGCCCTGAGAAGATATTTAACGACCATCTACGATTGGACCGGACTGGCCAGAAAGTTCTACAAGTCGAAAAAGTGGGAATTCGGGATCATGGCCTTTCTCGCCTTGATTATCATGGCTCTTTTCATCTTTTTTCATGGTCCGATGACCAAAGAACTGACCGCTGAAGGTGGTGTTCAACTCAATACTTTTGCCCCCTGGAAACACATTGAAATTGGAGACTGGATCATGGCTGGATTGCTTGGTTTCTTTCTCATATCCAATATATTAAACATGTATTTCAAGATCATTCTGAAAGATAAAAAAATCAAGATCCCATTTACATTGTATATTACAGAACTGTGGTCCCTGGTGATCAATTTCTTTACCCAAAAGAAATTCTCAAAATGTGAAAGGGACAGGACGTATTGGATAACCCATTTACTGGTCATGACAAGTTATACGATAATGTTCATCCTCATTGTCGTTTTCCTGGGGTGGTTCCAAACAGACTCGATATATCCCTGGTGGCATGGTCAGCGACTCCTTGGTTACTATGCAACCTTCGGATTGATCATCGGTATCCTATACTTTTTAATTGGAAGGTATAAAAAAGATACACAAAAGAATAAATATTCACATTTTACGGATTGGTCTTTCCTGATTTTACTTCTGCTAACCACTATTACCGGGATACTGGTACATATATTCAGAATCAGCGGTTTACCGATGATGACATATTATACTTATGTAATTCATCTTATGATTCTGTTCCCAATGCTGATGATTGAAGTGCCTTTTTCAAAATGGTCACATCTTGCTTACAGACCATTTGCCATCTATTTCTATAATTTAAAGAAAAAAGCACTTGCCAGACAACTACAACCTGCGATACAATGAATACCGAAGAAAAAAGAATCGGAGTATATACCTGCTGGTGTGGCACCAATATTTCTTCCATGGTGGATGTTGAAGAGGTATCAAAATATCTTGGGACATTACCTGATGTAGTAATTTCCAGAGACTATAAATATATGTGCTCCGATCCTGGCCAACAGCTTATTATTGATGATATTCATACGCTCAAGTTAACCAATGTTGTCGTAGCTTCCTGTTCGCCTCGTATACATGAAAAGACCTTCCGGAATGCTATTGAAAATGCAGGCCTCAACCCTTACATGCTTGAAATGGCAAATATCAGGGAACAGGTCTCGTGGGTACATACTGACCCTTCCGAAGCTACACAAAAAGCGAAATCGCTAATAAAAGCAGCCGTCCATAGGGTAAGGTATCATGAAGCACTTGAAAAACGATTTGTGGATATCAATCCGGCCACATTGGTCATTGGTGGCGGGATAACTGGTCTCTCTGCGGCATTGGAAATTGCTGATTCCGGCAAGAAAGTATATCTCATTGAAAAAACAGATAAGCTGGGAGGGGTCATAGCCAATATTGATCTGACTTTTCCCCATCTGGATAGTGCACAACAAATCCTGCTACCTAAAATTAACCAGGTTCGAAATCATCCAAATATAGAAGTATTCCTTAATTCAAAAATTACAGAAATTGCAGGTTATGTTGGCAATTTTAAAACCGAATTGCACCGTAACAATGGTCAACGAAAGGAGTTGGAATTTGGAAATATTATTGTAGCCACGGGTCTTAAACCATTTGATCCAGGGGCGATCGACAATTATGACTACAGAAGACTTCCCAATGTAATCACCTCTCTTGAATTCGAAAAAATGCTTTTGGGGGGGTCGATAAAGACAAAGGAAGGTAAAGAGCCTGAGCATATTGCAATTGTACATTGTGTAGGAAGCAGAAGTAAAACTTACCATGAATATTGCTCCAGAACCTGTTGTATGGTTGCCTTGAAATTTACCCGCCAGATCAGATCAGCTTTACCTGATGCTCATATTTATGATCTGTATACTGACATGAGATCATTTGGAAAAGGGTGTGAGGAAATGTACACCGATACATCGAAGGACAATATTATGTTCCTTATGTACGATAAGGAGGACCTTCCTGAGATAAAAAAGGCAGACATCAAGGAAAGGTGTGATATGCTGATCAGCATGAATGAAATGTTGTCCGGAAGGTCCATAGAAATTCCGGCTGACCTAGTCATTCTGATGGTAGGGATGGAAGGCCGGGAAGACGCAGCGGAAGTAGCCAGAACAGTCGGTATCAGCATGTGCGGCAATGATTTCTTCATAGAAAAACATCCTAAACTTGACCCGGTAGCTACTACTACGGACGGCGTCTATATCGCCGGATCCTGCCAGGGGCCAAAAGATATACCGGACTCTGTAGCCCAGGCCGGAGCTGCTGCAGCCAGGGTTTTGTCAACGATCTCGAAGGGAAAAGTACAGGTTGAAAGCATAACCGCCTCTGTTAACGAAGAAATTTGTTGTGGGTGTCAGACCTGCATCAGTGTATGCCCCTATTCAGCAATCAGTTTTGATGAAGAAAAATCAGTTTCAGTTGTCAATGAACTGATCTGCAAGGGGTGTGGAACCTGTGGCTCAGCCTGTCCAACCGGAGCCATTCGAAGCCGGCATTTTACAGACAGTCAGATCCTATCTCAAATTGAAGGATTATTTGAAACAGTAACAGCAACATAAGATCATGGAATTTAAACCTACCATCGTTTCTTTTTTGTGCAACTGGTGTGCATATACCGGGGCCGACCTTGCCGGTACATCCAGAATGAAATATGCTGCAAATATCCGGATCGTCAGGGTGATGTGTTCAGGTCGAGTAGATCCCACATTTATTATGAAAGCTTTCCGACAAGGTGCTGACGGGGTTTTGATTTGTGGTTGTCATCCTGGTGATTGTCATTACCATCAAGGAAATTTTAAATGTTTGCGAAGGTATCATCTTCTCCAGCGTTATTTCCGGCAGATGGGTATCGAAAAGGATAGATTACGTCTTGAGTGGGTTAGTGCCAGCGAAGGCACTAAATTCGTAGATATTGCAAACGAGATGAGCGTTACGATTTCAAAGTTAGGACCCTGTAGATTGAAGAAAGAACTGGAAACCTATGCTTAAATATCATGGATAATAAAGATACGTCAAAACCAAAGATCAAGCTTGCCGTGTACTGGGCAGCTGCCTGTGGAGGATGTTGTGTCTCAGTGCTGGATGTACACGAAAAATTGTTTAACATTATTGAAGTAGCAGATCTGGTATTCTGGCCAATTGCACTGGATATAAAATATAAAGATGTCGAATCTATGCCGGAAAACCATATTGATATAACCTTGTTTAATGGAGCGATCAGGAATAGTGAAAATGATAAAATGGCAAAGCTGTTAAGGCAGAAATCAAAAATACTCGTCGCCTATGGATCCTGTGCCTATATGGGCGGGATCCCGGGATTGGCAAATTTGTTTACCAAAGAGGATATTTTTGAACGGGTATACCATTCCACAGAATCAACCATAAACCAGGACCACATTGAACCTGTGATCAAATACAAGGTACCCGAAGGGAAAATTGAGCTGCCAACGTTCTTTGATGTTGTGAAAACGCTCGATCAGGCAGTGGATGTAGATTATTTCATGCCTGGTTGCCCACCTCAATCCGAACGTCTGCTAGAAGTATTTATGGCTATAGTCACGGGTGCTGCTTTGCCCCCTAAGGGTTCTGTTATTGGGGCACTTGAGAAAACCCTGTGCGATGATTGTGACCGGAAGAAGTCTGACAAGAAAGTGATCAGGCACTTCTACCGTCCTTTTGAAATTGAGGATGATGGAGAGACCTGTTTTCTTGAACAAGGTATACTATGTATGGGACCTGCCACCAGAGGAGGATGTGGATCCAGGTGTATAAAAGGCAATGCACCCTGCAGGGGATGCTACGGACCTTCTTCTGAATCCCCGGATCCAGGGGCTAAAATGATGTCAGCCATTGCGACCATGATCGATGCAAATGAACCTAATGAGATTGAACGTATTATTGATGAGTTGGCAGATCCTGTGGGTACTTTTTATCGTTACAGCGTACCAGGTGCCATTATCAGTAAAAAGATTTGATGAAGACAACATAACCTCATAAATTTATGAAACAGATATCCATAGATCTTATTACCCGGCTGGAAGGGAATGGAAAAATTGAGATCTTTCTGGATGAGGATAGAAATGTTAACAATGCTTATTTCCGGTGCCTGAGTTGCGGGGTTTTGAAAAATTCCTGGAATGGAGACCTGTTGAAAAAGCTGCTTAGATCGTAACGAAAATATGTGGTGTGTGCCCGGGTTGTCATCATATGGCCTCAGGAAAAGCTACGGATGCTGTTTATGGTTGTGAGCCCCCTCCTACAGCTAAGAAATTAAGGGAGCTGTTTTACATGACCCATTTTATTCATAGCCATACGGCCCATTTCTATGCATTGGGCCAGGCTGATAAAATTACTATATAGTGCAGAGCGATGTTATGAACTGGCCACAGATGAAGACATAACAGGCAGGGATCTGAGAGCTTCCGATCCATGTTTTTCCTGTGCTACCCACAGCTTGCCCGGAGATATGCCGATGATAGTGGAAATAAAAGGTTCAGATGGCATATTGCTGAAGAAAATAAAAGGGATTAAGAGCCTGAAAATTGTTGCCATCCAGGTCTGGAATGTATTGAAATACTAAAAGCATGCGGGATGAGACCAGATTAACGTCCGGAAAGTGTCATCAGGTCTTCCTCGGCCTCCATTTTACGGATCTGTTCCTGTATTTCCCATTTTTCTTCCCAGCCCCTTTCAATGGATGCGATAAACTCAGGTTCATCCCTCAGATCTTCCAGCAGTGGATCTACCATTGCCCAGCTTATACTGCCAAAGGCATATCCTGCTTTTTCAATCCTTAGAAGGTATTTCAAGGCTTCTTCCCTGTTTCCCAGGAGGGTGTTCAGGCGGACCATATCGTAAAAATATCCACCACCGAAATTGAAAATATCCTCTTTAAACACATCTTCAATATAATCAATCTTATCCCTGATTTGCTGATAGCCTTTCTCAGGATCTCTGCCGGATTTGACCAGGGCATATTTGTATTCGTCCGAGAAGATTCTATATTCCCAACGATCCAGGTTATCTTCCTTGTACCTATCATACCATGTATCGAAGATCACCAGGGCTGTATCATATTCCTCCATATGCGCGTAGGTCCTGGCCAACTCGAGATAACTGCGGTTGTTTTCCGGGTAGAGTTCAACGTTCTTTTCAGCATATGTCAGTGCTTCATTAAAGTTACCCTGGATCATATTAAGCCACCACTGCGCACTATTGACCTGCCAGTTGGGCAAAATATCTGCTGCCAATTCATAAAATTCTTCCGCTTCATCATACATTCCAACACTTAGATAGATATATCCAATACCGTCATACAATTCACCCAGACGTTCACCCTTTATCAGCCGGGCTGCTTTTTTTGCATACATAATGGATTTTACCAGGTCCGGTTCATCGGCATTCGGGTAGACCCACCTGGCCAGGTTAAAGTATACATCCGCATTATTCGGATTTAATTCCATCGCCTTAGCATAATGCTTTTCCGCTTCCTCAAGGTTATTCAATCCATAAAAAGTATACCACCCTTTATATGACCAGGCATCAGAATTTTCCGGGTCAAGCTCTATCGCTTTATTTATGATAGAAATAATTGTATCCATGACTTCCAGATGATTATCAAGCCGCCAGTGCAAGTCAGCATAACAACGGGCTAATCCAAGATAAGGTTCTGCATAATTGGGATCTATATCTATGGCTTTCTGATAGAGATAACCGGCCTGTTTTACATCATTTTCTTCTTCAGCCATATTATGCACCTCCAATCCCCTTAAATAATACTCATACGCCTCCATATTTGCAGTGGGGATCTTTTCGATTACTTCAATAACATCAGGATTGAATATCGCCTTGAGTTCCTGTGCGATATTCTGGGCGATCTCACTCTGAACTTCGAAGATCTCTTCAATATTCCGGTCATAATTGTCGGCCCATATATGATCATCATTCGTCCCGTTGATCAGCTGTACCGTAACACGAACCTGGTCACCAGCTTTTTGCACACTCCCTTCCAGGATATAGTTTACACCTACTTCTTCGGCAATTTCCGGAATTGACAGTTTCGAATCCCGGTATTGTTCCATCGAACTTCTGGAGATCACACGAAGGTCCTCAAACTTGGATAAATGGTTCAGGACAGCTTCCTGAACACCAATGGAAAAATGAGCATTCCCTTCATCAGTGCTCAGATTAGCGAAAGGCAATACAGCAATTGAACGTTCTAGGACGGCATTGTTATCCCTCTGCCTCGTGTTCATCCAGAATATGGCGAATACAAGCAATAAAATAATCACAACAGAACCAACAATGGCCGGTTTTAACCATTTGACCTGACTTAATTCTTTACGAAAGGGAGGATGTTCAATAGAAGAATCCAGGAAATCAATCTTAACTGAATAAATATTCAACGGATCTTCTACATTCTTAAGCTCCACCGTCTGTTCAAAACTCGTTGAGATACCTGCTTTATTTTTAATGTTTTTATACACAGCTTCAGAAACCCAGATTAAACCCGGTGGTGTCAAAGCCTCGATCCTTGAAGCAATATTGACCCCATCACCAAACACATCGTTTCCATCTTCCATTACTTCTCCAACATGGATCCCTATTCGTAATTTAAGGTCATCTTCCTGCATGGCCGCAGCCTGGATAGCACCTGCACAATAGACAGCATCGGATATTGAATCAAAACTGGCCAGTATCCCATCCCCCATTTCCTTGAGCCATTGACCATGATATTTTCTGATCAATGGCCGGTGCACTTCACGATTCTTCTTGAGAAGTTTTAAGGCTGTTGCTTCATCCTTGCCCATCAAAGCCGTATACCCTACGATATCGGTAAACATGATGGCAGCTAACTTCCGCCGTGATGATGCAGTTGATCGGTTTTGCTTTGACATAAGCTTTAAAGATAGTGATAATTAGAAAATTACTATATAATTCATTCACCAAATTCTAATATTCTCCTTCTGATTTCGAAGTAAATTTTTCTTTAAAAGCAGAAATGAAAGCTACTTTTAACATCCCAAGAATCAGCATTTTAGGGATCCGAATTTTGGAATCTGATATATGGTCTTTAAAAATAATGAATTAGAAAAGAAGTCACCAACAATTATATTGAGTACAGGATGCCTGCTTTATTTAACTTTAAGATCTGATGTCAGGAATATAATTGCATCCTGGTTTCGATGTTCGTAATTTTATAGTGAAATTCCGTGAAGGTTGATACAGGGCTCCCGCCGCGACCTTCGCTCAAAGCTCATGAAAAAAACGAACAGACGGAGCTTTTTAAGGTCCGGATATCTTTTATCCGTATCTACCGTTTTTCTACATGCTTTAGGATCCGTCAATATTTTCATAAATCATTCGCTGGATAATGTATTTCGAAGACGCCCAAAATCAAATCCGGGATTTCATGCCAATAAGGACAATATTAAGGAACCTGGTAAGGAATCCGAACCAGCATACCTTGCCTTACACCGGTCCGGAGAACTGAAGCAAAGGGGCGATGAATTATGGGAGAAAATGAGTGAATGCTGTCTTTGCCCAAGGGAATGCGGGGCAAAGAGGTTATCAGGAGAACGCGGATTCTGCCAGGCAAATGCCAGACTTGAGATCGCAGCATACCATCCCCACCATGGTGAAGAAAAACCCCTTCGGGGATCGGGTGGATCGGGCACAATTTTTCTTTCCAATTGCAATTTGAGATGCGTTTTCTGCATTAATTGGGAAATAAGCCAGGGTGGCCGTGGGAACAGGTACAGTCTTGATTCCATGGCCAGGATGATGCTTTATCTGCAAAAGACCGGATGCCATAATATTAACATAGTTACGCCTACACATTATTCTCCTCACATCCTTAAGGCGCTGGATATAGCGAGCGCCCGGGGATTGCAATTGCCGCTGGTTTACAATACATGCGGATGGGAAAGTACTGAGATATTAAAAATACTGGATGGTATAATAGACATTTATCTTCCGGATTTTAAGTATACAGATAAGGCAATGGCTGGCAAATATTCATCAAAAGCCTATTCCTATCCGGAAAAAACCAAAAAAGCAATCCTGGAAATGCACCGTCAGGTTGGGATTGCCCGGCCAGCAGTTGATGGTTTAATGTACAAAGGGTTGATGATCCGGCATTTGGTTATGCCAAACAATGTTAGTGGTTCCAAGGAAGTGATTAACTGGATTGCCAATAATTTACCGGAAGATACCTATTTTAACATTATGTCTCAGTATAGACCGATGTACAAAGCAAGGGAGTTCCCTGAAATAAACCGTCGTTTATATACTTCTGAATATGACGATGTGGTTAATTATGCTAGAGGGAAGGGATTAACGAATCTTGAGATCCAGGGGTATTGATCGATTGATCCTCAACCGTTCCTGAATCCATCGATAATCCATAAAATTACAAAAACAATTCCCCACCAGACAATAAAAGAGAGAAAGAAAAATATGAGAGTATCTTCAAGTGCCCATCCATTGAGAAAAGTTTTCGGATTCAATAATCCTGTGACCACGATGGAAAAAAGGATCCCGGCTTCCCAGATGAACAATTTCCAGCCAAGACGTAACCTACTGTAGAGTTTAATCATAGTTTATAGTTCACTAAAAATAAAAGTATTCGAAATTAATCAAAGAATATGAATTCTTCAATTAGTTCAATTAACATTTAAACTGACCCTGATTATTGAATAATCGACAGGATTTCAATCTATGGAATTCATATCAATTTTGTCTACCCGCCTGCCGGGAAATCCTATCTGCCAACTTCAAATTCGTAAATACCACTTCCAACTTTGTACAGGACATAATCTGCCTGCTTTTCGATAAATTGAATATCAGCTACATCACCAGCTTCTCTACCTGATTCATACACCTGCTGCTCATCCCTGGCCGGAACATATACTGTCGCCTCACTACCAACCGGAACAGTTATTCCCATGGTAAATTTATCATCTTCATTTTTCCAGCTGATACCTGCCAAACCGTAGGATGTATTATTTGTGTATTTGACAAATTCAAGTTCATTTACAGGCTGAGGCCTGAAAATTATATGTCGATAACCCGGATTATCAGGATCGGCCTGCATCCCTGCCAGTTTCCTGTAGAGCCAGACCAGTCCACCTCCGAACATGGGATGATTATGTGATCCCCTTGTACTCCACTGTTCACGGGTTGTAGTGGAACCTAATTCGAGCCAGTGGCCATAACTTGGTTCCGTCCGCTGATTCATAACTTCATAAGCCAGGTCCTGCATCCCGTGTTCCGCCAGTATTTCGAAGAAAAACTGGGTTCCGAATATCCCTGTATCGATATGCCTGTCATTCGCCTCTATATCCTTTCTTAAAGAATTGATCACTCCTTCATATTGTTCCTCTGGTACACCCATTTTCAATGCAAAAATATTACCTCCCCCCTTCCCATAGGTACTGTTCTCCTGATCATAGAATTTCTGCATAAAGGCTGATCTTGTTTCTGAGGCCAACTTTCTGTAGTAATCTGCATCTTTGGGAAGATTCAAAATTTCTGCTGTTCTTGCTGTAAGATCCGCACAGCGCCAAAAATAAAACGTATGAACCATGTCATCCGGCACAGTCTCTCCTGGAGCCACCCATTCGCCAAGATTGAACCATCTTAATACTCTACCGTCCTTACCTGTTCGCTGGGAGAACATGATGCCATCCTCGTCAACCCAGGTCTGCATATACCGGATATATTCCTTCATACCTTCATAATTATCTTCCAGGATATCTGTTGAACCGTAATGCAGGTAAAATTCCCAGGGCATAATGTTCATGGCTGCACCCCAGGCTACCCCACCTCCGCAACCCGGTTGCCATGGTGCCCCATTGGGCACATAGCCCGTTTCCACATTCTGTGCTCCAAGTATATCCTGTATCCATTTATGGTAAAAATTCCTTGCATCAAAGTTATGCATGACCGTTACGCAGGCCACTTGCCCATCCCCCGTATATGGGGCACGTTCCCGGTGCGGACAGTCACTGGCAATGCCTCCGTGCATATTATCGAGCTGACTTCTTTTCCATATTGTATTGATGTCGTTAAATGTTAGATTCGAGGATTCGAAATGAGCTGATTCTTCAATCCAGGTATTCACTGCTTCGGCAGTTAAATGTTCTGGTCTCAATTCACCCGGCCAGTTAATGATCTCCACTGCACTGAATACAAACCAGTTGAACCTTGCTGCATAAGATTCCGGGCCTTCCCCTCTGAATATGTAGGTATTATCACCGGAGTATTGATTACTTAAATATTTAATTTCTACCTTGTGGCCCCTTGGCCCTTCCACATTATTTAATCTCAACCATCCTGAAATCTCCAGCCCGAAATCAACCAGGTAAGTGCTATCATTCTTTTGTTCAATACTTGCCGGCTGAAGTTTTTTTGTGATTCTATCAGGATATGCCGTATGTGCCACGAGCCGGCCATAAGGGGCTTTTCGTTTAATAGCCAATTCCCAATTGCTATCGTCAAACTCAGCCATGCTCCAGCCAGGTTGTTCTTTCCTCGCGTCATAGTGTTCACCATGATAAACCAGGTCCATCATAATAGCACTTTTCGATACTTTCCAGGATTCATCACTAATGATCAAATCCTCTGAACCATCCTTATAGGTTATCTGAATCTGACTCAGGAACCGGGGTGAACCATAGGACCCGGCCCAGTACTTCGGTGCATTATAAAACCCATTACCCAGTATGGAACCAACCACATTTTCTCCTATTTCGATTAAATTCTTCACATCATAGGCCAGATACATAACCTTGTAATCCCTGAAATTATCTTCAAGCGGTATATTTTGATTTATGAGGTCAGGTCTTTTTCCGTAGTTGGTCTGGTTGGGAACCAAGACATCATCCCCTACCTTTTTGCCATTCATATATAATTCGAAATAACCCAGCCCGGTCACAAAAGCAACTGCTGATTTTACTTCTTTACTGATCTGGAATGTCTTTCTCATCAAAGGGGCAGGCGGAGGATATTCGGTTGGCATGGCATCCGGACCGCCCGGAGGTTTGGGAAGTGCTTCCTCTCCCTGCCATGGCACACCAATCCATTCTGCTTTCCAATCACCGGGATCCAGCAATCCCATTCTCCAGAATGCCGGTTCACTCCAAGCTGAGGCCTTATCATTAATGTCCCACGTACGTACCTGCCACCAGCACTCCAGGCCGGATGTTAAATTTTTTCCACCGTATTCTATCCTGATCGATTGATCAGATTGGACTTTCCGGCTATCCCACAGATCCGGCTCAGATAGCTTATCCTTAGCGCTGGCAACCCTGACCTGCCAGGCCATTTGTTTCTGCCCCCTGAGGCCTTCTTCAGATATGTTTATCCAGGATAGGCGCGGTGACTTTACATCCACCACAGCTGGATTTTCAAGATACTCACAAGTCAATTTCGTGGGTTTAATACCTGATGCTCCTGAACAGGATATGAGGAAAATTAAGATCAGCAAATAAAAATATGATTTCATGGTATGAATATTAAATTAAAAAAATACGGATCCAGGGAATTTATGTGCATTCCCTGTAAAAAAGCAATTTATAAAATGAATCCATTGAATAATAGATAACAAATGATTTATTTCATGGGTAATAAATCAAAAACCTCATGTCCGAAGGGCTAAATGACATTTTAATACTCGGGATCGGTAATGACATATTAACCGATGATGCTATTGGCCCGAAGATCGTTAGACGGTTACAAGGGGACTTAACCTATAGAAACATCACTTTTTTAACTGCTGCTACAGGTGGACTTGAAATACTGGAAATGATCAAAGACTATAAACAGGTTGTGATCATCGATGCCATTAAAACAAAGGATGGTATTCCCGGAACCGTATATTATCTAACCCCCGATAACTTTAAAGAAACATTGCACATCTCAAGTTTTCACGATGTTTCCTTTTTAACTGCACTGGAGCTGGCAAAAAAGCTTGATATACCGGTTCCATCCCGGATTGACATCATTGCCATAGAAATTGTTGAAGATTTAACTTTCTCCAATGCGTTCAGTGATGAGATCGCCCCAAAGTATGATATCATATACAAAGAGATCCTGGAATCAGTAAATAAAATGATCTTCAAGTAAAACCCCGCCCTCACAGGTCTGGAAACCCGTAAAGGCAGGGTCAGGGAGATGGAGATAATTTATTCTTTTCAGATTACATGGTAACTTGTTCTTCTACGTATTTGACATCACTGAATATGCCTTCAATCTGAGATAAGACCTGCTCATCTGTGAAATGTCTTCCTTTAATAGCTCCCGAAGGGCAGGCAGCTACACAAACCCCACAAGCTTTGCACAAAGCACTGATGACATGGCTCTTTTTCTTTTCCTCATCAAATTCAACTGCACTGTAGGGACACATCACATTGCAAATCCTGCACCCACTGCATGCATCTTCGTTCACTTCAGCAAACACGGCATCAACCTCGATCTGACCTTTTGAAATCCTGGCCAGTATCCTGGCTGCCGCTGCCCTTGCCTGGGCTACCGTATCAGGTATATCCTTTGGTGCCACGCAGGTGCCTGCAATAAATACACCGTCCGTTGTCGTCGCAACAGGCTCCAGTTTGGGATGACTTTCAATGAACCAACCTTCTTTATCCTGGCTGATGTTGGTCAGGTGAGCAATCTCATGCGAATCTTCCCGGGCTTCCATGCCCACCATAAGAACGACCAGGTCGGCCGGGATCTCAATGTGTTCGCCAGACAATCTTTCATGTACTTCGATTAGCATTTCACAATCGTCTTTCGGGCCAGCCCTATGAATAACAGGCCTGTTTTCCTTATCATACATCAGGAACAGGGTTTTGGCCTGTGATGATTGCCGGTAAAAGTCCTCATGCCCTTTACCAAAAGCATGCATATCGATATACACGTCGGAAACGTAGCATTCAGGATTTGCCGATTTAATTTCATGGGCATACTTCAGGGCTGTCATGCAGCATACCCTTGAACAATAGGTGTGAAACTCCTTGTTTCTACTCCCGACACAATGAATTATAGCCACATATTTTGGAATTTTACCTTCTTTTGTCTCAACCTTACCTTCCTTCAACATTTGCTCCAACTCAAATGAAGTAACAACATTGGGTAATTTCCCGTATCCAAAGTGTGTTATCCTTGAAGCATCAAATTCCTTATATCCAGTACAAACAGTAACGTTTCCAACGGCCACTTCCTGGAGTTTTGCTTCCTGTTCAGGCATGCCATTAAGTATCTGGATCTTTGCAGCAAAATTTCCAACAAATCCGGATAACTCTTTAAGTTTTGAGTTTAGGTAAACCTGTATATTTTTATGCTCCATGGTACGGGTCATCCTTTCACTTAGAAGGTCAGCCGCTGAATAATAATATGGAGCCGTCAAATCAACCCGGGCGATATTGCCTCCCAGATGATCATTCTTTTCAACAAGATGAACAAAATGTCCGGCATCTGCCAGTTCAAGTGCTGCAGTCATACCGGCAATTCCTCCACCAATGATTAAAACACTGGGATTCATATCAACAGACATACTCTCCAGCGCTTCATGTCTCAATACACGTTGAACGGCACCGCTTACCAGGGCCATAGCCTTTTCCGTTGCCGCCTTTCGGTCTGTATGGACCCAACTGCATTGTTCCCTGATATTAGCCATTTCAAGCATATACTGGTTAAGCCCGGCCATACGCAAAGCACTACGGAAGGTCCTTTCATGCATATTTGGACTACAGGCAGCCACGACAATCCGGTCGAGATCATTTTCCTTTATATCCTCAGCGATCATTTCCTGTCCGGGATTGGAACACATATATTTGTAGGTCTTTGCCAGATGGACATTTGGCAATGTGGCTGCATACCTGGCAACAGCTTCGGCATCAACTACTTTAGCTATGTTTGTTCCACAATTGCAGACATATACGCCTATTTTCTCATTTTTCTTATTCATGACTACTTTAATGTTATTGATAAAGGATCAACGAGTTTCTGCTGCCTGATTATGGCTGCTTTTTGAATGGATGCAAAATACATGGCCAGTGGACGGTACAAAAGGTGAGACCATTTGCTGAAAGGCATTCTTAATAACCAGGGAACAACCGCCATTAAATGGACCACATAAATAATGTTTGCCCATTCCATAACACCCGTCCTGTGCAAAATATGCTGAGCTATTCCGGTTATCACGATGATAAACAGCAGTATGACAAACATCCAATCTGTGCTGTGTGATTTTTTATATTGTACATAATCAACTTTTCTGATCCGGTGTCTGATAAAATAAATAGTACCGGCCAGCAACCCTATTGTTGCCAAATAAGCTGGAATATGCACAGTCCATACAATTTCAGGTCCAGCTTGCAGAGATTCAATAAATACCATAACCAGCAAAAGCATAATTACATAACCCAGCATCAAACCAAGGTGGATCAACCAGGGCATATGCACTTTATGGTCTTTATTATCATCACACTCAGCATATCGCTTTTGCGTGAAGAAATGTATTGGGAGTTCAATTATTTCTTTTATATACAACCACCATGGAACCGGTTCAGGCATTCCTTTTACCATGGTAAAGTACCACATCCGCAATGCACCGATCAATAGAAAGAAGGCCATTATCCCACCAATAGCCAGGTCGAAGTTATGAATGAAAGAGCTGGGCAGAAATGCGCCTTCTCCATCATAAACTTCGAGGTTGCCGCCTGATAACCCATAAAACGTCAGATATACTCCGGTAAGCAGGGCAATTACTACCACGGTAAGTATTTCACTGGTTTTTGATTTAAAGAATTGTTTGGCAATACCGGTAATATCATACCGGGATATCAACCACCGGCGTAAACTCATCATTGTTTCTCCGGGATCTGCTTCCCTGGGGCATTGTTCAGAACACTGTCCGCAATAATAACAAAGCCATGGTTCCAGGGAGGTTTCAATTCTTTCCTCCAGACCCATCTGCATTTGCCGCATGGATTTTCGAGGGAACTTGAAAACATCATCTGCGTGAGGACAAACAGTAGAACAATCTCCACACTGATAACACAATTGTACATCCTCTGCTCCGAATTTATCGAGAACATCTATATAACTTGGATTTACTCTAATAGCCATAATAACCTCCTTATAAGGTATGAACAGTTTTAGCTTTTTCTTCAATTTCACTTAGGGAAAGGCTGCTCATGCTGCCTATCCCTTTTTCGTTGGTTAAGCTGCCTAAAACGCCGGCAGCAACAGCAGACGCCTGTGCGACAGTATCCGGAATATCCTTTGGTGCCTGGCACATCCCTGCTACATAAACACCCCCCTTATCTGTATCCGTCGGATTTCCATTATAATCCAACTCGGATAACCATCCATCTTTATCTTTGCTTATTCCGAGCATCCTGGTCAGGGCTTCCGTTCCGGGAGATGGAACAAGTCCAACTGCCAGGACGACCATATCGACATCGAATTCGACCAATTTATCATTCAGTATATCTTCTCCTCTGACCTTCATTTGTTCACTAACCATTGAAACATCCGCGGAGTGTCCCCGGATCACATGGGTTCCTTCAGCCTTGATGCGTTCAGCAAACTCTTCATATCCCTTACCAAATGCACGCATATCTATATAGAACTCATAAACATTCACATTTGGGATCTTCTCTTTGATCAGGTGAGCAAACTTGAGTGAATACATGCAGCAAACCCTGGAACAATACGCATTGTATTTCTTATTCCTTGAACCAACACAGTGGATAATCGCTACATTTCTGGGCGGCATCCCCTCCGGGGAAAATATCCACTCATCCTGTTTGGTCTTCCGGTTATACTGTTTCGTTTTGCAAACAATCTTTCCACCGGTAGATCCCGATGCATTGGTTAGACGTTCAAATTCGAGAGAAGTGAGCACATTGGGGAATTTACCATATCCATATTGATCGATCTGGCTCACATCCAGCAGCTCATAACCAGTTGCGATAATGATATTTCCCACCTCAATATCCGAAGAACTGTCTTTCTCATCCAGTATGATACAATCTTTAGGACATTTTCTTTCACAGACAGCACATTTCTGTCCCTCTGACAGAACATACCTGCAGTTTGCCTCATCAACGAGATAAGCATTTGGTACCGCCTGGGGGAAGGGTATATATATGGCCTTTCGAATTGATATCCCAGCATCAAATTCGCTCTTAACCTTTACAGGACAGGCATCCACACATAGCCCACAGGCTACACATGAATCTATATCCACTCTCCTGGCTTTATGTTTGATCTTAACCCGGTAAGCCCCTGGTTTTCCACTTACGGAAACAACTTTTGAGAGGGTCATCAGCTTGATCAGCTCATGTTGGCCCACATCCACCATTTTAGGTGTAAGGATACAGGCAGCACAGTCGAGTGTTGGAAAGGTTTTATCAAACATGGCCATATGACCTCCTATCGTTCCACTTTGCTCGACCAGGTAAACCTGTTTCCCGGCATTTGCTATTTCCAGGGAAGCCTGGATCCCGGCAATACCAGCTCCAATGACTAAAGTCGAGTGATTAACCGGATTTCCACCGGGAACAGCAGCCAAAGAGAATGGAACACCCATAGAGGCACAAGCCACAATAGCTTTAGCGCGGTCGAGGGTATGTCCATTTTTCGCACCATGTTCCTGGAACGAAGCCAACCGGACCTCTTTTGTATTTCCACCAGCCTTAGCCATGGCTTTGGTAAATACAGGTTTGAAAAATCCGGGAAGGTCCCCGGCAATTACAATTCGTTCCAGTTTATTGGATAAAATTTTATCGCTCAGCTTGTCCAAGTCAATTTGCGGCAGTATGCCAAGATTCTGTACTGATTCGACTTCCGGAAGGTTTAATGTATATTTTGCTATTGCGTCAATGTCAATATTCCATTGATCATCGACCTGGCAGAAAAATACTCCCGTTCGCATAATAATATATTTTTTTTCAGTGTTTTAATCTCTTTTTATCCTTTGCAGTAATTCACCATCTGCATCTTTTATTTCAACAATCATTGGCATATCGCCAGGAAGACTGTGTGTTGCGCATGAAAAACAAGGATCATAAGCACGGAAAGCCATTTCGATCATATTGAGTATACCGTCAGAGACCACTGTACCTTTCTTTATCAGTCCCTGGGCAGCTTTTTTAATCGACATATTGATGGCCGCGTTATTATTGGTTGTTCCAACGATAATATTGACCTTTGTTACCACGCCTTTGTCATCGGTCCAATAATGATGGGTAAGTGTTCCTCTCTGGGCTTCCACCGTATCAACCCCTTCTCCGACGATATTATCGATTGGCGTTCTTAATTCATTTCCAGTTATTTCAGGGTCCTGTGCCAGTTCAAGGCAATGCTCAGCCGAATAAAGCAATTCAACCAACCTCGCCCAGTGCATGGCCAGTGTATTATGGACCGGTTTACCACCAAGCACACCATACATACGCTCATATTCTTTCTGAGCCAATGGTGTGGCCATTCCGTCTGCAGCGTTCAGCCTGGATAAGGGTGTAGCATGATACACACTTGAATCCTGTCCATCGATAAATCCCTTCCATCCGATTTTCTTCAGGTACGGAAACTTCAGGTAACTCCAGGGTTCTACATGCTCGGCTACATAATCGCGGTAATCGGCCGGTGCATATTTGTGAAGTTCCTCCCCTTTCGTATCGACAACTCTAACCTTTCCGTCATAGAAATTCACCTTATTTTTGTCGTCCACCAAGCCCATAGAATGAAGTTTCAGGGAATAGGGCCCATTCAGGATAATATCCACATAAGCCTCGTTAGACAGGACAACATCCTCGAATATCTTAAGCGAGAATTTGCCAAACTCTATAAATCCTTCAGCATTTTTTACAATATCATCCCTTTGTTCATCTGTCAGGCCTTTCCGCACACCACCTGGTATATTCATCATACACTGCGTCTGATGACCGGCCAGAAGGGCCTGGATCTCCTGAGCAATCCTTCGCTGCTTGATCACCTCCTTACCTATATCAACACCTACCTTGCCTATAACACCCAGGATATTACGTTCAGCTTTGGGAGCGTCAGGACCTACAACAAAATCAGGTGCCCCCAGCGCATAGAAATGTGCAATATGGCTGTGTACAAAGTGTGCCATATAAAACAATTCCCTTAATTTACGAGCTGTTGGTGGAGGTTTTACTCCGAATACAGCATCAACAGCTTTACCAGAAGCCATATGATGGCATCCCGGACAAACGCCGCAGATTTTCGTTACGATATATGGTACTTCTTCAACCGGACGGCCTTCACAGAACTTCTCAAATCCACGCAATTCAGGTACCTGGAAATATACATTCTTGACATCCCCTTCATCGTTAAGAAAGATCTCTATTTTGCCGTGGCCTTCCAGCCTTGTGATTGGATCAATTGTTATCTTTTTCATGACATTTTTCTTCTTATGTATGAGGAAGGCAGGCTATAACGGTAGAAATAGCCGGCCGGATCAACAAGATCATCAAGGACCTTATCAATTGCTGCAGGTTCTTTCTCATCAACAACGCTGGCAATAGCTGACATCATTTTAGCCCCCGGATCTATTGAATCAGGGGTGGGTCCATAACAACCTCTACATGGCGCATTCCCCTCAATACACCGGAAATCACAACCTGTTCGTGTCGTCGGTCCCATACAGAGCAGGCCTTGTTCCAGGAAACAGGTTTCCCCATCATCAACTACTTCCCAGGGTCTGTAAAACTTCTTTAATCCTTTATTTTCGGTTTTTTTGCGACTGCATTCGTCACACTGGGCTTTATCACCAGCACCGATCACACTACCCGGAGGAGGAAGTTCGGCTCCTGTAACAATTGCTGTAAAGACTTCTACAAGTCTCGCAGTTTGTGGTGGACAGCCTGGCATGAAATAATCTACTTCTACCACATCCGCCAGTGTTCTTACATCGTTATAAAATTGCGGAAGATCCAGTATACCTTCTGCTGCCTCAAATTCTGTCTTTGGTAAAATTCTTTCAGCATTGATTGTAGACTCAGAATCATGATATACTCTTTCAAATATCTTCTCTTTTGTGGTAAAGTTAGCGAGTCCGGGTATCCCTCCCAGATGTGAACAACTACCGTAGGCAACAAGGATCTTACTTTTTTGTCTTAACATTTTAGCCATATGCTCATTCTCACTATTCCTTATGGCGCCATTGAAAAGAGTAAGATCTATGAAGTTATCAGACATATCTTCAACATCTTGATACTTCGTATCCAGCGCTATCGGCCAGAATACAAGATCTGCGGCAGCAACAACATCAAACAGCGCTTCATGTACATCCAGTACGGACACACAACACCCCCCACAAGCGGCGGCCCAGTAAACAGCCATTTTTATTTTGGGTTTTTCTTCAGCCATGGTGGTAAAAATTTAGGTTAAAACTTCCATCGTATCTTTCACATGGCACGGACCAAGTTCTGTAATAGTCTGAGTAAAGCTGTTAACCAGCTCAGCATATTGCTTTCCCTCACTGGCACTGATCCATTCCAATTTGATTCTTTCCGGCTCAATGCCCATTTGTTTGATATATCTTTGCAATAAATGAAATCTGCGGAGGCATTTATAATTGCCTTCCTGATAATGACAATCACCAGGATGACAACCACAAATTAATACTCCATCTGCTCCCTGTCGAAATGCTTTTAGCACGAAGGTGGGCTCTATGCGTCCTGAACACATAACCCTTATAGCGTGAACGTTTGGCTTATACTCCATACGCGATGTTCCTGCCAGGTCTGCACCTGTATATGAACACCATTTACAGAGGAATGCCATAATTTTAGGATTGAATTCCATAAAAATCTCCTTCCGGAAAAATTATAATAGTATTGATTTGGCTACTTGGTGAAAAAAAAGATAAGTAAAGACGAGCTATCAATGCAGTAAAATAATGTCTATCCGATAAAAAGAGTTCGTCTTCCTTACAGTTTGGAATTAATTTATTCCAGTTGAAGAACAATAATCTTCTTTGACCCTGACTACATTTATCCCAGTATTTGAGATAAATCTGTTCCATTTTAATGAGATTTTATCACATTATTTTCGATCCTAACATAATCAATTTTTAAATTCATAACAAATATTTAGCTTGATTTATACAGTTTTAGTAAATATTTTATTGTGATTTTAATACCTTTTATTATTTAATAACACTTGCTAATTTAATTTTTTATACATTTTTCTCGTTTTTTTACGTTCTTTTTGCATAAAAAACGTATTTTATAGTTCATATTACCATATTTATACCTAGCTGGAAAAGATATTATACTGAAGATTTTCAAATTGAAAGATAAATATTTAATGTGATTATTTGAACATTATAATAATAACACTATATTCATATTATAATTCCGTGTGAAAGATATCATAATTTAATTTAATGTGACCTAATTCACAATATTATGCTTATTAAGAAAAACGTCAAGCGTCTTCTCCTATACCGTTTGTGCCTGGTAAAATTCCGGGAAATGGGATTCAAAAAGGTGTATTCCTATAACCTTGGCCATGAAGCCGGAGTATCTGCCGAACAGATCCGAAAGGACTTCTCACACTTTAAAATTACAGGGAATAAAAAAGGTGGCTATGATATTGACAGTGTGCTTGAAAAGTTGAATTACATCTTCAGAAAAAATGAACTTCAGAAGGTAATAATCGTTGGAATGGGAAATATAGGCAGAGCTTTATCACATTATGAATGTGGATTTACAGAGCGAAGGCAGTATATCGTTGCAGGTTTTGACATAGATCCGGTGAAGATAAAAAAAACATATAATGTCCCAGTATATGATATGCGAAGTATGGATGAATACATCAGGACAAATAATATCCAGGTAGCCATCATGGCAGTCCCATCCATATCTGCCCAGGAGGTCTGTACCATACTCGTGGATGCCGGCATAAAAGGAATCATGAACTTCTCTCCAGTTTTGCTCCAGGTCCCTGAAAATGTAATTGTAAATAATATTAATCTATGCGATGAACTGGAAATTGTAATTTACACCGCAGTGAATTCCAATTCCATCAACGAAGCTATCTATAATCGATAAATATCCGGGGGATAGATCCAGAAACATCACCACGACCACCCAAATCCGGTTTGGAGTACATAGTCGAGATCAGTCGCACTTTCAGGAGGCTGATTGTCATAGTTCATAGAATAGCTGAACTTAATATAAAAATCATCATCAAACCACATCTCATATCTTGTTTCTATTTTGAAATCCACACGCCATCGACCGCTTTCAGTTAAGCTGGGATAGGCTGTGAGGTTCGTTAAGAGATCAATATCCCCAATATTGAACATATTATATTCTGTACTCAAAAATGCCTCCATACTTTGCCTGTTCGGTATGGGTTCAGCACCGACAGAGTCAGCGAAATAATGTTCATTATTGTAGTTTCCTCCTGCCGCAAAGCCCCAATAAGATTTATTGGTATGGACAATAAATTTTCCCATACCCAGCTTAGCGGTTGTCCTGAGATCAAGATTCAATTCGGTACTCATCAGGAAGTCTATCGAAGCTAATGTATACCAGTCTCGAGGGAGAAAATATCGATGACTGATACCTGCTTCTGAACGATCGATATTATCCGTATTGTCTTGTTTGGAGAACAGTGTACTGTAATATGCATCAAGCGCCCACCGTTTAGCCGAATATCCAAGTCTAGTGTTTGTGGTAAATTTCTTGAAATTATTTGAACGGGTCATTTCAAAACCAAGATCTATGGAGAAAGATAGTTGGCTCCAGAAGCCCTTGTCCAGGTCATCCAGATATACTATGTCAGCATGGTTAACACCTACAGAATCACCATCATCAGTAATTATACTCACTCTACCTGGTGCATTTGAGTGAATCGTACCATTATATCGACTACCATCAGATAAAGTGATTAAAAAGTAGGTATTGGTATATATTTCCTGTATCCGGTTCCACTTTATATTAAAATCCTTGTCACTGTATGGAGTTTCGACCGTCACAACATTTCTATCCATTTTCTTTACTTCTCCCACAAGATAATCGCCATTTCTGAAGATCAGGGAATCGGTTTGGGCGTTAGTAAATTCGAAAATGATGAATAAGACCGACAGGGTTATTAATACTTTTTTCATTATTCTCTGTGTTAATTTAAGTATGATTTCAGGTTAGTAATTACAAATGAAGATTTTTCAAAATTCAATAAATTCTATTCTGATAAGGATAACAACATCCAAACTATTTTGTTAGCTGTAAATTGAGGCAAAAGGTAAA
>CBDUBA010000064.1:0-24684 GCA_965365275.1 uncultured Cyclobacteriaceae bacterium | reverse complement strand
TTCCTGCCACATGCAACAGATCTCTGGGCACCCACCTGGTTGCGTGCACCAACAGCCTATTGGGGATGTTCCCTTGGTGCAGGTGGCTGGATGGTTCAACATTACTGGGAACATTTTGCCTTTACCCGGGATATGGCATTTCTTAAAGAACGGGCTTTCCCTGCTATTGAGGCTGTAGCACAATTTTACAGCGACTGGATTATACCGGATCCAAGAGACGGTTACCTTATATCTGCACCATCCACATCACCAGAGAACAGGTATATCAATACCAAAGAGGAGCGCGTGGCTACCTGTCTTGGAAGTGCCATGGATCAACAGGTGATCACAGAAGTCTTTGACAACTATATCAAAGCCTGCTCCATTCTTAAAATCGAAAATGACCTCCTGGAAACAATACAGAATCAGAGATCACAGCTCAGGCCAGGTTTTGTCCTCGGAAGCGATGGCAGGATACTGGAGTGGGACCGGGAATATGTGGAGATGGAACCTGGTCACAGGCATATGTCACATTTGTATGGATTTCATCCTGGTACAAGCATCACCAAAGAGGGAACGCCTGAGATTTTTCAGGCAGTCAGAAAAACCCTCGATTACCGGCTTGATCATGGAGGTGCCGGAACAGGTTGGAGCAGAGCCTGGCTGATCAACTGTGCTGCCAGACTAATGGATGGAGAAATGGCCCATGAACATATTCAACTTTTGTTTCAAAAGTCAATATTCAAGAACTTGTTCGATGCACACCCTCCTTTCCAGATTGATGGAAACTTTGGATATACTGCAGGAATTGCCGAGATGTTACTTCAGTCTCATGAAGAAGACAGAATAAGGTTGTTGCCAGCCTTACCCGAAGCCTGGGCTAAGGGCAGTATAACCGGATTAAAGGCCCGCGGGGATATATTGGTGGATATTTTTTGGAAAGATAATTCATTAGAAAAAGCTGTTATACGGGCCAGCAGGAACAAGCAGGTTGAAATTGCATACCAGGACCAGGTAGTACTTGTGGATTTGAATGCCGGGGAATCTTTTACTTATATTCCGGATTGATCGAAATAATAGTGACAAACAGGCTTATAGAATATGAAACGAACATGAATTTCCATCATTTTAAATTTACAATAAGGAATGATTAAAATTTATGTGAATTCCAGAACATCTTCAAATTTTTTGAATATGTAGGAATCAAAAAATTCTAAAAAGATGAAAAGAAGAAATTTTTTACTATCGGCCTCCATAGCAGGAATGGGGCCTTCAATTTTTTTAAACAGGATCTTTAAAGAGACAAGGAAAATGGGAAAACAAAATACTACAAATAAAATTAAGCCACTTGCATTTACCATGTGGGATTTTTCCTGGCTTGAGCGCAGATGGACTGGTGCTGGTTATGAAGACTGGGATAAAGCACTTTCAGAACTGACAGAGCGAGGCTATAATGCTGTTCGTATAGATGCTTACCCTCATCTCATAGCTAATGGGAAAGAGAAAAAATGGAGGCTAAAGCCGGTATGGTCTGTTTTTGATTGGGGAAGTCCGATGACCATTGAGGTACAGGTTCAACCCTCACTGAATGAGTTTATCGCCAGATGTAAGGAACATCATGTAAAAGTTGGATTGTCTTCCTGGTACCGGGAGGATGTTGAAAATGTTCGAATGGGTATCTCTTCCCCTGAAATTATGGCCGATCAATGGATCAGGACCATAGAGAGTATTGACCGGGACGGATTGCTTGACAATGTATTTTATGTCGATCTGTGTAATGAGTGGCCGGGAGACCTTTGGGCTCCATATTTCAAGAACAATCCACCTGAACTAACCTGGGGAGGATGGTATACGAGTAATTCCATGACATGGATGGAAAGAGCTATTGAACGCTTTAAAGATGCCTTCCCGGAACTGCCGGCAGGGATTTCTTTTGAAATAAAAGATCTTGATAAACTGAGAGAACAGGATGTTTCTTTCGCAGATTATCTGGAACCGCATATCTGGATGAGTCAACGCAACAATAACGAATTTTATCAGAAAATGGAATTTGAAGATGACACCTTCAGCCATAAAGGATTTGAAACCATGGCAGCTAAGGGGTATACACTTTATGATTCAGATAAAAAATACTGGCAGGATCTTCTGACCAGCTACATACAGCAGCTGGGAGATATTGCACGGACATTGAATCAACCTTGCATGACCTCTGAATGCTGGGCTGTTGTTAATTACAAGGACCTGCCCGGACTTGAATGGGGCTGGATCAAGGAACTTTGCGCCTTGGGAAGCACCGCAGCCGCGGATACCGGGCAATGGGTTGCTGTGGCAACCAGTAATTTCTGTGGCCCGCAGTTTACGGGAATGTGGCGGGATATTGAATGGCATCAGCAACTTTGCAATCACATAAAATCAGCCGGAGTGAACAGTGATCTCCTAGAAACCAAGTTAGGCCGGAGAATTATGAAATGAATAAGGTAGAGGATTATATTCTGAATTTTGATGGGGATCAAAAAGAAGTAATGCTGTTCTTCCATAGTCTTTTAACCGAAGAATTTAACCTGACCCCCAAATTCCAATATAATTTGCCTTTTTACTACCGGAAAAGCTGGGTATGTTATCTTTTTCCCACGAAGAAGGGCCTTATTGAACTGGCCTTTACACGCGGGAAGGAACTTTCCAATGCGCAGGGATTATTGAAATCCAGGGGTCGGAAAATGGTATCCAGTATAGAATTCAAAGCATTGAAAGATATATCTATCGGGAACATCAGGGAAGTCATTCATGAGGCCATCATTCTGGATGAGACCGTTCCCTATTCCTTTAAGAAATGATAAAAAGTGAAACGGCCACTTGATACAGGACCGTACCTATCGTATTTTTTATCAAGCTTTGATTACCTTCTGTTTTGTTTTATCCCAGCGTAAATAAGCATTTTCACGGAAGGACTGGACACCCATCATGCAGACTACTACACCGTAATAACCCAGGTTCTGATCGCATTTGAGCGGTTCTCCCTCGCGTATTGCATTCAGGAGGTTCCGGTGATGAAGTGTTACATCTTCCGCTCCGGTCTTTTGATGCACGATCTCCCCTGATTCATTCACATTTTCACCAGTACTACTGATCACCGATTCTGTTACTGCCGTTTGAGGCGTTATCACAAATCCGGTTCTGGTAAATTCGAGGGTGCCAAGGTTTCCCCTGATCAGGTGCCTGATGGGGGTATCATTGGCCAGGGAGGATACTACAAGCGTAGTTAATCCCTCAGGATAGTTAACCATCATATTAAAGGTGTCAGGAATTTCACCCCTTGTTTTTTCATAATGCCATAAACCACCTGAAGCGACTACTGTATCAGGGAATTTCAGGTCGATAGATTTCAAGATCCTTGTAATTCTGTGAATAAACAGGTCCGTGGCAATTCCACCGGAATAGTCCCAGTATTTTCTCCACTGGAAATATCTTCTTGGATCCCAGGCAACCTTGGGGGCGGGTCCCAGCCAGGCCTCCCAGTCTAAATTTTCACCTGGTTTTGCATCATTATCGATGGCATACGCCCAGAAATCATCGCCTTTGTAATTTCTGGAATAATCGATATGTGCCATTACAACATCTCCCAAAGCACCTTCCTTTATATATTTGTTAGCTGTAGCGTAAGAATCATCTGACATCCCCTGAACACCAACCTGCAGTTTTACCTTGGCTGTCTTCATTGCCTCCACGACTGCCCTGGATTCTTCAATCGTATGTGTCATGGGTTTCTCAGTGTAGATATGTTTTCCCGCATCAATGGCATCCAAAATCATCCTGTGGTGCCAATGTTCAGGAGTGGCGATCAGAACACTGTCGATATCCTTATCATTCAATATGTCGAGGTAGTTTATTACACCCTGTGCCGTGGTTTTTTCTTTAGCAGCTTCCAGTCTTTTATCAAAAATATCGCAAACGCTCGTTATGGCTACGTCATCGGATTCTTTCATTGCTAACAGGGCATTCATATGTGCATTGGCCATCCCCCCGCAACCAATGACACCCATATTGACCCTTTCATTAGCTTTTATAATTCGGGAATATGATTTAGCCGTTGATGGAATTACAGATCCTACACCTGCTGTTAATCCCAGCCCTGCACTATTCCTGATAAATCTCCTCCTGGATAATGATTTCTTCTTCATAGTAAAAGTTTTATAATATGATTTTAAAAATGAATTCGGTTCTTTAAAGAAAGCATCCCTTAAATTAGCTGAAAAATTAATTAAAAGATATCTTTTATACTAAAACTACCTTGTGCCTGGCAATGAAATCAGGATCTATATCGATTCCTGCTCCCGGTCCGGAAGGGACTTTTACCATACCATTGGCACTGTTTAAATCAGAAGTGGGACATTCAAAAGGGATCTCTGTATTAAAACCTTTAAACTCATGAAATGGCCCCGGTATTTCTAATGTGGAAACAAAATGCAACATGTACAGATATCCCAGCCCGGATCCTGAAATATGGGGCGTGCATTCTTTCCCCAGGCTTGCAGCCATTCTGGCCACGCGTGTTGACCTGATCATTCCTCCAAAGTAAAATATATCAGGTTGAACGATCTGTAATGCATCTTTTTCGATCAGCCATTTAAACTGCTGTAAACTGCCTTCCTGTTCTCCACCCGCTATGGGTATAGACAAAGAACTGGCTACTTCCCGTGTTTCCTGGTACCAGTCAAATGGAACAGGTTCTTCATAAAAGTCAATTGCATTTTCCTCCAGTATTCTTCCTATTCTGATGGCTTCATCAACTGTGTATGAACCGTTGGAATCCGCATATATGGTCATATCCTCGCCAAAGGTCTTTCTGATCAATGGGATCAATGCTTCGGTCCTTCCTGGAGGATTATCCTTATTCGCGGACATCCTTCCTCCGATCTTGAATTTCAGTGCTCTGGCATTAGAGTGCTCCACGTTTTTCTTTATTAATTCAATAGATTCCTCGGCAGTCCTTCCTCTGAAATTATTGGCTCTGTAAACGGATATTTCAGTCTGGTTAATTTTTCCGATAACCTCTCCAATCGATTTCCCTGCCGACCTGCCCAGCAAATCAAGAATGGCAAATTCGATGGTGGCAACCGGGATCCAGAGGGCAAGACTTTGAAGTTTGTAGTTGCTTTGGTAAACGTATACTTCCTCAATCAATGATTCAATATTCCTGGCATCCTTTCCAATAAAAAATGGTTGTATCCGGTTAATGAAAATAGGATAAAGAGATACCATCTGCATGTTGTTGCTCACCGAGATACCCTCTGCGCCATCCTTTGTCCGCACCCTGCAGATAAAGTTATTCTGGTATCTGAGAAGTTCGACTGATTCAATTATTAATGGGTCGGGGTATAGATTTTTGTCGATCACTTCCGCATTCATGATGTCATCGAGATCATAAAATGTTTCCTCCTTGTTTCTCATACGGCATCCATGCTGGGAAAAGGTGGCGCCCAATGATAAAAGAGCTGTATTCCTTAGAAATTTTCTTCTTGTAAGTGGCATTATTTTGAAAATTGAATCCAGTCAAGTGACAAGAGGTCCTCTCCCTCACCATAGAAATTTATCCATAAAGCATGCACACCAGCTACATCTTTAATTTCTCCAGTATATTCCTGCCAGGTTTTTCCGTCTCCCTCAGCAATGTCTATGAATCCAACCTCCCTATGCCATGGCTGATCGAGACATATGGAAATCCTGCCCCCATTAATTGCCTTGGCTTTCACAGTGAAGCTACTGATGCCATCTTTAAAATCGATGTATTTATAGGCCACATTATCCTTATGATTGATCCTGCCAAGCTCCTCCTTATATTTATCAAACGCCTGTATCCTGACATTGCCAAACAGAAGGCAGGCCCGTTCGGCTTCCAGTTTATCCAGTGCATTCAGGGGAGGACCTGCGCCCTGTGTGGTCATTTCTACCTCATCAATGCTGCCATCTTCGTTAAAATGTATTGGTTCTACACATGCTTTGCGCATCATCCTGCTATTATGGGTAGCCCGATGATAAAAAACATACCATTGCCCTTTGTATTCTGCAATAGAACCATGATTATTCCAGTTTGAGGGATCCGAATAATTATTATCTATAATAACACCACCATATTCAAATGGCCCCAGTGGGGAGGTGCTTGTCGCATAACCTATACATGTCGGCCGGTTGCCTCGGCTGATATCTGCATAAATAAAATAATATATCCCGTTTCTCTTTACCATGAACCCGCCTTCATGAAAGAAATGGTCTTTTTCAGTGACCAGGTCCCTGATAATGGTTGAAGTATCGATTTCTTTCATATTTGGTTTTAACCTGGCTATTTTTGCCGAGAATTGACCCCAGATGTAGTATCCCTGGCCGTCGTCATCGATAAAGACCGCCGGATCGATCTCTTCAATGCCATTTAATTCAATTTTCTGGCCACGGGTAAAAGGACCCGTCGGTTTATCTGAAGTCGCCACGCCTTCTGTTCCATTAATATCCGAAAGGCAATAATACAGATAATAGGTCCCATCTTTATACATGGCATCAGGGGCAAAAAGCAGTGCATCACTGTATGGGACCTGGTCGTTTTCACCTTTTGAGGCAAAACGGTTCTCGTGAATCCTCCAGTTGATCAAATTACTTGTTTCGAGCACATGGTGCCTCCAGGAACAATAATATTCCGTGCTTTCATCCAGGGAGCCATAGATGTAAAGTTTCCCATCTTCCCAGACCCGGGCTGTGGGATCAGCAATATAAACCCCAGCAGGTACAATGGGATTTTGTGCCAGGGTAAAATGGGAAGCTGCTAAAAAAATCAGGGTAATTAATCTCATGATATTTAAAAATTTATGTCTACTAAAATAGCGTCAGATCTCTTCCAGGTCCTGGCGGGTATATTGGCCTACAGTATCTCCAGTATTCAGAGTACCAGCAGGTTCAAAAAGCATAATGGAAACTTCCTCCCCGGCAACCGGCCGGTGTTCAACACCTTTTGGGATAATAATAAACTCATAGGGTCCAAGCTTGACAGCATGGTCCCTGAATTCAATTTTCAGGTTTCCTTTCACAACAAAGAACATCTCATCTTCATGATCATGTTTATGCCAGACAAACTCCCCCAGGGCTTTAACCAGTTTAACATGTTGCCCGTTTAATTCGCCGGCTATCCTGGGATTCCAGTGATCTGAAAACTTATCCAGTTTGTTTTTAATATTTACTTTTTCAATTTTCATAAATCAAATCAATATTCAGCATTATCATTATCCTGACCATATACTTGCCTGGGAGTTAAGATATCCGGATAGGTATCAATTAAAGAGGCGCACATTTCTGAACATAAATGGCAAGCATCTACATACTCATCCTTATGGTATAAATTATGCGCACGGACGAGTTGTGAAGGACCCCCTTCTAAAAGTGGATGGCTGATTGGATGTGTATCAGGGTCGTAGTTTTTTACCAGTTCAGATAGGGGCGTGTCCCACATATTTCCCATGCTGATTCCCTGGCACAGGTGAACATTGCCGAAGGAATCGACATGAACCCTTCCGGGATCCCTTAAATCTTCAAAAGGACATTCCTTGAAATTTTTCCAGGATTGTATAGGCAATCCCTCGGTTAGTTTTTCCACTGCCCGTCCTCTTAACTTGGGACCTCCAAGATATATAGGTTTGCCTTTAGTTTGCTTATCACTATCTGATACTTTGGGTTTTTCAATACATATAGAGTTCACTTTCATGCCCAATTCTTCAGCAGCTGACTTTGCCCGCTTTGCAGAATTTGATATTTCTTCCCCATGATGAAAAGCATCATCGCTCACCTCCAGGAATGAAAGACCAGCCTCTTGCAAAGGTCTTAACCATATCTTTGCATCCTCTACTGTGGTAGCCCAGTATGTGTTGGTCTCAATAGCTGTTCTAAATCCTTTCCTGCTGGCTGAACGAACACTTTCAAGCAATAGCGGATAAAATAAAAAGGATTCCCCCCCTTCAAAACATATGGTATTGACCGTTTTTATTTTTCTGGCTTCTTCAAGAACCGTTTTAACCTGATCCAATGTAAAAGTACCGGTTGCCCTGGGACTGCAGTATAGAAAACAATGATCACATTCAAAGTTGCAGGTATACGTTAGAATAAAATGAATTCCAGTAAGCATGGTTTATGTTTTAATAGTTTTCAATATTTTTTTTCATCGATTAAATCATAATGTTGTGCCGCCGTATCATATCGAGATAGGACCTCCCTGGCTTTCTGTGGCACATAAGATTGCTTATAATTCTCTCCCATAAATTTCTTAACACATTCCAGGTTATCAAACCGCATTATGGTTATGAATTCAATTTCACCTTTTAAGGTTCGTTTTAATACACTGATGTTTCTGAATCCCTCAATCTTTTTATCCTCAATAGATGGTATGACCTCATTAATCAAAATATTTTCATATTTCGGAGCATTTTCCGGAGAAGTCCATCCATGCCATATTCTTGCTATCATAATAATAAAGTTTATTGCCTGATAATTCTCATAACAAAATATTTCTTGTCTGGAATATCAGAAGTTTTATCTAAATTTAAATGAATTATACACATCATAAAAAGATTTACAGATTTATGAAAAAACTCATACTATTATTTGTCGTACTTATTCTAAACTGCTCAGAATCAAACGGACGTACTTTTGAAGTCATCCAGGAGAAAAAGATATATAAAGAGATCAACGGACAAAATCTGGCCGCAGATGTTTTCTATGTTCCCGAGATAATACAAGAGTCAAATAATCCCGCAATTGCTTTTTTCCATGGAGGTGGTTGGGTATATGGCAGTCCTGAAGAGTTTCATGGGGCATGCGAACGGTATGCAGAAAAGGGATTTAAGACCTTTTCTTTTCAGTACAGGTTGTCAATAAATACAGATGGTAGTTACCCGCATCCGGAGATATCTCCAATAGAATCCGTAAAGGATGCCAGGTCAGCGATCAGATGGCTGCGGGAAAATGCGGATGAGTTGGGGATTGATCCTGATAAAATAATAGTTGGGGGGCAATCTGCAGGAGGTCAGTTGGCTTTGTCGACTGTGTTTGCTGAAGAAATTAATGAGGAAACGGATAACCTTGATATTAGTCCTGTTCCGGATGCCCTGTTATTATTTTCAAGTTGCTATAATACAATGGAAGCCTGGATCGATAACCTCCTCGCAGAACGGAGGAAAAGGATATGGGATATTTCACCATACCATAATCTTAAAAGTGGGATGCCGCCGGTAATTGCATTTCATGGCAATGCAGATTGCATGGTGATGTATTATACCGCGCTCTTTTTCAATGACCGGATGCGGGAATTGGAAAATTATTTCGAGTTAATCACCCTGGAAGGACGTGATCATTACCTTGGGGTTGGAAGCCCTGAGGAAGAAAAGTATGCCAGATATTTTGATGAAGATATTCTGGTAAAAACAGATGAATTTCTGAAAAAATTCAAGTTTATGCCCTGATCAATACACAAAAGCATTCAGTTAGCAGAAAAATCAGATGTACATATTTTTATATTTTTTTTGGTGTTAACGGCAGAATTGTTTCTCCCTGTAAGTGGATCTGCTTCAGATAATTGATAATTGGCTATTTATAACTATTCTTTTAGTATACCTTTCTTTACCAATTCCCGCATGATGATTTCCGTCATATCGCTCTTGAATTTAAATTCATCCCTGATATCGAAAACATAAGCCTTTACTTTCATTTTCATATAGGATCTTTTTTCCTTTATTTCATGTGAAAATAAGATAACTATGGGTTTGTTGAGGTAGACATACTTAGATACACTTACAGCTTCCTGAACCAGCTCCCGGATCTCTGCCGTATCGATTGAGATGGGAAGATAGATTTCCGTAACAACCTGGCAGTTTGATTCCCCGGAGTTTGAATTGGCCAGGGACTGGTTCATCAATTCGCTATTGGGAACTGTAACCATGGAATCATCAGGCGTCACCAACCGCGTAGATCTCAATCCAATTTCCATTACCTCACCATAGTATTTTCCAATCTCTATTTTATCACCTACATTGAAAGGCCTGTCAAATAGTATAGTAATCCCACCAAAGATATTTTTAAGTATATCCTGTGATGCAAACCCTATGGCTACACCAATTGATGCGGCAAAAGCCAATACCGTGGCTGCGGGTGGCTTGAATATACCGGCAATGATCATAATAATAATCAACATCCAGCCAAAGATCTTTATGATAGGTACTACGCCTTTTATGGTAAACCTGTATCTTGGGTTTTTTTCAGCAAATATTTCAACAGCCCTGGAGGTTATACGAATGCCAAGATATCCTATGATGATCAGGACTATTGACCAAATAATTTTTGGAATAGATATGATCTCAGTTATGTTTGGAGGGCCTCCAAGTCTCTCCCTGAACGATGATCTATCTGAAACAGAAGCAGAATCGGTTTTTTCTGTTCCCAATGTATCGTTTTCATAGGTGGCAAAGCCAGTTGAATCGATTTGAACACTAGGGATTGCCTGGGCATTCACATAAATATTGCCTAAGGGGGCGAGCAACACTATAAGAATGAAGATTTTTAGCAATTTCATTATTGTAATAAATTTTTACTTTTCAATAATTTGATAACATTTCTGTAGATAAGAGGATTTACCAGGTAACGATCCTCCTGCTGATAGATGATGCCATCTTCAAGAAGCATGATCAATTTCATTTTTGCTTCCTCATCGGTAATGTTGTTTACCCTGGCGAGTTCAATCTCATTCAGACCGTCATGTAGGATAAGTGCCATTAAAACAAGGATTCTATCCATTTTTATCACCTTAACAAATGACAGGTCCAGTTTATTAAAATATCCAATGATCAATTTGTTTTCAGTGATCTCTTTCGTTGATAAAAGCCAGAATAACAATGCCAGACTAATATTGCTTTCTGAAAAGTCAGATAAGGCTGTGAAATAGTTCTTCGATAAAAATGCCTGTTGTTCTTCCTCATTCAAGCCTTTTAACTTTTTCCTGATACTCTGACTTTCATCGGATTCGAAAATCACATTCAATCCACTGATCTCATTTCTACGTTTTATAATTTCCACAACCTGTTCCTGATTCAAATTTTCTATGATCACTACATTGCTGAAATAATCTTCAATGGATAATGTTTTCTTCAGGAAATCCCATGCATATATGGTACAGCTTATCAGCCAGAAAATGTTCCTGTTTGTTTCGGCCAATATTTTAAACAATGTTTTGAATGCTCCGAAACCATGCAAAGTCCTCAAAAACATCTTTTGAATATCTTCGATAATGAAGATCTGTTTAGAAGGCAGGGCGTTAATGCCCTCAATCAATGCATCAACATTGTCTACATCCTGAAGACCTACTTGTTCACTGATCATCTGAATAAAAGACTTTTCATCATGCAGTCTGCCGGTAACAGAGATCCGGATAATCTTTTGTTTTAGATCCGCTGTTGCCGTAAAATGAGAGATCAGGGAAGTAAGTCCTCCCCACTTTTCACCTATCAATGCTGTAGCAGAATAATTTCCGGAAGACCATTTCTCATATGCTTCAGTAAGTTTTTTCAGCTCATTTTTTCTTCCAATGAAAAGATATTTATCCTGAACAGGCTGAATTTTATACAGGTTTTTATACAGGAAAGGCAGGCTTTCAATCTTATTATTTGAATAGGATAGAAAATCTGATACTTCCCTGGATAAGACTGGTTCAGGCGCTGTGAGCAGGAAACTGTTTTTGATGAACACCACCTTCTGATAAACATACTTAAAGCCTCGGGAAAGATAAACCAGTGAAAGTTTTAAAGATCTTTTTAAATTGTCTAAGGTCTTTTTTCGTAATGCTCTGGTCTGTTCAATTGCTTTACTCTTGACAATCCTGATCTTAATCTCAAGTGCATTCTCGTTTATTGTATATTCGGACAGTGAATTGTTAAAGTCTAGAATGATCTTATTTATTTCCTCATACGTATTCTGATTAAGGTCATTGAGTCCATTCTGGATTTGTTTCAATTTATTTTTTGTTCTTTCAACACCTTCCAGGGCCATCTTTATACTTTCATCTTCATCAGATTCCTTAGTTTCGAAACTGGTTAAAGCAGACTCCATCGCAAACACTCCGATTTTATCAAGACCCAATATAGATTCGTGTATATTGCCCAATTTATTGAATATGGTATTTTTAATGTTTCCAAGGCTTCTTTCAAGGCCTGGCATTAATTCATAGTTGGTAAGATCAAATATTGAAATATTTTCCAACTCACTTTTTTCCAGGGGTCTCGAAAAATTTTCGGATTTTATGATGCTAAAATTACCAGAAAGGTCCTGCAAATGAATCCCTAAACTGTTTTCCAGTTGCCCGATTAATCCTGAGATATTCTTATTGTGAATTTTTTCAGATAATTGGGGTAAAATATTCTGACTTAATTGTTTATTGATCGAATATTTAGCTTCAACAAGTATTTTGCGGATATTCTTATCTTCAATATTTAATTTCTTCGATGTCTCCTCGAGAATTTTTTCAATCTCAGTAAAATCATTGGTGAAACGGTATTCATCTGATCCCTGCATCTTATCCAGCTCATCAATATCCTGAATAAGTTTTTGCTGAACGATGTAGACCTTCACATCACTTCGGATATCATCATATATTGAATAAAAAGTGTTATCCCAGCCGCTACAATTGAAAGACCATTTTTTTACGACTTTATTCCTGAAATATTCAAGCTTTTTTGGCTTCAGTTTTCTTTTGGGGAATTCGATGGTGCCTGTAATTGAAACATCTTTTCTTATTTCCTCGATCCTTTTGTCTACGATCTCCAATAAATCAGGCTTTATCCGGGATATCAGAGTTTTGATCTCGGTCAGGTGGTCTTTGGTAGTCCCAAGGATCGATTCAGCCCGATCATTAGAAACATTACCCCTTATGTCCAACCGCTCAAGATCAAACGTGGTCTGATCTATAAGTTGCTGCCGGGCTTTATAGGTGATGGTGGTCAGATCAGCATTCAGTTTGTTTTTATATTTTTCCAGTTCAAGGGGAAATAAGTATTCAAGATGATATTCACATAACCATTGTAGTTTAACGGTATGATGCCATGCCGGCAGATCTTTCGGATTCTTTTTAAACACACGCCGTATCCAGTTAAGAAACCGTGCGGGTATTCTGTAAATATTTAATGAAACATTTTTAATTGGCTTTAATACCTTGATTAAGAGAGGGTCACCAGGTTGTATTTTGAACCTTTTCATGGATTGTTCTAACCTGATTGTATGGGGAATTTCATTAAATAGTTCAGTTATTCCCTTATTCAATTTTGAGAAATCCGGTTCTTCTCGCTTATCACCGGGATCTTTACCTTTATCTTTTATTACTTCAAATATTTGATTATAAAACTCCAGATAGGTTTCATTAACCGCTTCACCAGAAACACTATCCAGTTTTGAAAGGATTGATTTCGTCAATTGTAATACCTTATCCAGAATCTGGTATTCAGATTGAATTTCCTTTACCCATTCAGTAACAATATGCCTGGAAATAAAATCATCAAGAAGATTTTCCAGTTTATCATACAGTTTGTCAATCATTTTAACAATATATCTGATTTAGCTCTTTATTTATTTATCAATTCAGGATGCCGGTTCCATTTATGGCATACATCAAGGGATTCCCGACTACTGGGAAAAATTATATTTTGATATGTATAAGACTTGTAGAATTTCAAAATGTCACTATCTCCAGATTAGAAAGTTAAATAAATCCAGATAGAATTATATAATACTATATCGAAAATAAAATTTTCATTGTTGAATTAAGTGACTTTTTATCTTCTATATCGTCAAATTATTAGTATATTAATCAGAAAGCATTAGAGAACTGAAAAAGAATAGAATTATGTTCTCCTTTTTCAGTTTTTTAATTCCTGTTTTCTTTGATAAAAATACCTTAATTATTCTCCTCAATGATGTCAATCCATAAAGAAAAGATCTATCGTATTGAAATGGGTAAGGGCCCTCTCATAGCTGCTGCGATACATGATGGCCATTCTGTACGCGAGGACCTCCTTAAAAAAATGTCGATAAGCGAGCTCGATAGGTTACGTGAAGAAGATCCCCATACCGGCAAATGGACCAGTATAGCAAGTACAAGGATTGTAGGATTGAGATCGAGGTTTGAATTCGACCTGAACCGCCCCAAAGAAAATGCTGTGTACATTAATCCCGAAGATGCCTGGAATCTCGAGATATATAATACAAAACCCACAGAATCTGAGGTAGCCAAATCAGTTTCATATTATGATCGTTTTTATACCGAGGTTCATAAGCTTCTTTCTGAATTTGAGTTAAACTATGGACATTTTGTGGTTTTTGACTTGCATTCCTATAACCATAGAAGAAATGGGCCAAATGAATCACCTCAGGACCCTGAGCTCAATCCTGAAATCAACGTGGGAACCGGAACCATGAACAGGGAATATTGGGCTCCGGTGGTGGATAGATTTATCGATGCACTTCGTAATTTTGACTTCCAGGGAAGGAAGCTTGATGTGCGGGAGAATATCAGGTTTCGGGGAGGATATTTTCCCAGATGGATCCATGAAAGTTTTCCTGTTTCAGGTTGTGCCCTGGCCATCGAGGTAAAGAAATTCTTTATGGATGAATGGACGGGAAAGGCTGATTTTGAATTGGTAGATTTGATTGCCAAAGCTTTGAATTCGACAATTCCTGGTATTCAGGAAGCACTTGAAAATTATTCAGATAATGGCAGGTAGTGTGCGTAAAAATACTCCATCGATCCCAGTTAAAAAATCTGCAAGACACATCATAGGGCCTGAATTTATTGAAGAAATAAAAAACAGGTTGGTTGAGGGTAAGCGTGTACGCAGGATCCTTCCAATGGAAGGTCGTTTAAACATCGACAGACCTTTGCCATTTCTTGTAGTGTACAGACGACCAGGGAGGAAAAAGGATCCGGGCACTGACAAACTGGTAATTGGGGAAGCCTCCTACCTGATCGCTCCTGGCTCGAGATCACAACATGCTGGATTGACAAGGCTGATACATGCAATCATAGAAACGCAGGTTAATACTTTCGGATCTTTTCTGCTTCTGGAAATATGGAGTAGTCCCATAAACCAGTTAAATCCCCTGGAGCCTAATCTTAATAGTCCGGAATTCAGGATCATCACCTCTCCTACAAGACCACCATCCAACACGATAGAGACCTTGCAGGATTCTTTAAGAAGGATAAAAGTAAATAGACTGACATCCACTGTAAATATCGTCTACAGCAGTGACAGGAAACCCCATGGAATGTCTCCCCTTATACCCTTTCTTGATGCCAGAAGAGCGAACTGTTATCTTGTCGGTTTACAAATCGGTGCGATGTACAGGAACCAGGATACGGGTAAGATTTTCCCCCTGGCCCTGAGGAGACTGCATCTGGGGCTTTCCAGGGCATTTAAATTGGCGGCTTTTACCTTCGCACGAAAACAGACGACCATGCGCCCCAAGCACTTCCAGGCGCTGGGCAAAAGGGCGCTGGTAAAATCCGTATGGGAAATTGACCGTCAGCTGGCTGAAATTGACAGTATGTTTAATTTTTTACTGCTTGTTACCCCCGTCAATGTAGATCCCGCCTGGCATATATTCAAAAGAAATAAGTACGAGAAAATACCAGAGTTATATTATCGTCTGAGACCAATAGATCCGGCTTTATTAAAGAGAAGACTTTATGAAATACCAATTGAATCCATTGAAGACCCTGTTATAGCCAACCTTTTGCGCGAAAAAAGGATGGAGATCAATAGAAAGCTGACCATGCTGGAAGACAGGAACCAACCACAATTTCTGTATGGTAGCCTCCAGTTATATGGCGGAATATCTGCCGAACTCAAAAGACTGGCAGAAGAGATACTGAATACATTAAGCCCGCACAGAAGAAGGAATGGCATAAAAAGGGAATTTGTTAATGCCGAGCAATTTTTTAATAGAGCTGAACAGGAAATGGAATATTACAGGGCAATATATCCGGCGATGCAAGCCAAAGTTGAAATACGAAACGATATTGTAGGATTGATGGTGGCTTCCGGAAACCTGCTCCTTAGTGATAATGTAAACATATTGCCTTCCAGGATTGAAGCACTTATCCAGCATGAGATAGGCACCCATGTCCTGACCTATTATAATGGGAAACATCAACCGTTTCAGCAATTGTATTGCGGATTACCCGGATATGAGGAACTTCAGGAAGGCCTGGCCGTTATGGCGGAATACCTTGTGGGTGGTTTGAATCATACTAGGTTGAGGTTACTGGCAGGAAGGGTAGTAGCGTCAGATCTTCTAATTCAAGGTTCAAGTTTCATAGAATCCTTTAGAGTATTAAACAATGATTATGGCTTTGATAAGCGGACAGCCTATACCATTACAGTAAGGACATTTCGTGGAGGGGGGCTTACGAAGGATGCAGTATACCTACGGGGACTTGTCCAACTATTGGATTACCTTAAGGAGGGAGGGGACATTGCACCACTCTTTGTAGGAAAAATAGCCCTGGAACATATTCCGGTAATCAAAGAATTACAATGGAGGGCTGTGCTCCATGCCGCCCCCTTAATGCCAAGATATTTGAAGAATGAGGATATTTTGGAAAAATTAAGTAAATTAAAGAATATCGAAACTGTAATTGATCTTGTACACTAAAAAATATAGAATATGCGAATAGGATTTATGGTAAATGACATTAAAACAGAAGAACCAGGCTATACTACAACACGATTGGCGATGGCCGCGCTCAATCGGGGCAATGAAGTCTGGTTGATGGGAGCAGGCGATTTTGCCTATGACACAGATGAACACATCTACGCCCGGGCCAGAACAGTACCAAAACCAAATTATAAATCATCAGAGACCTATCTTGCCCACCTGCAGGGAAAACAAGCGATAACTGAGCGAATAAACGTGGATGACCTGGATGTGCTGATGTTAAGAAACGATCCCTCAACGGATACTGGATTCCGGTCTTGGGCACAATCAACAGGAATCATTTTTGGCAGAGCTGCCATGCGACACGGGGTAATCGTGCTCAACGATCCCAATGGACTGGGAAAAGCCATGAACAAGATGTATTTTCAGCTTTTTCCCGAAGAAGTAAGGCCCAGAACTTTGATCACCAGGGATAAGGCCGAGATTAAGAGATTTGCCAATGAAGAGGGTGGAAATATTGTTCTTAAGCCTTTACAGGGCTCAGGTGGGTCCAATGTATTTCTGGTACGTAAGGAAGACCTTTCCAATTTGAATCAGATGGTGGAGGCTGTGAGCAGGGATGGATATGTTATTGCCCAGGAATACCTGCCGGCAGCGGCAGAAGGGGATGTCCGCTTATTCCTGATGAATGGATTACCTCTCAAGTACAAGGGAAAGTATGCCGCCTTCAGAAGGGTGAGAACCGGAGACGATATGCGTAGCAACATACATGCGGGTGGCCGACTACGTCAGGCAGAAATAGGCGAAGAACACTTAAAACTTGCCGAGATGGTCCGGCCTAAACTGGTGCAGGACGGAATGTTTCTTGTAGGACTGGACATCGTAGGGGATAAATTAATGGAGATCAATGTATTCAGTCCGGGGGGATTGGGTAGTGCTCAGAAGTTTGAAAAAGTGAATTTTGCTCATGCGGTAATAGCCTCGCTGGAAAGGAAAGTGGAATATATGACCTATTACAGGAGGAATTTTGACAACGACGAGATGGCTACCCTCTAGGACTTACACCACCTTGCGTAACAGAGGTTTTTTCAGAGTATTTATTATTGATCAAGCCTTCTACCAGGCCATCTTCCTTCCGAGATTTTTAGTTTACGTAACATAGGGGTCTTCTTGTTGTTGTGGTCCATCATCCGCATCAGGATATTATTGAGAAATTTAACAGTTTCAACTATAAAAGGGCCTTTATTCAGCATTACGCATTCCGCCCTGGAACTCATGGCTGCATCAGTAACCTCTCCACGTGTAGGAAGACCGGTCTTATTCATCTGTTCCAATACCTGTGTCGCCCAGATTACCGGGACATGTGCCGCTTCACATAACCATAAAATCTGTTCCTGGACTTCCGACATTCTTTCAAAGCCGATTTCAACACCCAGGTCTCCTCGGGCTACCATTACGCCCAGCGGGGGGTTACGAAGTCCAACCAGCAACAAACGGCTAAGATTCTCGAATGCCACCTTTGTTTCGATCTTCAGGATTATCCCGACCTCTCTGTTAGTTCTTTTAGAAAGTTCCGATTGTAATTGTTCGACATCACCGGGATCCTTGACAAAAGACAGACCGATCATATCAGCATATTTAGCAGCAAAGTCAAGGTTATCAAGATCCTTTGAAGAAAGGGCGGGTATATCGAGTACGGTGTCAGGTAAATTGATGCCTTTGTCTGCACGTAATTTAGCGCCTTTCTTCTTACACCTTTTTACCCTTAGCTTCAATTGATGTCCCTGTACTTCTTCAACAATACCCTCAATCATGCCATCATCGAAGAATATCTTTTCACCGGATTTGACCTGGTCAAACACCTCAGGTAAAGTACATGGTATTCGGGCAGGCTTGACCAGGGAACCTGTATCATCGAATTCTGCTTTCTGACCTGTCTGGTCAGGCATAGTAATTATCAGGGTATCATCCATTTTAACCTTTATCACGGGAATTTTATCCATGGATTTCTTTTCAGCATCTGCAATATCCCCAGTACGTAGTTTCGGGCCCTCAAGATCAAACAGGATCTTGCATGACTGGTTGAGATCATTACTGGCTTTTCTAACATTTGAAACCATTGCTTTCCAGGTCTCTTCATCGTCATGGGCTGCGTTGATCCTGGCTACGTTCATGCCAGCTTCAATCAATGAGTAAATGAGATTAAAATTGGTTCCGGCTTCACTGGGCAGGGTAACCATAATCCTGACGTTACGGTTGAATGGCCTGGACCCAAATAATGCTTCAGTATTATCTCTTAACTGATCATCTCCTTCCTTGAAATGAACGTACTGATAGAAATCGTTGTCCATTTCAAACTGGTTTTTCGACATGCAATTTAAAGCATAGGCAACAGACTTCAGCCCCGCCATCACATGTGCTTCTAATCTACCCAGAGAACTCAATCCAAGATAGCCCAATTCAATTTGTAGATCCCGAATGTCTACTTGCCTTACGGCGAGGTAATGGATCAGGTTTTTTGCACTCATCCGTTGATTTTCGGCAATGCTTTTTAATTCCTCCTGATATTCATTTTCAAGTTTGATTGCCTTGTCGTGAAGTGAGATCAACTCATTAAAACACTTCCTTATGATATCTTCATCAATCTTAGGTGTCATATATCTCAATTTTTCTATCTATGAACTTAAAAATAATAAATCACAGTTCACATCAATACTATTATAATCTTGCCAGAAATTTCATTTTTTTATACAATCGTTCTTATCCTCTTAAATATGATTTTTTAATCCTTAAAACTGATATTTAGATTTTGCCAGGTATTAAAGCCTGGGAATTCCTTGTTTTATGGTTAAAAAAAGGATACATTTTTACCGCTTTTAAATAAATCATACCCTATGGAATCGGATTCATTCATCGAAACAATACGTCAGTCATTGTATAGTATGGTTGATAAAATCAAGGAACTTGCGCCTGATATACTTCTGGCCATCCTGGTATTCATTATTGGTCTGCTCATCGCCTGGATCCTTAAAAGGCTGGTTAAGAAATTCTTGTATTATCTGGATAGGAAGATCAATAACAACCTAAATAATCGGTCACTCGGAGTAGACTTGAAAAGTACTTCAATGTTAATCTCCAGAACAATATACTGGTTTGTTATCGTCCTCACTATTGCCCTCGTAACCCACATACTGGACTTTCCGGTATTGACCGTGTGGTTTAACGGCTTAATTACTTACCTGCCCAATATTCTGGCAGGCATAATTATCGTTTTTGTAGGTATGATCGTTGGGAAATTAGTTGGTGATCTGGTCGCATCCGCATCTTCTAAATCAGGATTTGTCAATGCAAGTCAACTAGGTAATCTTATAAGGTATGTCTTCCTGACCGTATCAATACTTATCGCAATCGATCAAATTGGAATTGATATTTTACTAATTGTCATCATCCTGGGAATAGTATTAGGGGCCTTACTTTTTGGTGCCGCGCTGGCTTTTGGTTTGGGTGCCCAAGCCGCTATAAGTAATATCCTGGGTTCTTATTATCTGCAGAAGACATACAAGGAAGGAGATATGGTCCAAATGGATGATATGAAAGGAATAATCATAAAAATTCTTCCTACCTCAGTCATAGTTGAAACTGATTCGGGGCAGATCATGATACCGGCAAAAGATTTTATCGAAAAGAAATCGATATTAATTAAAAATCAGTAGCCTATGAGATCAGATATAAAAATCCTGGAGAATTTCATTCGTAATCATACGGAAGAAGCAGTGTCCTTAATTGAAATGATGGAGATGGATCAAATAATTGATCTTATCAGCAGACTTCCCGATGACCTTATTGCCCGAATCCTAAGTACGATGGACAGGTTTATTGCTTCCAGGATAATAAAAGAAGCCGACCTGAACACGGCGATAAATCTGGTTGGAAAATGTACACCGCAAATAGCGGCCAATTTAATCAGACCCCTTGATCGTAAATATACTAGGGAGATATTATCCGTTATGGATCAGGAATTCACCGCTTCAATCCGGTTACTGCTTAGTTTTCCAGATAATACAGTTGGTTCATGTTTAACACCTAATGTACTAACCTTTCCCTTGAATATAAAAATTGCTGAGGCGCTTGAAAAAGTCCGCAGTAATCCGGAACTGGTTTACTCCCAGCTATACATTTTGTCTAATGAAAATAAATTAAAAGGCATGACCGATCTTCAATCTATGATCTCAGCTCCGGAAAATAATTTATTAAAATCCATAATGAAAAAAGATTTTCCGAGTGTATTGGGAAATTTACAGATTGATACTCTGATCAACGAGTATTTTCATGAAACAAATATTTCAACTCTGCCAGTAGTAGACATCAACAATGTTTTTCTAGGAATTGTAGAAAGAGACAAAGTTAGCAGGAAAACACAGAGTAAAAATAGGGACAGGAAACAGTTGTATCAAACCAGCGCAGCCCTGGGAGATCTTTTCCAGATAGGATTATCAAGTTTGTTAAAGGGGACATCGGATGTATTTTGGAACTTCAAAGACAAATAATATGACATCAATAAACCAAACGGGATTAAATACATTATTACACTATTATCTTAATAGATACCCTGGCGAGGTCGCAAATATCCTTAATGAAGCGCCTGTAGAAGAGATACTTAGTTATTTTGAACACAATACCCTTAATGTGTCAAAGGAGATCTTAGTAAAACTAAGTCAGGATTCGGCATCCAATGTTATTAAGGCTATGGATGATAATGTATTCAGAAAAATATTCGGATTGATCGATCCGTATCAGGGGGCCATAATGCTTTCCCGCCTGGAACCAGATATTACTGAAAATAAATTAGGTTTATTACCTGATAGACTGAACAGGGAAATTCGTGAGGTAATGAATTATCCTCAAGGTTCCGCAGGATTTTTGATGGACACAAGAATTACGGTCTTTAATCCTGAAAACACCGTTGAGGAAGTTTTGGAGAAGCTGAGAGAGCAAAAGGACCGTAAAATATTCAATATTAATGTGATCAACAATGAAAACCAGCTTATTGGAAGGGTACCTATCCAGATCCTGGCCATTTCATTGCCGGATGAGAAACTGGCCAATCTGTTGGAAAAACCAGTGAGTGTCCATGTTATGGCTCCACAGGAGGAGGTGGTCGATCTCCTTAAAGATGGCAAGATTATCAGTCTTCCGGTCGTGGACCTGGATAATCAACTTTTGGGAATCATACGATATGAAGCTTTAATGAAAGCAACCGAGATGGATGCTACCGAGGATGTCCAGGCAATATTTGGTGCAGGCAGGGAGGAACGAGCTCTATCCAAAGCATCTCTGGCAATAAAAAAGAGACTTCCATGGCTGGAGATTAACCTTGCCACGGCATTTTTAGCTGCATCAGTTGTTGGAATCTTTGAGGATACCATAGCTAAAATTACAGTATTGGCGGTTTTCCTACCGGTGGTCGCTGGTCAGTCCGGTAATACAGGATCACAGGCTCTGGCGGTTACCATCCGAGGCCTCGCCTTGCGGGAATTCCGTGTCGGGCAATGGTTCAAAGTTGCAAAAAAGGAATTAATAGTGGGCACAATCAATGGTATTGCTGTAGCATTGACCACTTCCCTGATCGTTTTGATTTGGGTAAAATCAATTGGTTTATCCCTGGTAATAGGTGTCTCAATGATCATCTCAATGGCCATTGCCGGACTCTCGGGAGCAGTTATACCCATTCTATTAAAAGTCGCAGGTCAGGACCCGGCTCAATCTTCTTCCATAGTGCTTACAACAGTAACGGATATTGTTGGTTTTTTCAGTTTTTTAGGATTGGCTACGGTCCTGGGAAGTATGTTTACCTGATGACCTTACGCACTGAGATGCTATCTTAATGCATATTGAAATATTGTATAGAGCTTAGAACATATTGAAAAGTGTTTCCAGGACGGATGTGCCAGTGCCTTTTTTCTTCACTACAAGCACCGGTATATTCGATATTTCAATAAGCTCTTCCGCCACACTACCTAAAAATATTGATACACCGGATGATGTACCCCGGGCTGCGATCACAAGCAGGTCAATTTTCTTCTCCCGGCATACTTGTTGTATCCCGGATTCAATAGTGTCACTGATCTCAATGATCCTGTCGATGTTTACGTCTTTTGTATCGATGGTATCTAGTACTTTATCCAATTCCTTCGTGACAGTTTCTTTTAATAAACCGATAAATTTCTTGGGATCTGAGCTTTTTAGTATATGAGTAGAAGATGTTTCGATAATATGCAATAGACTTATTTCCTTGATTGAAGCGAGTTGGGCAAATTGGAGTGCCTGTTCTATTGCTTTCTTTGATTGTACGGAAAAATCAGTTGGAACGAGTAACTTATTGAATGATGTATGATTCTCCGTTATAAATAAAGTAGTACATGTAGCCCGCCTTGCCAGTTTTTTAGCAAATGAAATCGAGTCTCGGATTTCTGTATTTTTTTTATAAATGACAAGATCAATCTCATTTTCCAGTATAAACCGCAGACAACCATCTACAATATTTCCTTTTTCGAATACATTAAAGTGCACTTTAGAATTTATATCACTCGTATGAATCGTTAAAATATCATCTCTAAGTTTTTTAATGACAGCCTGATTCTCGTGAGTGGTAGATGAAAGATATACATTCTTGAAATAATCGGGAAGGCTGTGATCCTCATTGATAAAATTAACAAATAGATTTTCCGCGCCGGATAATCGCGCCAGTTGGGCTGTATATTTTATTGTATACCGGTCAGTATCTGACAAGGATAACACACACAACAAATTCTTCATAGTATGTATTGATCGATTTATTTTGCCGAAAAGAAAGATACTTCATATTCTTCCTAACGTCTGTATTGATTCGAAAGATTTAAACAGGTTATTAAATTTATTCTAATCAGGTTTAATTTAATAAATAGTCATGTAATTATTAAAGGTCACATGAAACTTAGTCCAAAAGTTGGTAAATTTAGTAATAGATAATCATTAAAGATTTGATGTCGAAAGGATTGAGATATCCTTACCATATTTATCCTTCGTGAAAAAAAAGACCTCCATGAAAATCAGAAGAAGAAGAGTCAAAGTAGTTGATCCCAAGAAAATTGAATTTATAGGCGATCAATATTTGGATGAAACCAGCATCCAATTGTTTGTTTATGACAAAAATGAATATCTGGAAAAAAGGGATCTTAACGTTGATCAGATCGTTGATTTTAAAGACCCCGGTAAGGTGTACTGGCTTAATATTCATGGGCTGCATGATGTTAATATAATTCAGTCCAGTTGCCAAAAAATGAATATCCATAAACTGGTAATTCAGGATATTCTGGATACTACCCAGCGACCAAAATTGCAGGAATTTGAAGATTATTTATTCTTTTCCATAAAATCAACCTTACCACAAGAGGGTGATCAATTAAAAACTGAACAGATCAGCTTTATCCTTGGAAGAAATTATGTGATGTCGTTTCAGGAAAAGAAAGGGGACCACTTTGAACACATCAGGCAAAGAATCAGGGAGTATAAGGGGATATCAAGGGAAAGAGGCTCCGATTTTTTACTCTACTTATTGCTTGAATCGATCATGGATAACTTTGCTGAGACCATAGAATCGATAGAAAAACGCATAAATAAAGTTATTAAACTGGAAGAAGATTCTGATCCAGGTCCTGGTGCCATACATAAAATTGAACAATTCAAGGAAGAATTATTCAATGTGAAAGTCAGCATTACGCCTCTGAAGGAATCCATCTTGCAACTTGAAAGTGAGATGTCTGATTTCATTGATCAAAAACATAAAAAGTATTTTTTTGATATTAAAGATCATTGTTTATTCCTTATCGATTCTGTAAATGCGCTTGTACAGAAACTCGAAAGTGGGGAAAACCTGTTTTTCTCCTATCAGGGGCATAGGATGAACCAGGTTATGAAAACGTTGACAGTTGTTGCAACAAT
>CBDUBA010000063.1:0-24814 GCA_965365275.1 uncultured Cyclobacteriaceae bacterium | reverse complement strand
TTAAAGCCTCATCAATTACGGTGGGGCTTTTTTATTGGAACTTACCCGAATCCAGTTCAGTCGGGCTTTTTTATTGGAACTTACCCGAATCCAGCTCGGTGGGGCTTTTTTATTGGAACTTACCCGAATCCAGCTCAGTTGGGGCTATTTATAATGGAATTAACTATCCTGAATTATACGGAAAGGCTTTTTTATTGGCCGGGTACCGCCTGGGGAGGCTTATTTTATCCTAACAGAAGTTACCGAGAATAAACAGATCTGATTGTGTAATTGTAATGAATATTTTCTTTTGTTTTATTGATTATCTTTAAAATATGTAATAACATTGTAATTACATAAATCAATTATGAAACAGCGTATTATAAAAATAGGGAATTCAAAGGGATTGAGATTAAGTAAATCGATTCTGGAAAGATATAACATCAAAGATGAAATTGAATTGATCTTTGAAGAGGAAAGGATCATCATAAAGGCTGTTGATACTCCAAGAAAAAATTGGACTGAGAAGTTTATTGAAATGCAACTGAATGATGATGATGCAATCATTATTGATGATGTTTTTGAAGATGATTCATTTGAGGAATGGCAATAAATCAATATGATATCGTATTGGTTAACCTTGATCCTACTATTGGATCCGAGATAAAAAAAACCAGACCATGTGTAGTTATTTCCCCAAATGAAATGAACCATAATATCAGCACGATTATAATTGCTCCGATGACCACCTCAAAAAAGGTATATCCAACAAGGATTGAGGTTAGGCATGATAATAAAACAGGATATATTGTGTTAGACCAGATCAGAACCATTGACAGAAAAAGAATCATAAAAAAGTTTGAAACACTAAAACCAAAAGAAATACTTCAGCTGAAATTAGTAATAAAGGAAATGCTGGTCGATTGAAAAAATCAAATCCCGTCAGTGACATGTTGCAGGCTCTTCCGTTTGATGCGAGTGCATTCCGCCATCACCCAGCTTCGGACTGATATACGGTATTCCCAGGTTCATACCTCTGAGAATGAAAATAATCCCAAGTAAGACTATAAAAACGGGTATCACTTTGTTGAATTTTCTTCTTACCCCGGCCCCTACAAACTGACCAAATACTGAAAAAGCAAATAGTAAAGGAGCTGTTCCCAAGCCAAAAAATACCATATATAAAGTGCCCTGAACAAGAGATCCTGTTGCCAAAGCGCCTGCCATAGCAACATATACCAGACCACAGGGTAAGAATCCATTAAGTAACCCGATATAAAAAACAGAAATTACCGAACTGGATTTTAAAAGCTTGCCGAATTTCTTCTTCAGATAATCGGTAAAATGATAGGCAGGCTTAAGTATTTGAAACCGGGAGGAAACACTTACCGGAATAAGAACGATCACGATCAGCAATACCCCTGAAGCAATAGAAATCCAGCGTTGGGCTCCGACCAGACTGATACCTTCTCCGGCAAGACCGATAACAGCGCCCATGAATCCATATGTGATCGTCCGTCCCAGGTTATATAAGACTCTTGAAGAAATTACCTTGGGTAAATCACTCTGAAATCCTGGCAAGGCAAGAGTAATGGGCCCGCACATGCCTATGCAATGCATGCTGCCAAATAAACCTACGATAAAAGCGGTCCACAAAATCATTATTGTATGGTTAAATTCTTTTCTTCCTGATATTCCTGACTACCATAGGCCCAATTTACCTTGACCTGCCATAAACCTTTTTTTAAACTTGCGACACTGATCAATTGCGTCCCGTCAGGTCCTGATTGAATGGGGAAGGAAGTATCCAGTGAAGAATCAGATGGCCTGAAAAAATATATAGACCCTTCAATGCTGTTTTTATGATCCGGGGGATAAGTGAATTTTACCTTCCCCTCTCTAAGCAAATATTCGATCTTTAATCCTTCCTTGAGTTTCCTGGCATTCTTAATATTATCGATCTCTCCCTGGTATTTAATTTCCTTATCATAATAATCATCGTAAACCAGATGAAAATCCTGCTGCATGGCCCTGAAAACCATAAAGAGTATAAACAGGACGAAACCTGCAGTCATTAAAAATATTTTCCAGCCCCAATTCATATCTGTTTCAAAACTAAATTATTCTATTGTAGGACGATAGGCCCCAGGAAATTCGTTTTAACCTCATCAATTACTTCATCATTTACCAGTACCTCAATAACCAGGTTCGTTTTGGTTTTGTTCAGGGCTGCCTTTGGAAGCTCAATGAAAAACACCCCCTTCAGGTTTTCATTGGAAGGAACCGAAAGCACTTCGCCGCCAACACGTTTTATTTCCCCGTCCTCAAAGTCCTTCAACCTCACTTCAAGCGTTATATCTTCAAACGTTTTATTAACGAATTGAATATTATAAAGATTACTGATCCTGTTATTTTCCTGCTCCTGGTACAACATGCCGGGTACTCTGACAACGGTTGTTTCAACGGGTTCCCGTGTGGTCAACAGGTAAATCTGTAATCCAACCAAAAATATCAGTACAATACTGTATCCTATAACCCGGGTGGTGAAAAGGTTTTTTACCCCTTCTTTAATGCTTTGATAGGAAGCAAGCCTGATCAGGCCTTCTGGTCGGTTCACCTTCTTCATTACATCGTCACAGGCATCCATACAGGCCGTACAGTTGATGCATTCAAGCTGTGTGCCATTCCTGATATCGATGCCGGTTGGACAAACATGAACACACATCTTACAGTCTATGCAATCACCTTTGCTATCTTCCTTTGCATCCTTATTCTTCCTTATTCTGCCTCTGGGTTCTCCCCTTAGCCAGTCGTACATTACGGCTATGGTACTTTTCCCTACAAATACACCTTGCAATCTTCCATATGGACATAAAGCTATACATACCTGTTCCCTGAGATTGGCAAAAACTAAGTAAAACAGAAAGGTAAACAGCATAAGCCCGGCAAAACCTGCAAGATGATTCATCGGTGACTGAGTGACAATTTCTTTAACCTGGTCAACACCAATGATATATGCCATGAATAAATGAGAGATTATCAGGGCAATAGTAAAAAAGATGACCTGTTTTAATCCTCTTTTAAATATCTTCTCGCCATTCCAGGGCATTTTGTCCAGTTTCCTCTGTTTGTTGGCATCACCTTCTATCCAATACTCGATCTTCCGGAAAACCATCTCCATGAAAATAGTCTGTGGACATGCCCAACCACACCATACACGACCATAGATCACAGTAAACAATACAATAAACAACACCAACGAGATAAAGGCCAAAACGATCAGGTGAAAATCCTGTGGCCAGAAAGGTGTTCCAAAAAGGATGAACTTTCTGTCAATGATGTTAAAAAGAATGAATTGATGCCCGTCAACCTGAATAAAAGGCATACTAAACAGTATGACCAATAAGAAGATGGCTACTATTGCCCGTAGTGTGTGATATTTTCCTTTAGGTTTTTTCGGGAAAATCCATACTCTTTTTCCCCTGGCATCTACTGTCGATATGTGATCACGATATTCCTGGTCAAATTGATAAAGATCCTCCATCAAATTCTCCTCATTTCCTCATTTAATTTACTATTCAGCTGTCGTGCTTTCTTCTTCTGTGCTCACTTCCGGGATAGTTTCCTCAACAGAGGTGGAGTCTTCGGTTGCAACAGGCGGAACATACAATTCACCTTCGGGTGCTTTTGGATTTGCCGGTGTCGTACCTTGAAGTGTAAGTATATAACTCGAAACATCCCGCATATCACTCGGAGTTAATTGTGATTCCCAGGAGATCATACCTTTCTCAGGGACACCATATTTTATAGTCCTGAACAGGTCTTTGATGTCCCCGCCATGGATCCAGTATTCATCAGTAAGATTCGGGCCGACATTTCCTCCACCATCCGCTTGATGACACACAGCACATTGCCTGGCAAAAATGCTTGCACCGTTATCCAAGGCTGTCGCTTCAGTGGTTACCTCCACATTCGTCTCATCGAATAGATCTGTCATCGTAGCTCTTCTGGCTTCCAAAGCGGCTTCAGCTCTCATGATCTCGTTGTTGTATTCCTGATCTGAAGAAGGGAGTACATCGAACACATGATAGGCCAGAAGATATATCACAGACCAGACCATCGTAAGATAAAACAACCATTTCCACCATGGTGGGAGATGATTGTCAAGCTCCCTGATGCCATCATAGTTATGATCCAGTAATATGTCGGCTTCCTTTTCAATGGGCGTAGCTCTGGTGAGTGATTTGGATAGCTTCGTCCATATACTAACTTCAGGAATGATCTCAGCCCCTTCAGCTTCAGCTTTGACCTGTTCTTGTAAAAGTATGGTCCGAACTACAAATAAGGTATAGATAGCGACCAGTAAAACCAGTACAGAAATCAGAATGACTAGTCCTATAACTACATATAACAAAGTTTCTACACTCCCGGATTGATCAGCCACAACTTCGGTTTGCGCAAAAACAGAGGAAGTTAAAATAGTTGAGAGTATGGTGAATATTATTTTCTTAAACATATCTAGGGTCAATTATTATCTATACTCAATTAATTTTATTCAATACTTTGATTATTTTCCGCCCCGTCATCCAATGGCATTTCCTCCATTTTTTTGATAAACTTTTTATCAATAAATGCCACCTTGATCAGTATCCCTACAAAGAATATAAAGAATATTACCAGGGAAATGACTGGCCATATATCCACATCTTGAATCGATTCCAGGATTTGCTTATACATGATTATTCAGTCTCACTGATGGTTTCATCCTTAACTTTAATGTCTTTGCCAAGTCGCTGCAGATAAGCGATCAGGGCAACAATTTCACCTTCAGGATGTACCTGAATGCCATCCATGCTCAGGTTATTGACAATCTCATTTGCCTGCTTTAAAAGGTCTTCATTCGCTGTTTCTTCATATCCAACCGGATAGGGAACACCGACTGTTCTCAAAGCTTTTATCTTTCCAGCCGTTGCATCCAGATCGATGCCATGATAGAACAACCATTCATAGGGTGGCATGATCGAGTTGGGTGACATAGTGGTCGGATCAAGCATGTGGTGATAATGCCAGGAATCCGGATATTTGCCGCCTAGCCTATGCAAATCAGGACCTGTTCGTTTAGATCCCCAGAGGAAAGGGTGATCATATACGTATTCCCCGGCCTTGGAGTATTCCATGTCATTCGGGTCATACCGTACTACTTCAGACCGGAATGGCCTGACAAGCTGTGAATGACAATTGTTACACCCTTCCCGTATGTATATGTCTCGCCCATGTAATTCGAGCGGTGTATAGGGTTTCACACTTTCAATTGTCGGAATATTCGATTTGATCAGGAAGGTAGGAACAAACTCTATAATTCCTCCTATTAGGATGGCGATCAAAGCAAGGACGGTGAACAAAACCGGCTTAGCTTCCAGGATCCTGTGCCAGTATGTTTCTTTTGGTGCAACCTTTTCCAGTGCTGGTGCTTCAGCATCTTCATTGGCAACAAATTTTCCGGCCTTGGCCGTTTTGATCAAGTTATAAGTCATCACTATTGTCCCAATCAGGTAAAGTGTGCCACCTATTGCTCTGAGTACATACATGGGTATGATCTGGGTAACCGTCTCCAGGAAATTAGGATATAAAAGAACGCCCTGGTCTGTGAACTGCTTCCACATCAGGCTTTGGGTAAATCCTGCGAAATACAATGGCAGCGCATAAAAAACAATACCCAATGTGCCGGCCCAGAAATGAAAATTCGCAAGTTTTATTGAATATAATTTTGTTTTCCACATTTTAGGCACCAGCCAGTACATCATTCCGAAAGTCAGGAAGCCATTCCATCCCAGTCCTCCGATATGTACATGGGCAACAATCCAATCTGTAAAGTGGGCAATGGCATTGACATTTTTAAGGGAAAGCATGGGGCCTTCAAAGGTAGACATACCGTATGCTGTCACCGCCACCACCAGGAACTTAAGAACCGGATCTTCACGGACTTTATCCCAGGCTCCCCTGAGCGTTAGCAAGCCGTTCAGCATACCACCCCAACTGGGAGCTATCAACATAATTGAAAACACAACACCTAAAGATTGTGCCCAATCAGGAAGGGCGGAATATAATAAATGATGTGGCCCTGCCCATATATAAATAAATATTAATGCCCAGAAGTGAATGATCGACAACTTATATGAATAAACGGGTCTGTTTGCCGCTTTGGGAAGGTAATAATACATCAGGCCAAGGTAGGGGGTTGTAAGAAAGAATGCCACCGCATTATGCCCGTACCACCATTGTACCAATGCATCCTGTACGCCGGCATACCAGGAATAACTCTTAAACATTGAGGCTGGCATTTCGAAAGAGTTTACAATATGCAGAACTGCAACAGTTACAAATGTCGCTATGTAAAACCATATTGCCACATACATATGCCTTTCCCGGCGTATAAGTATTGTTCCAATCAAATTGATGCCAAAAACTACCCAGACCAAGGCTATGGCAATATCAATAGGCCATTCCAGTTCGGCATATTCTTTACCGGTTGTTAACCCGAGTGGTAGTGAAATAGCTGCTGCAAGGATGATCAGCTGCCATCCCCAGAAGTTTATCCAGCTTAAAGCATCACTGAAAAGTCTCGTTTTCAATAGGCGTTGAATGGAATAATATATGCCGGCAAACATGGCATTACCGACGAATGCAAATATGATCGCGTTGGTATGTAATGGTCTGATTCTTCCGAAAGTGGTAAACGGCGTGTTCAGGTTGAGTTGCGGGTAAAAAAGCTGTATAGCAGCCGTAAGGCCAACAAGCATGCCCACTAAACCAAAAATAACCGAAGCAATAATAAATGCTTTTACAATTTTGTTGTCGTATTGAAACTTCTCCAGACTCATAACGAAAATGTAGATTTTAAATTAAAATTTGCGCAAAATAGGGAGATTGAAAGTTTTATTACATGACAAATGTCAGCTTTCTTAAATTCGGGTCAGAATTTCCGAAAAAAAAATAAAAAATACACGAAATGGTAATTTATTTTTGATTTTCTGTTGTTTTAAAAATGGGATTCAAAATTTTTAAATAATTGGGTGCCTTGAATTCGGGAAAGTTCAATTAAAATGAAAGCATAAGTAATTTGAAACGTAAGAAAATTTTCAAAAATTTATGCTAAGAATTATGCTTTTCACTTAATTAGAACAAGAATCTCTCTTTTTAGGAGGTCAGGCCTGGTCCAGGGAATAAGATGTCCCACATCTTCATATAATGCCATTTTTACCTGGGCATTTACCAATACCCTTTCTGCAAAATAAGCATTTTCAACAGGAACGAGACCATCATCTTTTCCATGTAATATGGTGACTTTTGTGTTTATAACAGGCCAGTCAGGAAGCAGAAGCTTCAACTCATCCACATGAGTATTTTTTTCCAGGTTGGCAACCATCATGGATTCCGGGACAATTTTATTAAGTATGGGAATTTCAGTTATCCGGGCAATGGAAAAAAATTTCTCATGATCAGGATCAATTGCTGCCCCGGCCAGGATAATCCCATCGATCATATCAGGATAGTCCATAGCGATTCTAGCTGCTATAGTTCCTCCAAATGAATGTCCCACAATAATAGGTCTCTGATCGCTCTTGTTCTTTTCAAGCAGGGGGGCTATCAGCTCTGCCTGTTTTTTAAGGGAGGTTTCAGCTATCCCGAAATTGGATAACCCGTACCCGGCACGATCGACTGCTATCATTCTTGTATCACGCCTCAGGTCAGGATCTTTAAGGAAATTATTAAAAGCATCCAGCGAACCAGGAGCACCGTGAATGAACACCACGAGGGGATTTTTTTCATTTCCTATGTCAACATAACGCATTTCAATGCCTTCAATAAAATATTTACTGACTATCGTCCGGATCGAATCGGTCTTAAGGTTATCAAGGAGATCTTCATTGCTTGTTTGCAGATCAATAAAGTTGAAAAGGATATATCCAAGAACGATTATAAGGAGAAATATAAGGCGCATTAACGTGTTCTTTTTATATAGTCAGGACCTCCAAAAATAACAAATAAACCAGAATGTTCAATTCCTTGTCCAAGGTTGACTTTGTTAAAATGCCCTTATTCTGAATGAGTTGTGAGAATTATACATCCCTGATTTAGACATACGTAGGATTTGGATTCTCCCTTTCCGTATTCGGACATTGATTAAGGGATTTCATGACCAACCAAATCCACGGATTTAAATTCAGCACTAGTGGTTCGATATTCGCATCTTGAACACAGCTCAGGGTAATGGTTGGGTATCCACGCACGGGATTCGAAATGAAAGTACCGGGCACTTTTTTTTATTGTGAATTGTTATACAATTAAAGACCAACATCATGAATTATACAGATCAAGTAAAATCATTTAAAGAGTTTATTGATATGCATCATCCGGGTTGGATGGACATTATCAGGGTATTCCTGGGGATAGCCATATTTATAAAGGGGATTTATTTTATTCACAATCCTGAGGCCCTGATACAAATCCTGGATAATAGTAAGATCTCCGGATGGACTTTTATCGTTGAGCATCATGTAGCCTTCACATACCTGGTCGGTGGTATTTTGATTGCCATTGGTCTGATCACACGTATTGCCATTATCTTTCAACTGCCTGTATTTTTCGGATCAATATATTGTTGCCTTGCAGATAAAGGTTTCTTCAGTGTATTTTCCGATCTGACCTTTTCAGTTATTATGTTCGTATTATTGATCTTTTATCTGATCTGGGGACCAGGCCGGTTTTCTGTAGACGGGTATATGAAGAGGGATCATAAAATGGATGATATGCCGCAACAGTTTTAGGGCAATATTCATCTATTGGGTCACTTAAAATTTCTAATCTTCATCCATTTCGTAAAGATCATAATCCTTGCCTTTGCCATATTCAATTAACACCCTCAAATTATAGACTTCAAGACTGTTCAGGTCGCGAATTATGTAATCATCTTCATCCTCGATACGAATTAATTCGAATTCTGTGGTCTCTCCATAATTCTTAAGAATATAACGGTGACCTAACCGTAAGGTATCTATTGACATTGGCATAGTTTACTTTTTACTCTGGTTGTTTTTGTCCTTTTCTGTTGTTTCCTCATCAAACAGCATCCTGACTGAAGGAGATTTGGTATCGTCATACTGGCCGGAACGGACTGCCCAAATAAATGCAATAAGAAAAGCCGTGGCTACAATTACACTGAAGATTATAAGCAGAATGATAACAGACATTAGATCAATTTTCTGATTTTGGCCATAGTATTAACGGCAAAGGTAGCAAAAAATACAACGGATATGCTGCTTGCCGGCATAAGGATAGCAGCTATAATGGGCGTTAACTTACCGAAAATCGCAAAACCCATTCCAATAATATTGTACAGGAGAGAGATAACAAAACTGAGATATATGATCTTTCTGGATGTTACCGAGAACCGAAGGAAGCTGTCAAGGTCTGATAACCTTTCAGCATCCAGTATGGCATCACTTGCAGGAGTAAATGAGGTAATGTCCTCTGTAACTGCAATTCCAGTATTGCTCTTCACCAGAGCACCTGCATCATTCAGGCCATCACCCAGCATTAAAACATCCTCTCCTTTTTCCTGTAAGGTGTTTATGTATTTTAACTTATCTTCCGGTTTCTGGTTGAAGAACATGGATGTATTACGCGGGAATATTTTCTCAAGGGCCTCCTTTTCTCCTTCGTGATCACCGGATAATACACTGAACTTATACCTGTCAGACAGATTCTTAATTAATCGCTTGATATTCTTCCTGTAAACATTGCTAATTCTGAAGGCACCTTTAATTTCCCCATCAACAGAAATAAAGGCACTGGTACCTTCTTTTTCACTGGCAGAGATGAGATTAAATGCCGGGGTTTTCCCATTCAAAAATTGAAGTGAACCAATCTTTATATGATGCCCGTCCACTTCACCCTGTATTCCTTTACCCCTGATTTCCTGGTAATTTTTTATTTCCGATAAGGAAAATTCGGATAGGTCCTGTTGCTTTATTAGTTTCCGACTCAGTGGATGAGTGGAATTTGAGGCAAGGCCTGTCACCCAGGTACTTTCATTCTTAGTTAATGGCTTACCTTCATATGTTATACGACCGGAATAATTTTCTGTCAGGGTTCCGGTTTTGTCAAATACGATATGTGAGACATGGGTCAACTTTTCAATGACCAGGGTATTTTTAAGATAGAGGTGATTCCTGCCAAACACATTCATAGTATTACCCAGGGTAAAGGGGGTTGATAATGACAAAGCACAGGGGCATGCAACGATCAACACTGCTGTAAATACAAACCAGGCTTTATCCATGTCGATGGCCAGCCATATGGATAATCCAGTCAATGCGATGAAAAGAACAGAAATGGTAAAATATTTACTGATCCTGTTTACAAGACTTTCAAACTCGCTGTTTTCCTCTTTCTTGAAGGCTTCATTATTCCATAATTGGGTTAGGTAACTCTGTGAAACAGGTTTTTGCACCTGCAATAGAACCGAAGGCCCTGCCTGGCGACCACCGGCATAGATCAGGTCATCCTTTTTCTTTTGAACCGCATCGGATTCACCGGTTACAAAACTATAATCAATATTCGCCTCCTTACTTAGAAGAATACTATCGGCCGGGATGATCTCCCCATTCCTCACCCTGATAATATCGGATTTTTTAAGATTTTTAACGGGAACCGCTTCTTCCTTTTCATTTTCGAGACGATTCACGGCAAGCGGGAAATAAGACCGGTAGTCTCTTTCAAATGATAAACCCTCATAGGTTTTGTTCTGAACCCACCTGCCAATCAACAAAAAGAACAGGAGGCCAGCCAGTGAATCGAAATAACCCGGACCCAGATTGAATATGACATGAGAGAAGCTTACCACGAAGAGTGTTATAATGCCCAGTGAGATCGGCACATCAATATTGATATATTTTTGTTTCAATCCGGCATAAGCTGATTTAAAATAATCAGTACTGCAATAAAAAACCACAGGAAGGGACAGGAGGACATTCAACCAGAGAATGAATTTCCGGATAAGGACATCATCGATTCCTTCAAAGCCGAAATACTCCGGGAAGCTCAGGAGCATGATATTACCGAAACTGAAACCAGCTACACCGATCTTAATGATCAGACTGCGGTTAATTGATTTCCTGGTCTTTTTTTCTTCCTGTTCCAGGCTGATAAAAGGTTCATACCCTAAGGTAGATAAGGTCATGACCACTTCCTTCAGGCTTATTTCATTGGGGTTAAAATCTATGTAGACTTCTTTCTTAGTAAAATTAACCCTGGAATAGCGTATTCCTTCCTTAAGTTTATAAAGGTTCTCCAGGAGCCATATACAGGAGGAACAATGAATTACAGGAATATAGAAATTCACTTTAGCAGTATTTCCATCCTTGAAATCCAAGACTTGTTCCTGGATCTCTGAATTATCCAGGTAATTGTATTTATCACCAAAATCCCTGCTCTTTAATGTGATCCCCGGGCTATTTTCAAGATCATAATAATTGCAGAGATCATTTTCTTTTAATATCTCATAGACTGTTTTACAACCATTACAACAGAAGTCTTTTTCTTCAAAAATCACATGATCTTCCCTGCAAAGGTCACCGCAATGAAAACAAATGATCTCCGTAGCTGCTTTTTTCTTTTCTTCAGATGTAATTTTTCCCATCGGTTCATTCCTGAAAGTTTAAAAGTACTTGAAAAACGCCGATCATAGTATATTTTAAACCATTTTTAATTAATCCCTATGAAAAATAACATTTATCCACTGATGATGTTATTACCTGATAGAAATTGAATTACTTTGCAGATTCTGTTTCACTTTGATTCATGCATATCGCAAGTAGTAAATAATCTATTATATGGCAAATTATCGTGCATCGTTAAAAAAAGTTTTCCGTACCATTATCTGGCCACGACGACGGTTGTTATTATTTGGAATGTTCTTAATTGTTATTAACCGGCTCTCAGGCTTGGTGCTTCCGGGTGCTTCAAAATACCTGATCGATGAAGTTATAGCCAAGGGTGATCTGGAATTCATGAAGATACTTCTTCTGGGTGTTTCCGGCGCCATTATTATACAATCCACAAGTTCTTTTTTCCTTACAAGGATACTGAGTGTCGAAGCACAACACCTGATCGCTAAATTGAGGTCTCAAGTCCAGCAACATGTAATTTATTTACCTGTCAGGTTTTTCGATAATACAAAATCAGGCGAACTCGTTTCCCGGATCATGACCGATGTGGAAGGGGTTCGTAACCTGGTCGGGACCGGGCTTGTTCAGCTGTTTGGAGGTGTACTGACCTCAATTGTGGCCCTGGTATTATTAATAAATATTAGCCCTTTACTGACACTATATGTTGTCATTCCTCTGGCCATTTTTGGATTTATTTCATTGAAAGCTTTTGCTTATATCCGGCCGATATTCCGGGAAAGGCGAAAGATAAACGCTGATGTTACCGGCAGGCTGACAGAATCTCTTGGAGGTATACGGATCATTAAGGGTTTTAATGCAGAAAAGCAGGAGATCAATACTTTTTCTGACGGGGTAGAGAAAATTTTCAGAAATGTAAAAAAAAGTCTTACCTCCACCAGCCTGGTCACCAGTTCAGCCACTCTACTACTGGGACTTGCCACTGTGGGCATAATGGCCATCAGCGGATATATGATCATAGAGGGTGATATGACAGTTGGTGACTTTTTTGCATTTACACTCTACCTGGGATTTATGATCGCGCCAATAGTACAAATGAGTAATATCGGCAGCCAGATCACAGAGGGTTTGGCCGGACTTGACCGGACAGAGGAATTAATCAGCGAAGACCGTGAAATTGATGATCCCAAGAGAAAGGTCACTATTCCAAAAATACAGGGTGATGTGAAATTCTCAGAGGTCGGATTTTCGTATGAGAAAGGCAACAAAGTGATTGAAGATATATCGTTTGATTGCCCTGCGGGTTCGGTTACCGCACTTGTGGGTAGTTCTGGTTCCGGCAAAACCACCATAGCCGGATTATCAGCCTCCTTTCTGATTCCCCAGGAAGGAACCATCTCAATTGACGGAGAAGATCTTTCAACAGTTACCCTGGACAGTTATCGGGCACAGCTTGGAGTTGTTATGCAGGATGATTTTCTGTTTGAAGGGACGATACGTGAAAATATTCTTTTCCCCCGGCCTGATGCCAGTAAGGAAGAACTTCTTCATGCTGTTAAGGCTGCTCATGTTAGTGAATTCACCGATCGGTTTGAAGATGGGCTGGATACTTTAATAGGTGAGCGAGGTGTGAAATTATCAGGCGGACAGCGGCAGCGTGTGGCTATAGCACGCGCTATACTGGCGAATCCAAGGATATTGATATTGGATGAAGCGACTTCAAACCTGGATACAGAAAGTGAGGCCTTTATCCAGGATAGTCTTGCACAGCTTATGCATGGAAGAACAACAATTGTAATCGCCCACAGGCTCAGTACTATTCGTCAGGCCGATCAGATCCTGGTAGTGGAAAATGGCAAAATAGCCGAAAGAGGCACACATGATGAACTAATAGATCTAAAAGGCCGGTATTACGACCTGTATACTTATCAGGCGAGAATATAGTTTAAAGGATGCTTTTTTATCTTATTACCGGTATTACATTTGGTCTTTCTGCAGGATTATCCCCCGGGCCACTTTTCACGCTTGTAGTATCTGAAACCCTGAATTACGGGCGCAAGGAAGGAATAAAAGTAGCCATTGCCCCGCTGATCACTGATATACCTATTGTGATTATCAGCTTTTTTATAATTGACCAGTTTGCCAACAGCGATTTAGTATATGGCATACTGTCTCTGGGAGGTGGCTTATTTATCGGTTTCCTGGCAATTGAAAGTTTTAAAAAGAAGGAGATTGATGTTCGGTCTGGTGTTAAAGCCAGGTCAATCCGAAAGGGTGTAATTGCTAATTTCCTGAACCCGGGACCTTACATTTTCTGGATTACGATTGGAATACCTACGATTTTAAAAGGTTTTAACCTTGGTCTTATCCATGCCTTGTCTTTTGTTATCACCTTTTATGTAATCCTTGTCGGTTCAAAGATCGTGTTGGCAATAATTATAAGTAAGACAGGCAGGATCAATCCAAAGGTGATGAGATATATAAATGTTGTATTGGGTATCATTCTGTTCGTTTTAGCAGTGAAGTTTATTTATGATGGGGTGGGGTATTTGATATAAAATTTGTTTCAAAATTTTTTATCATTGTGGTTTCATTATGTGAAACTTTTGAGTATTTTTGAGTAACCAGCTATGAGAGTACATTTGATCAAAAAGCAGACTATTGAGGCATTTATTGCTCATAATGCAAGGAGTAAGACATCCCTCATGATCTGGCTTGGAGTAATAAAGTGGGCCGATTGGGAAAAACCATCGGATATTATAAAAACCTTTAATAGTGCTGATTTATTGGGTAGTGGGTCAGATAGGGTAGTCTTTAATATAGGAGGTAATAAATATCGAATGATATGTAAATATCATTTTGGGACAAAAAAGGTTCATATGTTCATTAAATGGATTGGTACCCATAATGCTTACAACAAAATTTGCTTTAGGAATGAGCAGTATATTATTGAGGATATTGGATAAAAATGACAAGAAATGAGTTCTCTAAAATACATGATAATTAAATCTGAAGAACAATACCAAAGTTATTGTGATATATTAGAAAATCTGGTTAAAGAGAAAAATGAGAAACTCGAAGATGAGATCGAATTGTTGACTTTACTCATTGAAAAATGGGAAAAAGATCATATGTATATAAAAAACCTTGATCCGGTGGAGTTGGTGAAAGCACTTATGATTGAAAACAATTTAAAGGCAATTCATCTTGCGGAAATCCTGGGATTATCGAAGGGAACAGTATCTAAAATCTTAAATTATCACAAAGGTTTATCAAAAGAAACCATAAGAAAATTATCTGTTCATTTTAGAGTTTCCCAGGAAGCACTTAATAAACCTTACAGACTTTTACCTGAAAAAAGGTCATCGAATAAACGAGAAATTAGAAAAATCAAAAAAGGTCTGGTAAGTGCATGATTGTTTAAATATACAGAGGGATGTTATTCAGTTTTATGCCCGATTTTTCACACTTTGTTCCAGAAATGTATGAGTAACTATTCAGAAGATTGTGAGACTATTACCAGCACCCAGAATCAGAAGGTAAAGAATACAATTCTTCTGCAAAAACCGAGGGAGCGGAGAAAACAGAAGCTGTTTCTCGTCGAAGGCCAAAAAGAAGTTGAACGGGCGATCCAGGAAGGATATACCTTTAAAAGACTTTTCATCTGCCGAGAATTATTTCAGGGAAGTTTGAAGTCCTCAACTCCCGGTCATGTGAGTGAAGCAGGACAATTAGAAAAGAAGGACTTAATTAATGGATCTGGATCAAAATCCCTGAGTTTAATTTCCAAGGATAAGCAAACTGTTACTGATTCTAGATCAGGAATTCAACAAACAGCAAAGCTGATCTTCAATAATATCACAGAACAGATCGAAGTGGACTTTGTCAGCCCGAAAGTCTATGCACATATGGCCTACCGGGGAACTACCGAGGGTGTCATTGGTTGGGCTGTTCCTAAAGCCCATGACCTGAAAGAGATTAAACTTTCTGTAAATCCGTTGATTCTGATAGTCGATGCCGTAGAGAAACCAGGAAATCTCGGGGCTATATTAAGAACAGCAGATGCAGCCGGGATCGATGCATTGATCATCAGCAATACAAGGACCGATGTATATAACCCGAACGTAATCCGGTCCAGTTTGGGCGCTGTCTTTTCGACCCAGATAGCCGTCGGGGAATCCGGAGCCGTAATAGATTGGTTAAGGAAGAATAAAATAAAGATTTTCTGTACAGCCCTGACGGCATCCAAACCTTATACGGAAATCAATTACGAGATTCCATCGGCCATTGTCATGGGAACAGAATCCACCGGATTGTCGGCAACCTGGTTAAAAGAATCTGACCAGAATATTATTATACCGATGAAGGGTATTGTGGATTCCATGAATGTTTCGGTGAGTACGGGCATTGTACTCTTTGAAGCAGTACGACAGCGCAAAACCGTCTGATTTCCCAGTATTGAATTTATCTGTGCCGGGAATCAAAAAATCTAATCCATCGAATAGTAATTAAAATTTCCGGTTTACATAATCGGCATCTAAAATACAACTCAAACATTCAAATAAAAAAAGCCCTGACCAAATGATCAGAGCTTTATATTTCAATCTTTAAATGATATCGTCAAATACAGGTTTTATACCTCCTGTAGCTTATAACCTTTTCTGTATTCCCTGTGCATATACAAGTCAGCCTGAAGATCATCTACGAAAACCTGTTTTTTGGGATCCCATTTTACAGGTCTCCTGAGATCATAAGCAATATTTCCCAGCGTACAGGTTGTACAGGTATTATGACCTATCTCAACCGGTACCTGAGGATCTTTATGTGCCCTGACTGATTCGATAAAGTTCACCTGGTGCGGGATCTTCGTTTCATAGGGTCCGGATTCTTCTTCCACGTTGGAGTTGAATTTTTTGTCTGAGGCTTTGAAATATCCTCTTGAAACTTCGATCCAGCCATCTTTACCCTGGAATTTTACACCCTTCGTCTTCTCATCATTGAAAGGTTCTTCTGTCATGGTAATTCCACTGGCGTATCGATAGGTTAGGAAGGTATAGTTTTCATATCCTGCCGGAATGATCTCAACAGGTCCTGCTTTATCTTCGCCGAGGCCCCATTGCGCTATATCGAACATATGAGCTCCCCAGTCGGTGGTAAATCCGCCGCCCATTTCCTTATACCATCTCCAGGCGCCCCATAGTGTTTCATTCTTTGGTGGATCAAGAGATATAGGTGGATTAAGTTCATGGTTATAATGAACATATGGATTCGGCCCCAGCCATAGATCCCAGTTCAAATCAATGGGTAGGATCTCCCGTGGAAGATCATATGGTGTGGGAGGTGCACCTACATAAGCATAAACTTTTTCAATTTCTCCCAGCTTACCATCCTGCACCAGTTTTACGGCATGCTGGAAATTAGGATCCGATCGCTGCTGACTTCCCACAGCAAGAATCCTGTCGTATTTTCGGACAGCTTTTACCAGTCTTTTGCCTTCCAGAATGGTGAAGGTCAGTGGTTTCTCAAGATAAACATCTTTTCCCGATTTCAAGGCATCAATGGCAATTAGGGCATGCCAGTGATCCGGAACTGCAATAACAACAGCATCAATATCCTGTCTTGCCAGCAGATCCTGGTATTTTTCATAGGTTTTAACATCCACACTGGTTCCTTTTTCCTTGTAGAAGTCGTTTACCCGGTTCTCAAATCGCTGGCGTTTGATACCATAAACATCACACCCGGCCACTACTTTTACGCCGTCCAGTCCAATAAAACCATTGAGCAGGAACATCGCCTGACGGCCCATGCCTATAAATCCAAGATTGATATTATCATTGGCGCTGAAGCCTTTAAAGGATGGAACAATTGTCAATCCTGCAGCGCTAATGGCAGATTTCTCAATGAATGACCGTCGCGATAACTTGTTTGATTTATTATCTGACATAATATTTAAATTATTAAGTTAAAAATGCTATTTCTGGAAATTCTTTACAAAAAACATACCTCTTCAATGAAAGGCGCACAAATTTGTTCAATTTTCTTCAGAATCGTAAGGATTTAGAAGGGAATAACGGTTCTTCAGCAGATCGCAAGTTCTCAATTAGTTTTTTCAGGGATTTATTACCTGCCAAAATGATTTCAGTTTTCTCTAGCCCAATCCTCGAGTGTTTCGATCGCTTCGAGGAGTACGCCGGCAGAACCCCTGAATAAGCCGGATCCTTTTGGTTCCCCCTCAACAGTATACCATTCATAAAAACCATCATTTGTAATAACCCGGTCGATCATGGGTGATAGTTCCTCATACGCCTCTACAATAAAACCATTTTCAGCCAGGGCTGTGATCATTCGTCCACCGAACCAGGTCCAGTCACCCCCATTCTGATAACTCCAGGGCCCCATACCCCTATTCATGAAACTGTTCTCAGGATAAACAGGATATAAGGTTAGGCCTATACTCTGTGCATTAGCATCCTTTACGTTTTGCCGCATTTTTTCCAGGGATATTTCAATTTCCTGTTTATTCAATAAACCAGCTTCAATAGCCACTGCAGTCCCCCCATGGTAGTAGATAACATTTTCATCGGGAACTTCCGGAAATGCCCGGGCGTTGATATACACATGAGGAATGAATTTCTCATTTTCTTTATCCCAGAGATGTTCCCTGACATTTTTTTTAATATCCTGGTACCGCTTTTCCCAGGTCTTGGTTTCACTTCCCGATCCTTTTAAACTAATGAAATTATCGATAGCAATCAAAAACATAGCATTATCATATATGTCTATTGCCGGTATTGAATTTTCATCCAGTTTAACACCCCATGGATGACCTGGCTGAACATCACCCCAGTCAGCTGTGGTAGCACCCCAGATGAGGCCGTAAGTTTGATTATACCTATGTTTCATGAGGAATTCCATGGCCATTTCAAGACGGTCAATCACCTTCTTGCCATTGATCATTTCTTCAAGTATGGTCTTGTCGCCGGTAGCGACTACATACCTGTAAAAAGCCTGTATGAGTGAGGTCTCCTGGTCCGTTTCCACCGTATTCTTATGAAAGGCATAACCCGGCATGTCATACCTTTCAAACCGGCCATAATAATCAATGTGCTCGTCTTCTCCGATCTGCTGGTATCCATCGATGATGTTGCCGTCGAATCCCTGGAAATACAGGAACTTCAATAGTGCTTCACGGACCTCCTCCTGAGGTCTGACCTTCAATGAATAGGTTATAAAAGTATTAAAATCCCTGATCCATACCTCCTGGTATCCTGATCCGGCGTTGAATCCTGTTGCGAGCAGGGCATGGCCTTTTTCCTTAATTATATCAAATCTTTTGTCCGATAGGATCTTCTGAGCTATATCACTCTTTTGAGCTATATCACTCTTCTGAGCACAAGCTGATGAAGATAGTGTTAGAATAGTTAAAACAAGTAAAAAAAAGAATCTCATTTGATATCCGGATTGAATTAGTAAATGACACAAATGTATGGATTTTGAGATAAATTTATTAACAGAAACCGGAATTGCTTACTTTTCAAACAGGGCCTGAGAAGCCTTCACTTAAACTCTGGACAATTCTTTTTATATTATTTATGATCTCGATAAAATATAACCTGAAATCAGTATTAAAGAAAATACTATTGTTTTTTCATTTTTCCTGAAATGAGTACCACATAAAGCAGGACAAATATGAAGGTCATTCCACCAATTGCCCACCAGTAATAAAAATTATTAAATGCTGATGCGATGAGCAATCCCAATCCAAGGCCGATAAAAAAAATTATCAGACTGGCCGATCCGGGATACATTGTGATCTTATTGAACAGGTATATCCTTCTTCCCCAAAGTCCTCTCTGGATCCATCCAGTTGAGATCAATAGGGGAATAAGTGCAATGGTATCGAGTAGCGATAAACCGTGCCCTTCACTTATTTTGAAAAGGAATGGGCCTTCCCATTGTGCCGGTATGGCGAATATAAGTATGGCAAAAGACAATAGATATACGGGACCCCGTGGCCATTCAATAGCTTTCATAACAATGCGCATTAAGAATTTTAGTCTTTTATACTTTAGATTACTAAATTTCGGAAAAGGTAACTTGTAAATGCCCGAATTTTGTCCTGATTAAAGCATATTAAATCTAATTTTTATATAAAGAACTTATAATGAACGATATTGTACTGGCTTCTGCTCAATTCGAACATCGATCAAACGATAAAGCCTACAACCTGGGCGTTATTGAAGAATTAAGTACGAAGGCCACAAAGAAAAATGCCAGCGCAGTTTGTTTCCATGAGTTATCTATTACCGGATATACCTTCCTTCAAGACCTCAACAGGGATGAGCTTAATGATGTATCTGAAGAGCTTTCTTCTAGCTCCAGTTTGAAGATCCTGAAACAAATGGCTGGTGATCTTTCTATAGTGATCATGGCAGGATTGGTTGAACGCAGAGGAGGTGATTTTTATAATACCTATGTTGCTGTCAATGGGAAAGAAATACTTGCCTGCTTTAGTAAACTGCATCCTTTCATTAACAAACACCTGAGTCCCGGGGAAGGATATACATTTTTCGATCTGGATGGCTGGAATTGCAGTATCCTGATCTGTTATGACAACAACATTGTTGAAAATGTCAGGGCAGTGGCTTTGTCCGGCGCTCAGATCCTTATTGCGCCCCATGTGACCGGGGGGACACCCTCACCCATGCCCGGTAGGGGATTTATAGATGAAAGACTGTGGGAGAACCGGCACAACGATCCGGTTTCTATTCGTAAAGAACTGAATGGTCCAAAAGGCCGGGAATGGTTAATGCACTGGCTACCTGCCCGCGCCTTTGACAATGGCATTTACCTGACATTCAGCAATGCCATCGGAATGGATCATGATCATATTGTGACGGGCGGCGCCATAATCTTTGATCCGTTTGGTGATATTCTGGCCGAATCTTCGGAATTGGGTGATGACATTGTTGTTGCGAGATGTGTTCCGGAAAAACTCAGTGATGCCGGAGGATTCCGTTACAGGAATGCGAGACGTCCGGAACTTTATGCTGATATAATTGGCAGTAAGCACAGCTCTGTCACAAAACCAGTCTGGATGAAGGATGAGGATTAGACTTTCAGGTATGATTTTAGACTAATAAATAGGTGGGATATCCGGTTTTTTCGAGCACAGACATAGTGACCATTCCACTAATCCGACATATATAAAATTTGGATATTTTGTAATATACCTTAATTTTACGTGGAATGGATGAACCTATATTCACTTTTACTATATATTTTTGTGGGTTTTAAGAATAAACTAAACTCAAAACCTGTAATATTTTTTAATAATTATCAGAATAGGAACAATCAAGAAACTAATATTAAACTCAAAGAACTATTTTATGAAACACCTGAAAAACATGCGATATCTGGGGCTGGTTATGGCTATCTTAACTTGCTTTCAGATTTCGGCAATGGCTGCGGGATTCCAGGTTTACCTGCCTAGTAGCCGTGCCACAGCCATGGGTAATCTGGGGGTAGGCTTAAGGCCTGACGCTGCCAGTATTTACACTAATCCGGGCGCTATGGCTTTAATGGAGAACAATCAGATCATGATGGGTTTTAATTTTATTGAAGCGAAGGTACAATTTTATAATTCCCAGGTTGAGAACAGCAATTATGTAGCTGATTCCGATAATCCAACGGGAACTCCTTTCCATGCATACGCTGTCTGGGGACCCAGAGAAGCAAAATGGAAGGTCGGAGTGGGGATGTATACACCTTATGGATCAAGGGTTAACTGGGGTGAGGAATGGCAGGGCCGGTTTTTGTTATCCGGTATCCGCTTGCAGGCTATATATATACAACCGACGTTTTCCTATGCCTTTTCAGAGAAATTTTCTATTGGAGCCGGCCTGATCGGGATGTTTGGTAATGTTGACCTGACAAGAGTGATTGATGTTTCTTCCGACTCACCCCCTACAACAATTAATCTTGTTGGAGATGCGGAGTTTGCATTTGGCTTTAACGTAGGACTTTACTGGGCTATTTCTGAAAAATGGCAATTGGGAGCAAGTTATCGCTCAAAAGTTGATGCTACTCTAAGTGGAGGGGACGTTACTTTTGAAAATGTTCCTAATTCATTGTCTTCTTTCTTAACAGACAATAAATTCAGTTCTACAATACCACTGCCTTCATCTGCTAATCTTGCACTGAACTGGACCCCCGATCAGAACTGGGAAGTGGGTGTTGAGGTTAATTATATCGGATGGGGTGCATATGAAAGCCTTGATTTTGACTTTGAAAATGAAAATCCTGTTATTCAGGATTCCGAATCACCAAGAAACTATAAAGATTCCTGGGTTTTCCATCTGGGCGGTGAATATGATTTTGGAAAGGTGCAGCTCAGAGCCGGTGGATATTATGACCTGACACCCGTCCAGGAAGGATATATGACACCTGAAACTCCTGATTCAAACCGTATTGCATTCACAGGAGGTATTGGCTATAGCCTGGGAGATTTCCTTCAGTTTGATCTGGCATTCTTGTTTATTGCTGGCCAGGAAAGGGAACAGTTAACTTCAGTGGCTCAGAGTGTAGGGACCTATCCTTCGCCAACGAACAGCACCTATGCGGTTGAACCAGGCACCTACAAAATGAGGGCCTACATACCCGGAGTTACAATAACCTACAAGTTTTAATGTAAATGGATACGATGATGAAAACTATAAATAAACTCATTTTAGTATTGGGCCTGGTTGGATTGATAATTTCCTGTAAGCCTGAGATAGAAGTGCCTGCCCCATCTTCCGGTGGATTGGACCTGAGCAATTATCTGGCGATAGGTAATTCGCTTACTGCCGGGTATATGGATGCTGGTTTGTACCTGGAGGGGCAGGACCAATCTACTCCAGCTATTCTGGCAAAACAGTTTATGGAGGTAAATCCAAACCTTCCATTCAGTCAACCCACCATGCCTGTGGATGGATCAGGTTATATGAAACTTAAAGACCTGGACCTGGCCAACCAGATCTTTGTTTTCGAGCAGGTCCCTGCGGATCCAGGCTGGACAGACAAAATTCCAGGTACTTATCAAAACCTTGGAATAACGGGCATAAGGGTTAAGGATATTACTGTTAACGGATATGGTGCCAGTCCCGAGCAGGGGAATCCTTATTTTTACAGGATCCTTGCAGCTGATGAAGCCATGAAATCTTATCTTGATAAAGTAAGTGAAGCAGAAATATCTGTATATACCTGCTGGATTGGCAACAATGATATGCTGGATTATGCCATCAGCGGAGGCGCTTTTGGTGCAGAAGGATTACCCGTAACAGGTATAAATGGACTAACACCTGTTGATCAATTCGAAGCTTCCTATAATGCTCTAATGAGTGTCTTGAACGGGAAAGGTGCCAAAGGGATACTGGGCACAATTCCGGATATCGCGGTGATACCGTTTTTTAACCTGATCCCCTACAATTCAATTGTATTGGATGAAACAACCGCTGCACAGGCTAATGGATTTTATTCTGCCCAGATAAATCCAGCCCTTGAGGCAAATGTCGAAGCGGGTGTTATTGACCTGATAGCAGCAGATACTGTTATTTCAGTCGCTGTAATCCCTGATCTGGCCGATACAACAATCTGGCTTCAAACGTATCAGGCAGCACTGTTGGATGGGAAAAATGAACAGGAAGCAGCGGATTCGGCTTATGCATTTCTGAACTCACCGGTAGGGCAGGGTGCAAGTGCCCAGTTACAGGCCGCATTAAATGCGGAGTTGCCAAATTTTCTATTAGGCCTCCCAGTCAGTCCTGAATTGGAGCCTTTGTTTGCTCAGATTGGTCTATTGCTTGAAAATGATCCACAATTGCAAGCAGGGATTGCACAAACCAGGGCTCAGATCCAACAGGCTTATGATGCTGGCTTATTGCCTGAATTGGAGGCGGAGATTGCTTTCAGGACTGAACAGACTATTGCCGGGTTGAAGGCTTTAGGGTATTATCCTACTTTTGAGGTTGGCCCTAATCCCTTTGTTATAGAGGTTCCGGTAACACAAACAAATCCATTGGGTATTCGGCAGATGGTCGAAGGAGAGAAAGTATTATTTACTGCTTTTCCCGTACTGTCGGATCCGACACAGGCTTTAGCACCTCAACCAGATCAATTCATCCTGACAACTGATGAACTGGATTCAATTCGGTCCTTTACCCAGGAATATAATGATATTATAAAAGGGTATGAGAGTGCTGATGTAGGTGTGATTGATATGAATGCATTATTAACCGCTTTGAATGCTGGTGTATTTATGGATGGTACCGAAGTTGATGGTACTTATATACAGGGTGGACTCTTTTCCCTGGATGGCGTACATTTAACACCACGGGGATATGCTATTATAGCTAATGCCTATATTGATGCCATTAATAGCAAATTTAATGCATCTATTCCACCCGCGAATATCAGCGTTTTCCGCTCAGTGGTGTTGCCATAACATTAAGACTAAATAGACGAATTAAGCCGTTTCGCTTTTTATAGTGAAACGGTTTTTTTTGGCGCCAAATAAATCGGATATACCAGCGTCGGTTTTCAGGGATTTGTTCAGGATGATCTGAAATATCTGGCAATTGATTGCTTATAAGATGGTCGGGGAAAGTACAATCAGGTATTCAGGCAGATAGAAAACATCTCTTTTTATGGGGGATATCATTATATATGTCAATATATCTACAAATTCTTTTACACTTGTAATATAATTAAAGTATTACCTTGTTTTTTCATTTTTAGGATTCAGCGTTTTTAAAAAATTTGGACAGGGCAGAAGTAAGGTTTTATCAGGATTGAGTATTGGAGTACCTCCCTTAAAATAATTTCATTCAAAACATTACATCCGATTATTGGATCACTCAAAATATTTTTTTAACACCAGGATAAAATTGAGATAATTTCTTAATACTGATTGTGAATTTCTGAGCCTTCTAATTACTTAATATCAAGTCAATATTACCCGGGTACCTTTTCGATACCGTTTGCTATTTTATTTTAAAAAGCTCTATGTACCTTAGTCCAGTCAATTGAATTTTAATCAACCAGCATTATTTAATTCTTGACATTTTGATGTAATAAATCAGTGAAAAATCTCGATTTTCATAAGAAAA
>CBDUBA010000062.1:0-25266 GCA_965365275.1 uncultured Cyclobacteriaceae bacterium | reverse complement strand
TCAACCCGGATCCTTCGTGTATCCCGAACTTCATCAAACTGAATGATCAGGCTGCTGCGGGGAAGCAGATCCAGTTTTTCACCTGTATCCTGGTCCACCATATTAAAAATGAAATCAGAATTATTTTTCAGGTTGTAATAGCTTCTTCCTCTGTCATCTGTAAAAAAGGCCGCCGAGACTTCAATCGAATTTTTAAAGAGTGGTTCTACGTAGGTATCCGGGCCAATTACCAAATTATTGAACCAGACGACAGACCGGGCAGCATCGAGGGCCTCTCTAATCCCTTCAGCGGATCTGGTTTTTGCAAAAACCAGGGTAACAGGTCTGTGATCCAGCCTGGATCCCTGTTCAAAAAAAGTTTCTGTAGAATGAATGTCTGAATTGCTCAACATCGCCAGGTCATAGTCAAGGCACCATTGAAATGCTTCCGGATACCACTCCCCCGAATTGGCCACTTCAATTCCATTAATCCAACCTTTGGATATCAATTCCTTGTGGATATCAAAAATCTTTATACCCTCAGGGGCCTGGGATGACCATCCCGGATGATTCCAGAAAACAAAACCACCCTGATCATTGGCTTCCCTGAGTGCGTTCATATAATCTTTAAGCTCATGATCAATACTATCCATGAAGTTTGAGGAGGTTGCCGTGGAATGCTTTAAACTGATCAATTCCGTCTCAATCTTTGCAGCATCACTTATAAAAATACCATTAAGGTGACCCGGAGGCATTTGTCTTGTAATCTCGGTTCCTTGTATAACGATGATATCCCGTCTTTTCCCGTGGGGGCTGGCAATTTCGTAACCTGCATTGTGCTGAACAGGGATATATTCTTTATGCGGCTGATATTCAATATGGTCAGTAATGGAAATGGCATCATAACCCATAGTCCAGGCTTCCTCCACTCTAATGGTAGGCCAGACATTCCCATCAGAAAAGACCGTATGAATATGAAAATCACATTTTAGGGTTTTAAAATCAAGAATATCCGGAACCACCATGTGTTTCCGTACCATCTGAGCCTGATTGTAATGGATAATTACTATGAACAAAAAAGCGGCAAAAAATATCTTTCTCATGAGATCAAATTTAAGGACAAAAAATAAATGTTTTGGTAATTAGATATTAAACTTGAATTAAGGATTCTATTTCAGTTTCACCTGCAACAAATACATATCTGCTGTTATATAAAGGACTTTTTCCTCGGTATTAAATGCACAATTTGCCGTTGCCTGGGTAGTTTTAATGGTTCCCAGGTGTTTGCCGTCAGCATTGAACACCCAAACCCCTCCCGGTCCGGTAGCAAAAATATATCCATCTTTGTTCACTTTCAAGCCATCTGGAAGTCCCTTTTCCTTACCAACCTTTTCGGTTGCATCAAAAAATAACCGGCCTTCGCTTATGTTCCCATCGGACAATACATCATAAACCATCCATATGGCTTTCTCTGGATCTGAATTGGCGACATACAGTTTTTTTTCATCCGGTGAAAAGGCAATACCATTAGGTCTTGAAAGTTCATCCGTCAGCAGATTGACCTGCCCTCCAGGTGTAAGCCTGTATACTCCCTGAAACTCAATTTCCTTGGCCGGATCATTTACGTTCCCTTCCAGGCCATAGGGTGGATCGGTGAAATACAAATCACCATTGCTATGATAACAAGCATCATTTGGGCTGTTCAATCTTTTCCCTTCATACATACCAGCCAGGGTTTTGTATTCTGGTTTCGGTTTGTTCAGGGAAGCATTCATCATGGCTACACGCCTGTCGCCATGCTGACACAGCACCAGGGCTCCATCGGGGCTTAACAAAAGACCATTCGATCCCGGCTCGCCCTTTCTTGTTTCAGTTCCGGTAAATCCGGATGGTTCAAGATATATTGAAATGCTATCCTGTTCGCTCCACTTATATACCCGGTTGGGTGGGATATCAGAAAATAGGAGAAAATCTTCTCCGGGTATCCAAACGGGGCCTTCTGACCATTCAAAACCTTCTGCAATCACTTCAATCTCTGCGTTTTCAGGTATAATCTGATTAAGTTCATCATCTAAACGGTCAATGCTGCCGATCGTTCTTATGGTTTCTTTATTTTCCTGCATATCACAGGCCAACAATAAGAAAGGGATCAGTATCAATTTTATGTTTCTCATAATTTATAATTAAAGCTAAAAATATTTGATATTATTTAATGCCATAATGATTTCAGGAGCTGTTTATCGACATTCCTCAGATTACCTTCAGGTGATATGGAGCAATTCAGGACCAGATTCGCCTCATGCCGGTCTGCCAGTTCAAGCCACCGGTATATCCTTTCCTGCTCCGGGCAGGATTCATCATTTTCATGCCAATACCAATTGCCCGGATTGAACTTTCCCGAATCCTTTCCGGAAAGATTCATAGTGATCTCAAGTGGAAAATAGGATTCCCTTCCCTGCCATTCCCAGAATTTCTCATCGACCACTACATAGGATACATTCACGCCTGACCGAGCATCCACGGGGTGAAGCGGGACTCCTACGAAATCGGTAGTAGCATCATTCAACACCATACATTCAGGTTGCCAGTTCTTTATACTTCTATATAAATAATCCATTTTTAACCTGAAAGCCCCTTCATTTCTCCAGGCAAGGACAAAATCCGTTGGTGACAAGTTCCAACCACTGGACTGTTTCTCCCAGAACCCATCGAACCATAATTCAACGATCTCCCCGTAATTGTTAAGAAGTTCTTGTACCTGTAAGAATACAAGCTCGGCAAATCGTTCATCCTCCTCATAATAAGAAGTAAAAGAATCCAACAAGGAATAATATAAACCTAATTTTATTCCATTTTTAGAACACTCCTCTGCCAGAATATTTAAAATATCACGGTTGAAAGGTGTATTCATGATGTTGTAAAAACTATGCTGAGTATTCCAGTTACAAAACCCATCATGATTTTTGGCAGTAAACACACAATACCGCATTCCTGCATCGATTATTGTATTCACCCATTCCGCAACGTTTAACTTATCAAGTGTAATTATCCCCGGATCGAGGGATCCATTACTTGATTCAACATCATAAAAGGTATTTATACCCAGGGTAAGCCTTGCTCCAAACTGATAATCCATCCATTTCCTTTGGGCGGTCGTCAGTTCTTCCGGTGGACGCAATGTTGATCTTTTTTGCATATTTATTTGCTTTCAAATCTCAGCAACACCTTTTCATCTTCCGGACGCAGTCTTCCATTTGCCATAGGCCCGACATTCAGGACCAGATTCGCTCCGAGCTTTTCGGCATTTTTCCGCCAATTTCTGATTTTCCACTTTTTAGCAATTGAATTGTCAGATTTATGCCAGAACCAGTTTCCATCAAAATATGGATCTTTCCCTTTTTGTGAAAGTGTTGTCTCAATCTGTAGAGGAAGATAAACATCCTTCCCAAGCCAATTCCAGATGTTGTTGTTACTTTCCAGGTCCTCTCCTTTTTCTGCCGCCCGGCCATCGACGGGCAACAGAGGCAATCCCCTGAATAATCGTGTGGGATTATTGAATATCAGGCAGTTTTGTTGCAGGGATTTACATGTCGCGTATAAAAAATCCCATTTCCAGCGAAAAGCACCTTCCCTTCTCCAGGTTCTTATAAACTGTTCAGGAGGAACTGCGAAACCACTCTCTGCCTTCCATCCAAAATCCTGCCTGTGCCAGAATCCATCGAACCACAATTCCAACAGAGGTCCGTATTCGGTAAGAAGCTCATAGACCTGGTTTAAAATGTACTCATTATACACCTCCTCCATGAGGGCTTTATTAAAAATATGGTTATCCCACAAAGAATAAGAGAAACCAACCTTAAGGCCATATTTATTAGCACTGTTCACTAACTCGGCTAGGATATCTGTTTTAAAAGGGGTATACTGAACTGTGTAGTTGGAATATTTACTGGGCCAATTACAAAATCCATCAACTGATTTTGCGGTCATTATGATATATTTCATCCCGGAATTTCTGGCAGTCATGCACCATTGATCCGTATCAACAGACTCCGTATTGAAACTTTGCAAGGGAAGATCACCCTGACTGATCTCCAGATCATGGTAGGTGTTGATCCCATAATGAACGAACATGCCAAATTTCAGATCAAGAAACTGTTTCTGGGTCTTTGTTGGAAGTATTTCAACTTTATCCTGAGTCATGGCAGTCTTTTTCACGAATCAATTATTTATATTCCGTAAGACTTCCTCATCTTCAGTTCTTAATTTTCCAAGGTAGTCGGGACCAACATTCAATAAGAAATTTGCCTCTGCTTCTTTCGCTTTTTTTAAATGATCAAGGATCTCTTCTTTTGACAAGGCAGAATGGTCCCATTCATGCCAGTACCAATTTCCTGAAGGGAATCTTTGATTCCCCTTGGTGGACATGGTTGTTTCTATCTGTAAAGGCATATAAATATCTTTCCCCAGCCAGTTCCATATTTTCCGGTCATTTTTCAGATCGACATATCTTTCCCCTGTCCTGGCGTCTACCGGAAACAAAGGAACCCCTTTATAAGAACTTGTAGAATTATTCATTACGAGGCAACCGGGCTGTATGCTTTTGACGAAATTATACAGGTGATCCATTTGCCACCGGTATGCCCCTTCCATTCGCCAGGCATTTATAAAATCTTCATCACGTTCCTTCGGATCAGCTGATCCTTCATCTTCTTCCTGCCCACCATCGTTGGCCTTGGTCCATCCGCTCTGTTGCCTTTTCCAGAATCCATCGAACCAAAGTTCCACAATGGGCCCATAGGCAGTCAACAATTCTTCCAATTGGTTCCTGATAAAATCAAGCATATGCCAATCATCATCATTTATGTAGGCTTGGTGCTGGTCCCAGAGTGAATAATAAAATCCAACTTTAAGACCAGATTTTTCGCAAGAATTTACAAGGGATGCAATTAAATCACGTGTATATTGACTTCTGGCTATGGTATAGTCCGTATACTTACTTGGCCAGAGACAGAATCCGTCATGGTGTTTACAAACGATCACTATATATTTCATGCCGGCATCCAGGGCTGTCCTGCACCAATCCATAGTGTTTAAAGCCGTTGGATTTACCCGGTAGGGATCTAAAGTACCATCACTCCATTCTTTATCATAATAGGTATTTACACCAAAGTGAATAAACAAACCAAATCCCAAATCCATCCATGATCTTTGCACATAAGAAGGGCTTATTTCAAAATTAAACTCAGGGAAAAATGAGGCCCCTCCGAATGATGAGGAGACCAGCGGAGCTGACATCAATCCCGCTCCGGTTATACCAGCCTTCTTTAAAAATAACCTTCTGTCCTTATTCATTGTTTCAAATCATTTCAAACCAAGATTCGAACTAATTTAAAACAAATATTAATGAAAGGAAATTATATTTTTTTATTGTACAGATGCAACCAATTAAAAATTGTTTTCCTGGTAATAAAATTTAAAAAAGACTCCTTAATGCATCAGAGACCTGAAATTACATTTCCTTTCTGTTGACAGAAATGTTTTCTATTTTTTTTCGAAACCTTTTTGATGCAATCAGCATAATTGCCGATATTATGATTGTCGAGGTAATTATTAGAGATGCCATAGTGGTTTAAATTTTATAAATACCTGTTTATCAGTAAATTACATAGCTTTCTCGAAAGTAATGCTTAAATATAATAAAATATTTTACAAAATCTAGGAAAAATTAAAAAAAATCATATATGAGTACAAAATCCTTCAAATGGGGTATTATGGGATGCGGCAATATCGCAGGTAAGTTCGCAACCTCGTTGCAGACAGTTTCAGGCGCTGTATTACATGCTGTGGCTTCCCGGTCAAAAAATAAAGCCATAGAATTTGGCCACAAATACAATGCTATAAAAGCATATGGCCATTATGAGATGCTGGTACAGGATCCGGAAGTTGATGCCATATATATTGCCACACCACATAACCTCCATCTGGAAAATGCCTTGATGTGCCTGGATCACAAAAAGGCGGTTTTATGTGAGAAACCTCTGACAGTCAATGCAGGTGAGACTGAAAAATTGATTGAGGCATCCCGTAAACAGGAAACTTTCCTGATGGAAGCCTTCTGGACCCGTTTTCTTCCTTCCACAATAAAACTCAATCAGCTCCTGGATGAAGGTATCATAGGTACATGCCGGTTGGTGCAGGCCGATTTTGGATATAATATGCCATTTGATGCAAATCACAGGTCATATAATCCCGATCTGGCCGGAGGGGCCTTGTTGGATGTGGGCATATACCCCATCAATTTTGCACAGATGATCTTCAGGGAGATCCCATTAGAAATAAATTCTGCCATTATTCCTTCAATTACAGGTGTGGACGAGCAGTCAGCATATATATTCAAATATCCATCAGGTTCACTTGCCGTAATGAACTCCGCGGTAAATGTGGAAACTCAACATAATGCATGGATTTATGGAAGCGAGGGATATATTCACATGCCTGACTTTTTTCATGCCACAAAAATCCATATTCAGGGAAAAGATGGGAATTCGGATACCCTATCCGTTCCTTTCGAATCGACCGGATATGGTTATGAAGCCATTGAAGTTATGAATTGCATTAATTCAGGAAAAATCGAATCCAAGATCATGCCTTTATCTGAAACATTGGAAATCATGCAACTTATGGATACCATTCGAGACCAATGGGGATTGAAGTATCCAGGTGAACAATAACGACAGCATTCAGGATCCCGGCATTAGCAAAATCAACAGGCATACAATTATTACACGGTTAATTATTGGACAGATGCCAGGGGGCAAATGCCTTCCCGAAGATCCCCAGTTTTTTTTCGTTGATTTGAAGATATTGTTACGGCAGATTGATCAAATATCAGAATAATGATATCTTTATTATCTCTAATATTTAGCTTATGAAAGCGACGTTTCTACTTTTTTTCTTTTTCATTTTTCTATTGATGCCAAGCTGTAAGAATGAACGTAAACAAACCAATTTCAGTGACGAGGAGTGGGAAAAAATGGCTGTTACCAAGGGGGATATGATCAGTCAGGTAACCCAGATGGCCCTCGCATCTAAATTAAAGGAAGTGGTTCAGGAAGAAGGCATTGGGGAGGCTTTGAAATTTTGTAATGTTAACGCTTACCCTATTGTCGATTCACTGGAAGAAGTATACAAAGCTAAAGTTAAAAGGGCTAGCTCTCGTACCAGAAATCCGGATGACGCGCCGGATAAAATGGAGGAAGAAATCATTGAAGAATATGCCCGGGATATTGCAAATGGTTCCACTCCTGAAGTTAAGATCATACTGGATGATGATATGGCGCATTATTTTAAACCCATTATACTCTCGGCAGAATTATGTCTTAAATGTCATGGAAAGGTAGGTACGGATCTGCTGGACGAAAATTATCAGATCATCAAAGAACTCTATCCGGATGATAATGCTACCGGTCATAGTTTGGGTGATCTCAGGGGAATCTGGAGCATTTCATTTGCAAAAGACGCTCTTTCGAAAAACTAAAATTCTGATTAAGCCAAGCTGAATTTTAAATATTGAACCGTTGGTCGAACTGATCTCAAGCCGGTAATTCTTCAGGTTATTGAATCAGGTATTTACATTCTTATTTATAATTTACCACAGATCAAAAATTACTGATAAATATCATGTTTAATTGTGATGCGAATCAGACAATCTGCACAAGAAATAAGAGACATTTGCACCAAAACAAATATGATGTTATCCTTATATGATCATATGTTCATTTAATAACAAAAAACTAATATGAGATCCAATCGAAGGGACTTTATAAAAATATCATCGATGGGTATCGGCGGGGCTGCTGTGGCTGCTCCGGCTTTTAACTGGGCTCACGGAGCTATAAAGGCCGACAATAAGAAACCGGGCTCAGAGTACAAGCGGACATCTACTTATTGTGAGATCTGTTTCTGGAAATGTGCGGGATGGGTATATTCGAATGAAGAAGGACATATCTGGAAAATAGAGGGCAATGCTGACGATCCTCATTGTAATGGTAGACTGTGCCCCAGGGGTACGGGTGGCGTCGGCATGTACAATGATACTGACCGGCTCAAGACACCCCTGATCAGGAAAACGAAGAACGGCAAACAGGTCTTCGAGGAGGCTACATGGGAGGAAGCTCTTGATGTGGTAGCTGAAAACCTGAAAAAAATTGCCCGGGAACATGGTCCTGAATGTGTAGCGTTGTTTACTCATGGTTCAGGAGGTAAATTTTTTGGCGATCTTTTGAAAGCTACAGGCTCAACAAATATAACGGCACCATCTTTTGCACAATGCCGTGGGCCAAGAGAAACAGCTTTCCTCGCTACTTATGGTGAAATTATTGCATCGCCGGAATTTACAGATATCAGGGATACCAAATGCCTTGTGTTAATCGGATCTCACCTGGGTGAGAACATGCACAATGGCCAGGTCCAGGAAATGTCTGAAGCCATAGATAAAGGCGCTACCATTATCACCGTCGATCCCAGATATTCAACAGCAGCCAGCAAGTCGAAACACTGGTTGCCTATAAAACCAGCTACCGACCTGGCTTTGTTGCTGGCGTGGATTAATGTTCTGATAACTGAAGAATGGTATGATAAGGATTATGTAGAAAGATATACTTATGGATTTGATCAGCTGAAAAGCCATGTTCAGTCCTTTACGCCGGAATGGGCCTACGGCATCACCACCCTCGCCCCTGAGGTAATTAGGGAAACTGCAAAGGAAATGGCCAATGCTTCTCCGGCGGTTATCGTGCACCCAGGAAGGCATGTCACATGGTACGGGGATGATACTCAGCGATTAAGAGCTGTAGCCATACTGAATGCCCTCTTGGGTTCATGGGGTAGAAAAGGTGGCTTTTATTCACCTGAAAAAAAATCCCTTCCATCTTACCCCCACCCTGAATTCCCAAAACCGAAAAGAACATGGCGGGATGCACATCCCGGGAAGTATAACCTGGCACTGGAGGTAGTTTCCAATGACATTTGTGATTCCACAATCCCAAGTCCGGATAGGGCATGTAATTTTAAAGGATGGATTGTTAATGGGACGAACCTGATCTCAACCCTGCCTGACCTGAACAAAACCCTGGAGGCTATACAAAATCTTGAGTTCATGGTGGTTATTGATACCATGCCTATGGAAATAACAGGATATGCTGATGTAGTATTGCCCGAATGCACCTATCTTGAAAGATATGATTATTGCCGAACAGATCAGCACCGGGAGCCTAATATTGCGCTGAGAATGCCTGCAGTTGAGCCAAAGTATAATACAAAGCCAAGTTGGTGGATGGTAAAAAAACTGGCCAGTAAAATGGGGCTTGATGAATTCTTTCCTTGGAAAGATATTGAGGAATTGTTGGATTGGCAGTTAAAGCAAGTGGGATCTTCACTGGAGGAAATGAAGCATCTTGGGGTGAAGAAGTTCCCGAGAGAATACGACGACCTGTATTTTTTCAAAGACCAGGAAGTAGAATTCAATACCAATACCGGTAAAATAGAATTATATTCCACAGATCTGGCCTCAGAAGGGTTTGATCCAATGCCGGTTTACACAAAGCATGAGGAACCACCTCCTGGATTTTATCGTCTGAATTATGGCAGGTCTCCTGCTCATACTTTCAGCCGAACCGCAAACAACCCAAATTTAACGGACCTTGTCGATGAAAATGTATTATGGGTCAATCCGCAGGTAGCAAAAGACTGGAGTCTTAAGAACGGACAATCCATCTGGCTAGAGAACCAGGATGGAATTAAATCAAAATTTTCTATAAAAGTGAGAATTACAGAACGGATACGATTTGACTCAGTGTATATGGTTCACGGATTTGGTCATTCTGACAAAAAGTTATCAAGGGCATACGGTAAAGGGGTAAGTGATTCAGAATTGATCACCAAAGTATTGCTTGATCCCGTCATGGGAGGAACAGGCATGCGCGGCAATTTTGTTACGTTCAAATTAGAAAATCCAAATGAAGAGGAGGTGGTGTCATGAGGTATGCAATGGCAATAGATACTAAAAAATGTGTGGGCTGTGCTGATTGTGTAGTGGCCTGCCAGACAGAAAATAATGTTCCCATAGGTCATTGCAGGGACTGGATCGTTGAAAACACGGCTGGCACTTATCCGCAACTTGAACTGGAGATCCGTTCTGAGCGCTGCAATCATTGCGAGAACTCTCCTTGTGTACGGTGTTGCCCTACAGGAGCAAGTCATTACGCTGAAGGCGGCATTGTCCTCGTTACCGGTGATGATTGTATAGGATGCGGAGCATGTATAGCTTCCTGTCCATATGATGCAAGGTATCCACATCCTGAAGGTTATGTTGACAAATGCACATTTTGCGACCACCGGGTCAAAGATGGTCAGAAACCAGCATGTGTGGATGTTTGCCCAACACATTGCATGTACTTTGGTGATCTTGACGATCCTAACAGTGAAGTATCAAATATTCTTAAAAAGAGGAAATATAAAAGACTTATACCGGAAGCCGGGACAGATCCTCAGTTATATTTTTTAATATAAATCAGAACCATAATGATTGAAGAAATTATTACAAGTGGCAGGATGAACCATAAGATAGACCCCCAGTTGCATATCTGGGGATGGGAGATCCCGCTGTATTTATTCCTTGGGGGCCTCGCTGCCGGTATTCTATATTTCGCCTCATATTATTATTTGAGGGGGAAAGAAGAAGATATGCCGACTGCTATAAAGCTGGCTCCTATGCTGACACCGATCATGCTTGTGATTGGCCTGGGTGCCTTGTTCCTGGATCTACATCATAAACCTTATTTCTGGAAACTTTATACTACTATAAAGCTGGAAAGCCCGATGTCATGGGGAGCCTGGACACTGATGGTTATCACACCGGTTTCCATATTCTGGTCCGCATCTTATTTTCGAGAAATCTTTCCAAATTGGGATTGGAAATTCAAGTGGCTCTATACCCTGGAATCCTTTTTTATAAAAAACAGAAAGTCCCTGGCCTGGATCATGATCTTCTTTTCTGTAATCCTGGGCATTTACACTGGAATACTCTTATCAGCCTTTAATGCCAGGCCGCTATGGAACACATCTATTCTTGGGCCATTATTCCTTGTATCCGGTCTCTCGGCTGGAGCTGCAACCATAATGATGATGTCAAGAGAGAAGCTTGAACGCAATATGTTCAGCAGGATGGACCTGGTTCTGATCGGGATAGAGATTTTCCTTGTCATTCATATGTTCATGGGATTTCTTGCCAGTTCACAGGTTCAGATAGAAGCTGCACAGCTTTTCCTCGGGGGACCATATACACTTCCATTCTGGACCATTGCGGTTTTCACTGGCATGATCCTCCCGGGAATCCTGGAATTTCTGGAGATCCGGGGGCGGCATATACCCGCTTATATTCCTGGGTTACTGATTTTGATGGGCAACATATCATTAAGATTTATTATAGTTTATGCCGGGCAGGCAAGCAGATACTTATATTAATATGAAAGAGAAAATAAGACATCCTAAACCCTATATGAACCCCTATTTAGCAGGGATCTTATTGGGTTTTGTACTTCTTGCTTCTTTTTACCTTACAGGAAGAGGGCTCGGAGCAAGCGGTGCCACACGGAGCATGGTCATAGGCGCTGTAACCACTGTCACACCAGAGCATGCTGAAAACTCAGGTTATTTCAGCAAATACCTGGGAGATAACCAGATGAAGACATGGCTGGTCCTTGAGATCGCCGGAGTTATTATTGGAGGATTTTTATCAGGAGCCTGGGCAGGAAGACTAAAGATACGCGTTGAGCATTCTCCAGGGATCACAAAGCGCAAAAGGATATATATGGCAATACTAGGGGGTCTTTTGTTTGGCTTTGGTTCACAACTGGGCAGAGGATGTACCAGTGGGGCTGCATTAACTGGCATGTCCGTGATGTCACTCGCAGGATTTGTAACTATGATGGCAATTTTTGGCACTGCCTTTTTATTAGCTTATTTCTTTAGAAAAAATTGGATTTAACAATGGGACCACTTGTACCACTTCAAAATATTTCAAATGAACTGAACCTGCTGATCGCATTTGTGATCGGATTAGGATTCGGTATTGCCCTTGAACAGGCGGGTTTTTCATCGAGTCGGAAACTTGCGGGGATGTTTTACGGGTATGATACTACCGTATTGAAAGTTTTCTTTACGGCCGCTATTACAGCGATGCTGGGTTTGATATTCCTGAACTTTATCGGACTAATCGATCTGGATATTGTGTATGTAAATGAATATTACGTGTATTCCGCTATTGTAGGAGGTGTTATTATGGGCGCCGGGTTTATTATCGGAGGATTTTGCCCTGGCACAAGTTTTACAGCCGCTGCAATTGGGAAGGTAGATGCCATGTGGTTCATCCTGGGGAGTATGATCGGGATCTTAATATTCGGGGAAACATTTATTTTCTGGCAAGACCTGTACATGAGTGGATATAAAGGAGCCATCAAGATCTCTGATGTTCTTGGAATTCGTGACGGTTACTTTGCCTTACTTTTGATCCTTGTCGCAACACTTATGTTCTGGGTAGCCGAATTGGCTGAGAAAAAATTTAAACGGGAAGATATTACTAAAGAAATATAAATAGCAGATCATGAATACTCGAGTTATATTAAGTATCATATTAATTTCATTCGGAAGCATTGCCGCCATCCTCCCGAAGCAGAAAACTTCCTCGGTTCAATTGAACGCTGATGACCTTCTGCGTGAGATCAGGCTTGAAACCAACCTAATATCGACAGATGAACTGGCTGACCGGTTGATAAACCTGGATCCCGGCATTCTTTTGATCGACGTAAGAGATTCTCTGGAATATAGCAAATACCATCTACCCGGGGCGATTAATATCCCATTGAACCAATTACTGGATGAAAAATGGATGCCCTATATCGATCAGATATCCAAGGATAACATTTTCTACTCAAATGGTACCACGCTCTCCAGCGAGGCCTGGATAATTACGCGACAACTGGGATTCAAAAACAATTATGTGCTATACGGAGGATTAAACAGGTGGTTTGAAACCATTATCAAGCCCAGTCACCCGGGGGCCATGGCAACCTCCGATGAGATTGACAGTTTCAATAAAAGAAAAGCGGCGAGCATGTATTTTACAGGAAGCAGCAATGCATCCGATATGAGCAGTGCACCCGCACTGCCGCCGGTCCCAAGAAAGAAGAAGAAAAGAGTAGCAGGAGGATGCAGTTAAAATTGATATCATGAAACACTTGAATTTATTAATATTAGGAAGTATTGTAGTTATCTTAAGCATCATATTCGGTATTGCTACTATTAAAGTAACCGGCAAATACCGATTTAAACGAAGTGCCACTGAGATGCTGACAAGGGTCAATATGCATTCACAATATCTGGATATAACCAAAGCGAAGGGATTGACCCGCAATGATACGGTGATTTTTATAGACATAAGAACACCCAAGGAATTCGCAGGATATCATATTGAGAATTCACAAAATATTCCGTTTGACCGATTACTCGATGATGATTTTGTGGATATCTTGAAAGATGGCCGTATGAAGATCCTCTATGGAAGTACCTCTGTGGGTTCAAACGCTGCATGGATGGTCTTGACTCAATATGGCTACGATAAGCTTTATGTTCTGGATGGCGGTGTGCAGGATTGGAGAATACAAGTTGAAAGCAGGGATATTTTTAAAGATGGCTATAAGGGAGATGAAATTCCATTATACAACTTTAGTGAAGTTATGAATCCTGATTCAGAATAATCAGGAAAACCCAGGTAGTTTATTGATTATTATTGGTTAAAGATCAATCAATCCCGTATTTTTTCTTCTTTTCAGCAATACGGCTGGGGCTGTCGATGATCATGACCAGGGCCTGCTTTAGGGAATGTGATTTCCTTACATCACGGAAAATATCCATCCATTCGTGGAAATTCAGATAGATAGGATTATAACTGTTTACCGGCTTTGTAATCCCGTAATCAGGCTTTTCTACTTCAGGTTCGAAAGAATTGAACATTCTATCCCATATAATAAAAGTAGATCCATAGTTTTTATCCAGGTATTGAGCATTACGGCCATGATGAACCCTGTGATGAGAGGGTGTTACGAAAATATATTCTATGGGTTTGGGAAGCTTTTTGATATATTCCGTATGGATCCAGAATTGATATAATACCTCTATCTGATGGCAAATAAAGAAAGTGACCGGATCAAAGCCCACCAGGGCAACAGGTATAAAGAAGACAATCTTAATGTGCTGAGTCCAACTTAAGCGAAAAGATACTGAAAAATTATATTTCTCGGAATTATGATGGGTAACATGAGTTGCCCACCAAAACCGACAGGTATGTGCTATCCGGTGTGACCAGTAACGCCAGAAATCGATCCATATTAAACAGAGGATAAATCCCCACCAGGATGGCTCTATTTTAAATGGGGCCAGGTTATAAAAAAAAATTATTATACCGAATGTAGCAATCTTTATAGCAGCGGTAATCACCAGATTAACCACTCCAATGGCAAATGCGGCCAGGGTATCCTTGTTGTCATATGTCTTTCGATGCTTGTACTGGCTTATCCCCCACTCCAGCAAGGTAAAAGCAATCATCGCGGGCACAGCATAAACAATAATATTTGGCAAATCCATTGCCAACACCTCCTCGTACGTAAGTTTTTCCATCAGTGCTCGAAATATTATATTTTAGAAAAAATTCCAGTTGGATGTGTAAATAAACACTTATTTTTAATAAATGTTAAAGAATTATAATAAATGTCAAGATATAATCTGATTACAATACTGGGACCTACTGCCAGTGGGAAGACATTTTTCGGTTCTAACCTAGCCTACAAATTAAATGGTGAAATCATCAGCGCTGATTCCAGGCAGGTATATCGTGAAATGGACCTGGGAACCGGCAAGGACTATGATGATTATATTATTCAAGGTTATCGGGTTCCTGCGCATCTTATCGACATCCATGAGGCCGGGTATAAATATAATCTGTTTGAATATCAAAGGGATTTCTATAAGATCTTCCAGGAGATCCGTGATCGGGGTAATCTGCCGCTTCTGGTGGGAGGCACAGGAATGTATATAGAAGCGGTTTTAAATAAATATGAACTCGTCAATGTTCCACCAAACGAGAAACTTCGTGAGAAGCTGGCAAATATGACACAAGAGGAGTTGATCACTGTTCTCAAAAAATACAACTCCAATCTGCACAACACATCAGATCTGAAGATTAGAAAACGGACCATCAGGGCTATTGAAATCGCGGATCACTACAGCAGGGTAAAAGTCGAGCTAAGGGATCTTCCGGACATCAATTCCCTGATCCTTGGTGTTAAATATGACCGGATGTCCAGGAGGAACAGAATATCAGAAAGGCTTGAAGCCAGGATTAATGAAGGATTGATTGATGAAGTAAAAAAATTACTTGATAGGATCAGCGCAGAAGATCTCATCTATTACGGACTGGAATATAAATTCATAACACTTTATCTGACAGGTCAGTTGGATTATAAAGAAATGTTTGGGAAACTGGAAGTGGCTATCCACCAATTTGCCAAAAGGCAGATGACCTGGTTTAGAAGGATGGAGCGAAATGGACTTAAAATACATTGGCTGGACGGGCACATGCCCCTGGATGAAAAACTGGAGAGGTCAATGGCCATTATAAAGGAGGAGGCTCCGGAACTTGTGGAATAAGATGGACGTAAGTGGAATCATATTATCAGGAGGTAAAAGTTCCAGGATGGGACAGGATAAGGGATTGATCACATTGAATGGAAAACCTATGATCCAGCATGTTATTGACCATATTATTCCAATATGCGACCAGGTTCTAATAAGTGCCAATGATAAAGCATATGAAGAATTTGGTTATCCCGTATATAAAGATGAAATAAGTGATATCGGGCCTGCAGGAGGAATAGTGACCTGTCTTAAGCATTCGAAAAATGATAAAAACATTATCATTTCCTGTGATCTCCCTTTTGCCTCCACAAAATTTATTCGAACATTACTTGAGATGTCCGGAAATTATGAAATTACACTGCCAAAGTCAGGCCCATATCATCAACCATTATGTGCCATATATACTAAAGAGGTATATACTGTATTTATGGAATACGTAAATAAAGGAAACTATTCTTTACAATCCATTATCAAAGCCTTCCAGTTACGGGTTATCAGGCAGGAGGATATAGAAGGAATCGACCTGAACAGAGAATTAAGAAATATAAATTCTCCGGAGGACTTGTCCAGTTTTGATTTTTGACTCAGACTTTTTTCCCGAGGGCTGCCCTGCCAACGAAATTCAGTGTTCCGATCAACCCTTCTTTCTCATAAAGGATCTTTTTATACATATCCTTTGAATCTTTCGGGGGGGTAAATTCCTTTTCATGTTTCAACAAACTAATCGCCTTGTTTTTACATACGGGAATACAAAGTCCGCATCCTATACATCGATCGTTATTGACCTCCATATAGCCATTCACCCGGTCAATGGCTTCCATCTGGCAGATATTCTGGCAATCTTCGCAAGCCTCACATTTTTCAGCCAGTATCTCAGCATAGAAATTGGATTGAAGGAATTCAGAAGGCTTTTCAAATTTCTTTGCACCTGTTAAAACACCGCAACAACAACCACAACAGAAACAGATGAATGAAGGATTCTGGTTGTTTTCCGGCTGAATGACCATGCCTTCCTTTTTTGCCCTGGTCATCATCTTCATTACTTCCTGCTTGTTCAACTCACGGCCAACCCCCTTAATTATCATATGTTTTGCAGAATTACCAATGGTCAGACAGGCTTCGCGAACATCTGTTTGCTTACAGGGTGTTCCCATCTTATCTCTTGCCTGCCGGCATACGCAATTCATAATGGCAAAAGGCCCAGGGGATTTATTAACAATTTCCCTCATGTTATCATAATGACCAATATGAAACTCCGGATCAATTTTTACATTCACCGGTATGGTTCTTATCTGTTTTGTATTTGTACTGACAAATTCATCTGCAAAAGCTTCCTGTACATAAGCGAAAAAGTCTTCAGCAAGGCCCTTGGTGACCCGGTCAACCTGCCATTCGAACATGCCAATCGCTAAAGGAACCCGGCTGTATATCATTTCAGGATCTTTGCTGCTTTTCTTCTTACCCAGTATAGATCCCTTTTTAGTCAAGTTTTTTAAATGGGCTTCTAATTCCTCAAGGCTGATCTCGCCCTTTTTAAACCGCTTGTGGATTTTTTCAGCTGTTTCAGGTATCAAGCTAAGGTTTAAGGCAACTTTTGCCTCTTCTTCAGTGAAGAGGTGCTTAAGCAGTCTTAATTCTACACCGGACTGGGTAGGTGGAAATCCTACCGGTGCCCTGTCGAAGTGTTTCTGGAGTTGACGGTATATATCTTCCATGATGGTGTAAATTATTGAAAATCAGGATGAATACTCAAATTAATAAAAAAATAACTCATGAAAAATGATATTTACACATATATTCCCAAATCCAGTTCCTGATTGTCATTTAAAAGTTCCCGGTTCTATTTTCCGAGAAAATCCATTAAAAGTTTCCCAGAAATACAAAAATTGAATTGAATAGAATATTATTACGTCTGAATTCAGATTCAATCAATATTATGAAAATAGTTTTTCTTGATAAAAGTACGGTAGGCAATGTTTCCAATCTTGGATTGTTAGAGGAATTTGGAACGGTATCCTATTATGAGGAGACCAGCCCTGACCAGACCATCGAAAGATCGTACGGTGCGGACATAATAATCACGAATAAGGTGATTATAGATCGAAAAGTGATGGATGCCAATCCCGATATCAAGCTTATCTGTATTGCAGCGACCGGCATGAACAATGTAGACCTGGAATATGCAGTTGAGAAGGGTATTATAGTAAAGAATGTATCCGGATATTCCACGCACTCAGTAACACAGTCTACCTTTGCCATGTTGTTTGTACTCCTAAATTCCATACCCTATTACGATCATTATGTAAAATCAGGGGCATACTCAAAAAGTCATATATTTACCCATCATGGCCGTGAATTCTCAGAGATAAAAGGTAAGACTTTTGGTATAATAGGTATGGGTGTAATTGGGCAGTCCGTAGCCAGAATAGCTGATGCTTTTGGATGTAAAGTGGTGTATTCTTCAACCTCCGGAAAAAATACCAACCAGGGCTATCCTTGCCTGGACCTCGATAAGCTATTATCCACCTCCGACATTGTATCAATTCACGCACCCCTGAACGAGAAAACCAATAATCTCATTAACCTGTACAAGTTAAAGATTATGAAACCGACAGCTCTCTTGATCAATGCTGGCCGGGGCAATATTGTCAATGAGCAAGATCTTGCATATGCTATCGATCAAAATTTAATAGCCGGTGCGGCACTTGATGTATTCGGGAAAGAACCAATACAGGCTGACAATCCACTATTAAGTGTTAAAAACAAAGACAGACTTATTATGGTGCCACATATCGCCTGGGCGAGTAAAGAATCAAGAGAAACCTTGATAAACGGTATCTACCGGAATATTGCTGAGTTTGTGGAAGGGAGATAAGGTGTATTACTCTATAGCCTCGTCCTGAAAGGCTTCTTCCTTAATTCCTTTATCCAGCGAAAAGGAAAAAGAGGAGCCCACGCCCACCTGACTTTCAACATGGATCCTTTTATTATGTGCTTCCATTATATGTTTTACGATCGCTAATCCAAGACCTATCCCTCCCCTGTCCTTGGCCCTGCTTTTTTCAACCCTGTAAAACCGTTCAAATATCCGGTTAATATCTTCACGGGGTATTCCTACCCCATTATCCTGCACAACGAAATTTATAAGATCCTTATCCTCCTCAATGGTTACCACAATCTCACTTTTTTCCTCTTTGGTATAATTAATGGCATTCAGGACAAGATTCATAAAAACCTGAAATATTTTCTGTTTGTCTGCATAAACATATACATCCTCGGGTGAATCATCACTAAATCGGAGTTTCAGGGATTTTTTATCAGCTTTATTCTCCAGTTGATCGAACACTTCCTGTAAAAGATTATAAACATTAAAATGTGTATAGGACATTTTAATAGTGCCAGTTTCCATTTGTGAAATGACCAACAAATCCTGAACTAGTTTATCCAGCCTGGAAAGGCTTTTGCCTGCTTTCTTCAGGAACCTGTTCCTTACATTTTTATCACTGATGGCACCATCAAGAAGCGTATGAATAAAACCCTGGGCAGCAAATAAGGGCGTTTTCAATTCATGTGACACATCCGCCAAAAATTCTTTCCGGTATGATTCCATTTTCTTCAGCTCCTTGATCTCCTGTTCCTTCAATTTAGCATACCGCGATATTTCCTTGCTTAATTTCTTGAATGGATTGCTTGGGCTCTCCACTTCTTCAATAGAGAAACTAAGATCTTCATCTGTGATCTTTTCCAAAAGTTGATTGATACGTTGAATCTCATCAAAAATAAAATACCGGTAAGTCAGGTAGATAGTAAAATATGAGATTGAAAAAGAGATTACTCCAGCCACTACCAGGGCTACTAGGGGTATCTCTTCAAACAAGGTAAGAAAAGCTACGGTTACGAAGGATATCGATATACCTAAAAGTAAAGCTACGGCCCTGGAGCTCGAGAACATTATCAGGTAGTTTCAAACTTATATCCAACACCTTTGAGGGTCGAAATATACCCCTCTCCGATCTTTTCACGAACCTTGCGGATGTGAACATCGACCGTTCTGGCCAATACATAGACATCCGAACCCCAGATATTTTGAAGTAACTCATCCCTAGTATGAACCTTGTTAGGATTCTGAGCAAGGTAAAACAGCAATTCAAACTCTTTCTTCGGCAAGGTTATATTTTTATCTTTCTGGGTAACCGTATAACTGTATTTATCAATAACCAGGTCCTTGATCTTAATGGTCGATTTCTGGACTTTATCAGATCTTTTTCTTCTGAATAAGGCGGTTATTCGACTCATTAAAGCCCTTGGCTTTATGGGTTTCACAATATAGTCGTCTGCTCCAACATCAAATGCCGCTATCTCTGAATATTCTTCTGCACGGGCTGTAAGGAAAAGGATATAAGCATGCTGAAGATCTGGTATTTCTCTGAGCTGACGACAGGTTTCCACACCATCCTGGTTAGGCATCATGATATCCAACACAACCAGGTCAGGGATATATGATTTGGCGATCTCCACAGCCTTTATACCGTTTGTTGCTGTTTTGACATCAAATCCCTCTTTTTGAAGGTTGTATTTGAGTAATTCGAGGATATCTTCCTCGTCATCTACTACCAATACCTTATACCCTCCTTTGGAGCTCATAACATTGAATTATTGTTGAAAGGCTAAATTTATACAGAAATGCAATCTTTAAAAATAAACAATTGAAATTTAATAAAAACTTAATGTTAGAATTGAAAATATTTTAATATTCATCGGCCAAACCGGATTTTCAGATCATGTATATATTCTGCCAGATTTCCATCATATTCATCCATTAAAGTTTCCTCAAAACCAACTTGTCCGCCCCTGTACCGCAGATAGGACATAAAAAATGTATTATCCGGGGTAAAATCATTGAAGAACTCCTTATAAGCTTTATTGTGAAATGACAGGGTTCTTGATCCTGCCATAAATTCTCCAATAGTTTTATGTTTTAATTCCAGTTTAGATTCATGACTCATATCTGATAGAAATGAATTATATAGACTATCCAGCCTATCAGCTCCTTCCAATACATAAGCCGTGAATATTTTCTGGTCTTTTACTCTGTTATTAAAAGATTCAAGTTCAGGAGATGAATGACCATGACTATTTGACAAAAAAAGCCTGGCCCCTTCATTCCCAATAAAGGTTGCCAGATTTTCATTGAATTCCAGACTATCCTTAAGAAATATGGTGCCATGCGTTAACTCGTGAATAATTAGGTCAGCCAACGATCCTGCATTCCTGTCCAGCATGTTGGAAAGGACAGGATCTTTCAGAATGCCAAGGGTAGACCAGCCTCCCGCTGTGCGGATATTCGCATCGTATCCCTTTTTGCGAAGCTTATCCCTCTCTTTTTCAGCCATATCATATCTGAAAAAACCTTTATAAGAAAAGCTGCCCAGGACCGGAAATCCCCACTTGTAGGCTTCCAACTCAAAGGGTTTGCAGGCTGATACGACCCACATAAGATCTTTCCCTTGTTGATCATAATACGTTGTGTAGTTTTTCTCCCCTTTAAGGCCTAATTCATCAATCGCAAACCGTTTTACCTCTTCAATTATTTTTAACTTTGTTTTGAGCGAATCCGGGAAAGAAGGATCATCCATGACTTCATGTATTGGTTTTGCATCGATTATAATTTTCAGCTGACCTTTGGCCTGAACAAAGCCATAATATACCAGGTCATGTTTAATCACAAGAAAAAAAATGATAAGCAGTAAGATGGTGTATAATAATATCTTACCCCGGCTCACTTTCGTTTTCTTTTATTTAGCAAAAAATCCGTATTATATCTCAGAAATAGTACCTCCATATGGTCAAGCTTGCTATTGCCGAAATCATAAACCGGTTCGAAACGAAAAGCTATTGACAAACCACCTTTGAATTTCTGTTCATACATAATCCTCAAAAACAATAATTCCCTGTCTTCTTCAGTATATCCGCTTTCCGAATAATCCCATGCTACAGATTGATATATGGGTGTTCCCTGCGGTGCTATAAACCTGTGACCATTCCAATAGGAAAGCATTAGTTCAAGACCTTTATATTTCCCAGATACATTGGCAAAATAACCCTGTCCCTGTCCATAAGGAAAATTAACCGGGTCATCACCGGTAAAATAATCGGCATAATAATTATCTGTACGGATCTCATCCAACCAGGTAATTCCATGCATGGGGAATATCAGACTGAAACCCAGGGCAGCATTAAAATACGTTATGGAAGGATCGGGATTAGTATCAATTTCACCACCAAGATGATTGGCAAGGATTTGAACGGGCAGTTCAATTTTAAAATTCCTGGAATCATAAACAAGGTAATTGAAAGACACACCCACATTAAACTCTTCCTGTTGTGGATCTCCAAAAGTGATCATATTCACCCAGTCAAGCCAGATATCTAAAAATAGTCTGTCAGTGGTCCATTTGAACTGAAACCCATCTTCGATCCTGCGATTAACAACCTGCTGGAGATAGTAAAGGGGTTCGATCAATCTATGAGATGCTGCACCCTCGATCGATCCAAACAGAAACGCAAAATTCTTCTTTTTGTATTTAATCGTTAGTATAGGGCGGATATCCGTAAAGGAACTATCCCCAAAGTCTTTCATGAAAAATCCCCCAACATCAAGTCGGATTCGGTCAGATGGGTAGTAAGAGAAATAAGGTTTGAACTGGTATCCGAACAATGTATAACCGGGCACTATATCAGTAGCATATTCATTATTCCAGAAATATCCAGAAATATCCAGGCCAAATTTGATGGCTCCGGAATCCACTTCCTGGATCGTGTAATGATCTGAAAATACGGTATTGTCAAGTTGTCCGAAAGTGTATAAAAATGCACACTGACATATCGAATAAAAAAGGACAAAAGACTTCTTCATTTTCATTTCCCAGGCAATATAAACCCTTCTACTAAAATTTAAAATCTTTTACTTTGTTTGTACAATTTAATTGTTGCTAATTCTGATCAATAATTGTACTTTCACATCTTTAACCATTTTACTACTGTTAAAATTATGAGTGATCAAGAACAAAAATTAAAAGCCCTTCAACTCACAATCGACAAGCTCGATAAAACTTATGGGAAGGGGACAATCATGAAGCTCAGCGATGACCAGGTTATGAATGTCCCTGCTATTTCAACCGGCTCCCTGGGTTTGGACATCGCTCTTGGTATCGGGGGTATCCCCCGGGGTCGAGTTACCGAGATCTATGGTCCTGAATCCTCAGGGAAAACAACTCTGGCTATGCATTGCATTGCAGAGGCACAGAAAAAAGGTGGTATAGCCGCCTTCATTGACGCTGAACATGCCTTTGACAAGCTTTATGCTGAAAAACTAGGTATAGATACAGAAAACCTGTTGATATCTCAACCGGACAACGGAGAGCAGGCGCTTGAAATAACAGAGCATCTAATCCGTTCCGGAGCTATAGATATTATCGTTATCGACTCTGTGGCCGCACTGGTACCCAGAGGAGAACTTGAAGGAGAGATGGGAGATAGCAAAATGGGTTTACAGGCCCGATTAATGTCTCAGGCATTGAGAAAGCTGACAGGCACGATCAATAAAACTAAGTGTGCGTGTATATTCATTAACCAATTGAGAGAGAAGATTGGGGTAATGTTTGGAAATCCGGAAACAACAACCGGAGGTAATGCCTTGAAGTTCTACTCTTCTGTTCGTCTGGACATACGGAGGATTGGGCAAATCAAGGAAAGTGCTGACAACATCCTTGGGAACCGAACCAGGGTCAAAGTTGTCAAGAACAAGGTGGCTCCGCCCTTCAAGGTCGTTGAATTTGATATCATGTATGGGGAAGGGATCTCAAAAGTTGGGGAAATCATTGACCTAGGAGTTGAACTCAATGTGATCCAGAAATCCGGATCCTGGTTTTCCTATATGGACAACAAACTGGGGCAGGGAAGAGATTCTGTTAAAGCCCTTCTTTTGGATAATCCTGAACTTCTTGACGAACTGGAATTAAAGATCAAAGGGAAGCTTGATGGCGAACCTGATGAGGAGAACTGATATAAAATAAAACAGGCTCTGCGTTCACAGAGCCTGTTTTATTTTATGCTTTATCGATATACTTAATTGGTCCGTATCGCGATAACCGGGTCGAGGCGGGCTGCCAGAGCTGCCGGAACAATACCTGACACCATACCAATAATACTTGATACCCCCAGTCCCAGAATAATGTTTTTAAGACTTAAAACAAGCTCTAGTGATCCTGTCGGAACCGCGATCGTAATCAGGTAGACCAGCAGAAGTCCGATTCCGCCACCGAGTAAACTAAGGAATATAGCTTCAAACAGGAATTGAAACAGTATGAAATAGTTTTTGGCCCCGAGAGACTTTTGAATACCTATGATATGGGTTCTTTCTTTTACTGAAACAAACATAATATTGGCAATTCCAAATCCTCCCACGAGAATTGAAAAGCTACCAATTACCCAGCCGGCAATACCAATCACATCAAATGTGGCACTAATGATATTTGCAAAAGCTTCCGGACGGTTGAGGGCAAAATTATCTTCCTGAATTGGCCTGAGTCCACGGCGGCTTCGCATATACCCTCTGATCTCGTTTTCCAGTTTAACCAGGCCCACATCGTCATCCCGTCCCTTGACTGATATTACAGATTCAATTCCCCATCTTCGACCACTGTAATATAATTTTTTGAAGCCGGTGTAGGGTATTATGCAAAAGTCATCATTACTGGGTGCATCGATCAGGTTCTCTCCCTGTCGTTTCATTACGCCTATGACTGTAAATTTCAGTCCTTTGATACTGATCTGTTTCCCAACAGGATCCTTATCGCCAAATACGCCTGAAGCGATTTCTGCTCCCAGAATAGCGACATTATTCCCGAAACTTACTTCAGAGGGAGAAAAATATCTACCCTTTTCAATAGGAGTTTCATAAACATCGCTGTAGCCATAGGTCACTCCGAAAAGTGCCGTCCCTCCTATGCTGTTGTTCTCATGTTTAATAACTACATTCCCCCTGACTGCAAACAAGCAGATGCCATTGTCCAGGGTCAGATTTTCCTGGAGAAACTCGTATTCCTCAAAACTGGCCTGAGGTCTTTTATAATATTCCCACCATGCATAATTGTTAGTGAATATCCATGGAAATTTTTCTACACGGATCACTTTATCACCTATAAATGCCAGGCTGGCCTTCAAACTGCTTTCCAGGGAATCCACAACGGTAAGTACTCCTATAATTGCAAATATTCCAATAGTAACGCCTAGCAATGATAGAATGGTGCGCATAAGATTTACCCGCAATTCATTGACAGCAAACCTGAAACTTTCAAATAATAATCTAACAAACAGCATGCTTTAGTTAATATTTATATAATTATATCAACAATTGTTAAATTCAACAATAACATATTCATTCAAATTATATATTTTTGCAAACCCATAAAAAATGGATAAAATATAATTTCTCGCTGTAATAATAAACATGAAATTATCAGAATTCAAGTATGA
>CBDUBA010000061.1:0-25406 GCA_965365275.1 uncultured Cyclobacteriaceae bacterium | reverse complement strand
TAGCAGCGATCGACTCGATGGATTTGACGGTCAATGTAGCCCCAGTAGTCAATGCAGGCCTGGATAAGGAATTATGTTTCCCGGATAGTATCCAGATGAGTGATGCATCCTTCTCGGGCAGTACGAGTTCCGTAACCTGGAGTGGCGGAGCGGGTACGTTCTATCCGAATAATACGACATTGAATGCCTGGTATGTACCGGTAGCCTCAGAGATAGGCACGACGGTGATATTGACGATGACCAGTGATGATCCTGATGGTGCGGGTCCATGTGAGCCGGTGAGTGACCAGGTAGCAGTGATCATCAACAACGCACCGACAGTAAATGCAGGACTTGATAAAACAGTATGCGAAGGCTCAAGCATTTTGATGAGTGATGCTTCCTATGGAGGCAGTGCGACCTCAGTGACCTGGTCAGGCGGCCTGGGAAGCTTTACGCCAAGTACTTCAACGCTATTGGCTACTTATAATCCTGATTCAGTTGAAACAGGTTCTACAGTTAGACTTTATATAGAAACAAATAATCCGACAGGGCCATGCGTTGCTGCAAGAGATTCTGTTGATATTACAATCGATATTGCACCTACTGTTGATGCAGGCACTACTAAAGTGGTTTGCGGACAGGATAGTGTAAGACTTACCGATGCCGGCTTTGGGGGTTCAACAACTTCTGTCACCTGGTCCGGTGGTGCCGGAACCTTCTATCCGGATGCGAATACCCTAAATGCCATATATTTCCCGACAGCGGGAGAAATAGGAACCATGGTAACTCTTACAATATCAAGTAATGATCCGGCGGGTCCATGCGATATTGTAACTGATCAGGTCGATGTATATATCAACACACCACCAACAGTAGATGCCGGAGTTGATCAGATTGTTTGTGAAAGCAGCAGTATTATTGTCAATGGATCCATTGGAGGCGGAGCATCTTCCGTAACCTGGTCCGGCGGACTCGGTACATTCGTTAATAATACATTGCTCATAACGGAATATATACCGGATTCAACAGAAATCGGAACAACAGTAACATTAAGGTTAACAACAGATGATCCCTCAGGTCCATGTTCTGCGGTATTTTCGGAAGTGGACATTACTATCGATGAAGCACCGATTGTGGATGCCGGCCTGGATCAGGCAATCTGTATAGGGGATACTTTATTCCTAAATGGGATCATTGGAGGTTCAGCTTCCTCTGCAATATGGTCCGGTGGAATTGGAACATATTCCAATATTAATGATCTTAATGCATATTATTTACCTGATACTACAGAGAGGGGATCCCAGATCATATTTACACTGACTACTAATGATCCTGCAGGACCCTGCCCCGCATCGGATGACAAGGTTTTCCATACGATTAATGCATTACCAAATCCGACATTCTTCGGGCTTGATCCGCAAATGGCCATTAATGATCCACCAGTAGATCTTAATGGATCACCATCAGGTGGTATATTTACTGGGGTTGGAATAAATCCTCCGGGATCAAACACATTCGATCCGATTGCGGCCGGAGAGGGTATGACTTATGTTACATATACCTATACAGATGCTAATGGATGTACAAACCTTTATCAAGATTCAACTTTCGTAAATCCATTACCTGATATAGAATTTGGTGGACTGGAATTTGCATATTGCGAATTTGATGATCCAGCCATGCTTATTGGTACTCCAGTTGGGGGAACATTTTATGGTGCGGGGACCTATCAGGCGGGTGGTAACTGGTATTTTGATCCTGATGTAGCCAATGTTGGTAATCATACAATACAGTACGTCTTTACGGATCCTTTCGGTGTAACCGATACCACTGAAGGTTTCACCCGGGTGCTACCGGTTCCAATAGCCGATTTTACCTTTGATGTAAATAATACATGTGTCGAAAATTCTATACCATTTGTAGATCTGTCCTCAATTGATTCATCCATATTGTCTGATAGCATTGTAAATTATACCTGGATATTCCCGGATACGATATATTCTTCACAAAATCCAGTTCATAAATTTGCAGAACCTAAGATTGAGGCCATTCTGCTTAGGGTTGAATCTCAGGGATTCTCAACAAAATCCTGTACTGCTGAGAAGCTTGGTCAGGTGTATGTCGGAGGTGTACCTGAAGTAAATTACAGTTCAGAATTGATATCTGAAGGATCCATAACAAACTTTTATTCAGATGTGACATTCCCAACCAGTGAGCATGAATTTAATAATGGTGATGTAGCTCAATGGTTATGGGATTTCGATGATGCGGGTGCCACATCCAGTTTGCCGGATCCGTCTCATACTTTCTCTGGAGCAGGACAATATAATGTATCATTAAGTGTGGTTTCAAACAGAGGATGTTCTGGAGATACTAATAAAATCGTAAATATCGTACCCTCCGTTTTGGTGCCGGCAAATGGAATACTTTGCGAAGATTTTGAGGCAGATAATGGTGGTTGGGCAATTTCTCCAAATCCAGCGTTGGATAGTAACAGTTGGGAACATGGAATTCCAAATGGGAATGAAATTAATTATGCCTCATCCGGAAATTCAGCATGGGTAACAAAATTGAATGAGCCTTATTATGATGGAGAAAGATCTTATCTGATAACCCCAGCGTATGATATTTCGGCACTAGACAGACCTATGCTTACTTTCAATTACTGGTCACACCTGGTAGGAACCGATGGGGTAGTATTACAATATTCCGATGACGGAGGAATATCATGGAATGTGGTAGGCTCATTAACTGGTACTGAACCATATAATATGCGTTGGTGGGGTAACGAATGGTGGTATAATTATGAAAACATTTCCGCCGATCCCGGTGAACAGCAACTTGATCCTACAAATAATGTAGGGTGGACGCTCGAATCCGGTGGATGGGTTAATGCAAGAATTCCGTTAGACCAGATAACGACGAGGTTAACGAATCCAATAATTTTCCGATTTGCTTTTGCTAGTGTTGAAACAAGTGTACCAAATACGCTGGATGGATTTGCTGTTGATGATTTCTGTTTGGGTAACAGAACGAGAAATGTCCTGGTAGAACATTTTGTGAATTTTGAATTAAATACAACCCAGGATACCAGGGATCTGTATGATGTTATAAATTCTATACCCGATGAACTGGTATATATCGAATTTCATCATGGATATCAGGATGGTGATTTAATATATAACGAAAATCAGATCCTTGGAGACCGGGCGAACTATTACAGTGCTTTTGGAGCCACAACCACATCATTTAAATCCTTTATAGATGGAATTCCTCAATCAGATGGAGAGGTGTTGGATGATTATGAGATAGTTCTTAGGGCATTAAAGGATCCAAAAGTTAATATCAACATCACGGTTGACAGTACAGCAGGAGTCGAACCGAACAGAATAGAAATTCATGTAAGAACCACTGCACTTGAAGCAATTTCAGACGATGTGTCTTTATTTATTACATTGGTTGAAGATAATTATGGAGCTTATTCAAGTCCTAATGAATATGGAATTACTGTCCAAAACCTGGCCCGTGCCATGTTTAAAGATGAGCCAACTTATACCGATGGTTTGTCAGGAATTAATATTCCAGCCCCATGGAATCCAGGCGATCCTGAATTGGTCTTCCATGTGAATCCAGGCGAAACTCTGACAGGATTCCCAACCTATAATGATGATGAATACTGGGTAGTAGCCTACATTCAGGATAACCTGACCAATGAAGTATTACAGGCTGAAATTGTAAAAGTTGATAATGATAAGAACGTGATCACCGACCTCGAGGAAGATGTTGCACGAGGTGTGCTGGAAAATGTAAAAATCTATCCACAGCCGGCCAAAGAATATGCCATTGTTGAATTTGGCGATTACATCAGCCAGGACTATGACTGGGAGATCATGGATCAGCGCGGTGTTACCATCGGTCGCGGTAGGGTGGAAAAAGGATCTAAAGGATTTGAAATAGATACCGGTCTCTTACCAAATGGTATCCACTTCCTCCTCATCGGGGATAATGAAGGTCTTAAATTGCACAGAAAGTTGACAATCATACATTAGTGCAAAAAGAAAGCTGCCTCATATGAGACAGCTTCTTTTTTTGTACTAAATGTCATGTCCTGAAATATCGTTTCGCAAACAGAAGTAATGCTATGGAAAAACGATTTAAGAGCCTTTCACGTCCTTAAATAGTATCACTTCGGTTTTTGCAGCGATAAGTTAGGATTGCTCAATTATTTGTGTAAACTCCAAGATATCGGTGAAAGCTTCGATTAACGTGAATCCTAATCGCGAATAGAGTTATCTGATCTTAGCAGTATTCCTCGAAAACATCCATGAGATGATCCGCAATCATCTCGGCTGGTCGTCCTTCAATATGATGTCTTTCAATAAAATGAACCAACTCGCCATCTTTGAATAAACCTATGGAAGGAGAAGATGGGGGATAGGGAAGGGTATATTCCCTGGCCTTGGCCGTAGCTTCCATATCGACACCGGCAAATACTGTCAATAAATGATCAGGCTGCTTTGAAGCATTGGTCAATGCGTACTTAACGGCCGGTCGTGCCATGCCTGCAGCACATCCGCATACTGAATTGATTACTAGTAATGAGGTGCCCTCTGTATTTTCCAAATGCTCAACTACCTCGTCAACGGTTTTAAGTTCATTAAAACCAACGTCTGTTAAATCTGCCCGCATGGGGGCTACCATTTGTTCCGGATACATTTCTTAATTTTTTATAATAAACCTAATTCCAATTTTGCAACTTCTGACATCATATCCTGAGTATAGGGTGGATCAAATGTGATCTCAACCGTAACATCATTTACCTCAGGAATTGCCTTTACCTTAGCTTCTACGTCGCCAGGGATCATTTCAGCGGCAGGACAGGCGGGTGATGTTAACGTCATTAAAATGAAAACATTGTTAATAGGGAAAATGTTTATTTCATAGATCAGACCCAATTCGTATACATCAACCGGGATCTCCGGATCGTATACCAACTTTAAAGCCTGTACTACTTTTTCTTTTAATTCCTTATTATTCTGGTCATTCATATTTCCCAGTCTTTATGATTGACTCTGTAATTTCGTTTTATAAGCAATGGCATATAGCCTGATCTGCTTTATCATGGAAGCCAGGCCATTAGATCGCTGAGATCCTATAACATTATGCATTCCAATCTTTTCAATAAAATACAGATCAGCATTGATTACATCATCAAGACTTTTACCCGACAAAACACGGATCAGCAGGCTGATCAATCCCTTAGTAATATCCGTATTGCTGTCGGCTTTTAATACCAGCCGGTCATTGGCCAGTTCGGCATTAAGCCAAACTTTTGACTGACAGCCCTTTATTAAGTTTGAATCGATCCTGTATTTGTCCTCCAAAGGTTCCAGGTTACTGCCCAATTCCATTATATAAAATACGGTGCTTTCCTTATCATCCCCGAGAATGGCAAATTCATCAATTATTTCATCCTGTATGTCATTGATCGATTTATCGCTCATTTTCTTTTTATTTTTACAATGGCTTTTAGTTTATCAGCCAATATGTCAATTTCCGCTTCGGTATTGTATATGGATAGAGAAGCCCGCACAGTCCCTTCGATATTGTAATAATCCATCAGGGGTTGTGTACAATGATGTCCCGTTCTAACAGCGACACCACCGGCATCCAGCATCATCCCGATATCGAAAGGGTGAACATTTTCTATATTAAAAGATATAATACTTATCTTATTTTTCGCGGTTCCAACAAACCTGATTCCCTCGATGTCAGTGAGCCTGGTTACACCATACTCTAGCAATTTCTTTTCATACTCCCGAACTGAATTTTTATCCAGGGAATTGATATAATCGATGGCTGCACTAAAGCCGATAACGTCTGCAATATTAGGCGTACCAGCCTCGAACTTAAAAGGCAGGTCGTTATAAGTTGTTTTTTCGAAGGTCACCTCCTTGATCATTTCACCCCCTCCACGATAAGGCGGCATAAGATCCAGGACCGATCTTTTGCCATACAAAACACCAACACCGGTTGGTCCGAACATCTTATGTGAAGAAAATGCATACAAGTCACAATCCAGTTCTTGTACATCGACATCAAGATGTGCAGCGGCCTGTGCACCATCAATTAAAACGTATGCACCAATTTCATGAGCGTCAGCTATTATTTTTTTAACAGGATTTATAGTACCGAGTGAATTTGAAACATGTACAATACTTACGATCTTTACCTTGTCAGATAAAAGTTTCTGGTATTCTTCATAGATCAGTTCTCCGGAATCATTAATTGGAGCGACTTTTAACGAGGCACCTTTTTCTTCGCAAACCATCTGCCAGGGAACAATATTGGAATGATGCTCCATAGCAGAAATTATAACTTCATCGCCTTTATTCAGAACTGCTCTACCTAATGAACTTGCAGCCAGATTAATGCCGTCAGTTGTGCCATAAGTAAATATGATCTCATCGGAGGAAGAAGCATTAACATAATCTTTGGCTTTTCTCCGGGTGCTCTCATAGGCTTCTGTGGCTTTTTCTGCCAAAGAATGAATCCCCCTGTGAATATTAGCATTATAATTCTGATAATAATCGCTGATCGCATTTATAACCTGATCGGGTTTTTGCGTGGTGGCAGCATTATCAAAATATACCAGAGGATGGCCATTGACTTCCTGACTCAGGATACGAAATTGTTTCCTGATCGTGGAAGGATTGAATTTCTCGATCCCGGTATGTGTATTTGAACTAATAGGTTCCAATGCCTAATCTGAAAACTGATACCCTAACCTGTTGTTGATTTTTGATCCGATATATTTTCGCAAATGATTTAACTCAACTCTGTCGATGATATCGAAGGCAAATGCATGCAGTAATAATGCAGTTGAAGTCTCTTTATCCAGGCCTCTTGACCTTAAATAGAACATCTGCGCTTCATCTATTTGTCCTGTAGTTGCTCCATGGGAACATTTGACATCATCAGCCCAGATCTCAAGCTGTGGTTTTGTATTTATTGTAGCACCATCGGTCAGGACAAGGTTCTTGTTCGACTGAAAAGCATTCGTTTTTTGCGCATTGGGTCTGACATATATTTTGCCATTAAATGTTCCCATACCCTTATCATCAATTATGCCCTTATAATATTCATTACTGTAGCAATGAGGTTTTCTGTGATCCACCGTTGTATGATTATCAATATGATCATTATTGGAAATAAAATATAATCCGTACAAATGTGATTCACAGTCTTCTTCATTCAGAAGAATATTCAGATTATTTCTGAGATCCTTGCCACTCAGGGAAAATGTGTAGGTGTTAACCCGGCTGTTAGTCGATTGATAAATGTTTGTATTGTGTATGTTCACACTATCAGAACCAGTTTCCTGAATCAGGTGATAATTAACAAAAGCACCATTCTGTGTAATCAACTCCGTAGAGTGATTCCGGAAATGATGATTCTTGTTGTCTGATATAAATATCTCTGAAAGATCGGCTTTTGTATCTTTTTCAACCAAAATGATCCCTGTATGATTTATAAGTAAATCCTGAACGCCGGAATTTACAAAGTGATATATGTAAACAGGTTTAGGATCGAAATCTTTACTAATTCTAATGGCATATCCTGCATTTGGGAATGCCCTGTTAAGATCGAGGTATGGGTCCTTGTTAATATTCTGTCTTTGGTTATTAAAAGAATCCAGAATCTGGTTTATTCCTTCTGTGGAATCTCCCGGCGGAAAAAATTCAAATCCGTCAATTGATTTGTCAAAATTTGAAAATTCTTCCGAATAATTACCATTTATGAAAACGATATGAATTCCTTCACTATCCTTAACCAATTTAGATTTAACCTCCTCCCGGTCGATCTCAGTGCTATGAGGAAGCAGAATATTATAGTCTCTTTTGATTTTCCTGGATACATTGAAGTATTTATACTCCTCATGTTTGTTTCCCGGTAAGCCACTATCCCTCAGGGCATTTAATGATTCATTTCGTATTTCCGGTAAATCATTTAAAATACTTGTTCCAGACTGGTCGCTTTTAGACGCAAGGGTATCGATAAGGTTTATATCAGTATCAGTTAAAGCCATATTCAATTGATTAAACTGGTGTTGAATTAAATTCTTGCTTGATCCAGTCGTAACCTTTAGCTTCCAGTTCGAGGGCCAATTCCTTGGTTCCTGATTTTACGATCCTGCCTTCATATAAGACATGAACATAATCAGGAACAATGTAATTCAAGAGGCGCTGGTAATGTGTAACAACTATAACAGCATTATCTGCAGATTTTAGTTTATTAACACCATTGGCTACGATTCTCAAGGCATCAATGTCCAGTCCTGAATCCGTTTCATCGAGAATTGCCAGCTTGGGTTCCAAAACAGCCATCTGAAAAATCTCATTTCTCTTTTTCTCGCCGCCTGAAAAACCCTCATTAAGTGAACGACTGAGTAATGACTGATCAATTTCAACCAGTTGCATTTTTTCCTTGATGTGTTTGAGGAAATGAACGGAATCCATGGGTTTCAAACCATTATATTCTCTTATTTGGTTCATCGCAGATTTTAGGAAGTTGGTCGTACTTACACCTGGTATCTCAACAGGGTATTGAAAGGCTAGGAAAATACCCTTTCTTGCACGGTCTTCAGGACTCAACTCCAGAAGATCTTCCCCTTCGAAATGTACCTGTCCGCCATCAACTTCAAATTCCTCCCGGCCGGCAAGAACTGAAGCTAGGGTGCTTTTTCCTGAACCGTTTGGCCCCATAATGGCATGCACTTCTCCGGCTTTTACTTCCATGTTGATCCCTTTAAGGATCTGATTATCTTCTATTGAAGCCTTTAGGTCTTGTATTTTAAGCATTTATATAATTTTATTTTTATCCTACACTTCCTTCTAATGTAATTGCAAGCAGTTTTTGAGCTTCCACAGCAAATTCCATGGGTAACTTATTTAATACTTCTTTTGCATAGCCATTTACGATTAGGGCTACGGCCTGTTCCGTATCGATCCCTCTTTGATTGCAATAGAACAGTTGGTCTTCCCCGATCTTGGAGGTAGTTGCCTCATGTTCAATTTGTGCCGAATTGTTACTCGCTTCTATATATGGAAAAGTATGTGCGCCACATTGATCTCCCATAAGCAATGAATCACATTGTGAAAAATTCCTGGCGTTTTCAGCCCTTTTCATGACTTTTACCAGGCCCCTGTAACTATTCTGACTTTTACCGGCAGAAATTCCTTTGGATACGATCCTGCTTTTTGTGTTTTTGCCCAGGTGTATCATTTTAGTACCCGTATCGGCTTGCTGATAGTTATTTGTTACAGCAACAGAATAAAACTCCCCAATTGAATCATCTCCTTTCAGGATGCAACTGGGGTATTTCCATGTAACAGCGGAGCCTGTTTCAACCTGTGTCCAAGAAATCTTACTTCTAGCCCCCGCACAAATACCTCTTTTGGTAACGAAATTATATATCCCCCCTTTCCCATTTTTGTCTCCGGGATACCAGTTTTGAACGGTGGAGTATTTTACTTCTGCATCCTTCGCTGCATGAATTTCCACAACCGCGGCATGTAGCTGGTTCTCATCCCTCATGGGCGCTGTACATCCTTCAAGGTAGCTTACATAGGATCCTTCATCAGCAACTATAAGGGTTCTTTCAAATTGTCCAGTATTTGCTGCATTGATGCGGAAATATGTAGAAAGCTCCATCGGGCATCTCACCCCTTTTGGAATATAACAGAACGATCCATCGCTGAAAACAGCAGAATTTAGGGCTGAGAAGTAATTGTCGTTCATGGGCACCACAGATCCGAGGTATTTCTTCACCAGATCAGGATGCTCCCTGACTGCTTCACTGAAAGAGCAGAATATAATGCCCATTTCAGAAAGTTTATCTTTAAAGGTCGTGGCTACGGATATGCTGTCCATAACGGCATCTACCGCCACACCTGTTAGACGCTTCTGCTCCTGTAAGGAAATACCCAGCTTTTCAAACGTTTCGAGCAATTCAGGATCTATTTCATCCAGACTTTTCGGAACTACTTTTTGCTTGGGAGCGGAATAATATATTATATCCTGATAGTTAATTTCCGGATAAGTGACATTTGGCCATTTAGGCTCCTTCATTTTTTGCCAGTGCCTGAATGCTTTTAACCGCCATTCCAGCAGCCATTCAGGTTCTTCTTTCTTGGCTGAGATGAACCTGACAATATCCTCATTCAATCCTTTTGGAGCTGAATCTGCTTCAATATCCGATACAAATCCATATTTATACTCGGACTGGGTTAATTCTTCCAGGATATTATCTTTATCGGCCATACATTTTATTATTTAGAATCATTATAAACAACTACAAACATACAACAATTTGTTGCTAATTATGTTCGAAAAAGGAAAAATTAGGTCGAAATCCTAGCAAAATAAAAAACCCGCTGAGATACTTCTTGATAAGTACAGCGGGCATTGAAAGTCTTTATACTTTTTTATTAAACGCTAAACTGTATATGTCTGTTCAAGCTTTCTTCAAGAGAGATGATCGTTTCAGTTCTTTCAATTCCTTCAACCTTTTGAATTTTATCATGCAGTACATCTTTTAAATGATTGGTATCCCTGCAGTGAAGCTTAACAAATATATTGTAATTACCAGTCGTGTAATGAACTTTAACTATTTCAGGAATATTATATAGTTTCTTTATCACCTGGTCATATAATGAACTCTTTTCGAGATAAATTCCAAGAAAAGCAGTTATGTCATAACCCATTTTGGAATAATCCATTTTCAGAGTTGTTCCCTGGACTATTCCCATTTCTTCCAGTTTCCTCATCCTAACGTGAACAGTTCCTCCTGAAACAAAAACTTTTTTTGCTACTTCAGTATATGGCATTTTTGCATCTTCTGTCAATAAGGCCAGGATCTTTAAGTCCACATTGTCAATATCGTAATTTTTGCTCATCTTTTATTCTCTCAGTTGTGATTTTTTTAAAGATATTGCAGCAAATATACAAATGGTATAAATTTTTAGCAATAAAATAAATATTTTTTAATTAATTAATAATTTTTTTAATTTTGATAAAGTCTAGAATTTAAGGATTTGCTAACCGAAATGCGTTAGCAACCTTTTACTCTTCGTTTTTGGGTTTATGTTGTTTAAGCGGTCCGGGGGAACGGATCGCTTTTTTTTATTCAAAATTTTACATTACTTTAATGATCGATTAATAAAACATGAATTCATTATTATGCTCAGTTGAAAATGAATACATATATGTAATATTCAACTAAACTCTTATGGAAGCACATCCCTGGTTTAAATTTTATGCAAAAGGTGTCCCGCAGGAAATCAATCCCGAGCAGTATTCCTCGCTTGTGGAGATGTACCTTGAAAGTTTCAGGAAATATGAAAATGCAATTGCTTACGAGAATATTGGTTCTAAAATTACTTTTAATCAGTTAAATAAATTATCCCTGAATTTTGCCAAATATCTTCAGAATAAGCTTGGAATGAAGAAGGGCGACAGGATCGCTATTCAGATGCCCAACTTGATGCAATATCCCGTTGCTTTAATAGGTGCCCATCGTGCCGGACTTATCGTGGTCAATACCAATCCCTTATATACTCCCCGGGAGATGGAACACCAGTTTAAGGATTCTGGCGCCAGGGCTATCGTGATCCTGGAGAACTTTGCATCAAACTTGCAGGTTATTTTGAAAAAAACAGAAATTGAGCATGTAATCATTGCCAGGATCGGTGATATGCTAGGTGGGCTGAAAGGCAGCATTGTTAACCTGGTAATTAAGCATGTTAAGAAAATGGTCCCTGATTATAAAATCGAAGAAGCCATTCCATTTAAGGAGACAATAAAGCACAATGCTTCCTACAAGCTTGAAGATCCACAATTAAAACCGGAAGACCTGGCATTTTTACAATACACCGGAGGTACAACAGGAGTTTCTAAAGGTGCCATGCTCACACATCGGAATCTTGTATCCAATATGGAGCAAATCCATAAAGTATTATCCCCGGTGGTGGTTGAGCGGGAAGAGGTAGCAATAACTGCGCTACCATTATATCATGTATTTGCACTGGTTGTAAATTGCCTTGCTATGCTAAAGATCGGGGCAAGAAATGTGTTGATCACCAATCCAAGGGATTTCCCGGCCTTCATTAAGGAACTCAAAAAGTATAATTTTACTTTGTTTACCGGGGTGAATACTCTCTTTAATGCCTTGTTGAACCAGGAGAAATTCAGGGAACTTGATTTTTCCAGTTCCAAGATCTCTGCAGCAGGAGGGATGGCCGTACAAAATTCAGTTGCATTGAGATGGAAAGAGGTTACCGGTCATCCGATCGTGGAAGGGTATGGTCTTACCGAAACTTCTCCGGTTTTGACAATTAATCCTTTTGACGGAACAGAACGGATTGGAACCATAGGTTTACCAGTTCCAAGTACCGACCTGAAAATTATGGATGACAATGGTAATGAGTTACCTGTTGGTGAAAGGGGAGAGATATGTGCTTATGGTCCGCAGGTAATGAAGGGCTATTGGAAGCGGGAAGAGGATACCAAGGAGATGTTTCATGGCGAGTGGCTTAAAACGGGAGACATTGGCATTATGGATGAAGACGGCTTTTTCAGTATCGTAGACAGAAAAAAAGAAATGATCCTGGTGTCAGGATTTAATGTGTATCCCAATGAAGTTGAAGATGTGATCTCCGGTCATCCCAAAGTTCTTGAAGTAGGTGTGATAGGTGTCCCGGATGAAAAATCGACGGAGGTGGTCAAGTGTTTTATTGTGAAAAAGGATGACAGTTTAACCGAGGAGGAGATTAAATCATATTGCAAAGAGAACCTAACCGCCTATAAAAGACCTAAATACGTGGAGTTTAGAACTGAAATGCCTAAATCAAATGTTGGCAAGATTCTGAGAAGATTGCTTAAGGAAGGAGACCTGCAGGAAGTGTAAAAATATTGGTGACCTGCAAATATCCTGGTACCTGAATCCGGCCCATTCAATTCATTTTTAATTCAAAGGCTTATATCGTATACGTTTGGGAGTGATATCCCCGAGGCGGTTCAACTTATTCGCTTCGTACTCGGAAAAGTTCCCTTCATACCAGTATACCCTTGAATCACCTTCAAAAGCCAGGATATGGGTCGCAATACGGTCCAGGAACCACCTGTCGTGTGAAATGATTATTGCACAACCTCCGAAATTCTCCAGCGCTTCCTCAAGTGATCGCAAGGTGTTAACATCCAGATCGTTGGTTGGTTCATCAAGTAGAATCAGATTTGCCCCCTTTTTTAAAGCAAGGGCAAGATGAACACGGTTCCTTTCTCCTCCCGAAAGCGCAGAGACCTTTTTCTCCTGATCTGAACCGGAAAAATTAAACCGGCTGACATAAGCCCGGGAATTCATTTTTGAATCACCCATTGATATCCATTCTTCCCTTTCGGAAATGGTTTCCCAAACTGATTTATCAGGATCCAGAAATTCGTGTTCCTGATCAACATAGCTAATATCTACTGAACTTCCTATGTCAATGGTTCCGGAATCAGGTGCTTCCTTTTTAGTAATAATTTTGAATAAGGTAGATTTACCAGCTCCATTGGGACCTATCACTCCTACGATTGCTCCTTTTGGAATGTTGAAGTTCATGCCTTCGAACAATAGCTTATCTCCGAAAGCTTTAGAAATGTTCTCGGCAACGATCACCTTTTCACCCAACCTTTCTCCGGGCGGGATGTATAATTCAAGCCGTTCTTCTTTCTGCTTTGATTCTTCCTTTAAAAGTTTTTCGTAGGAACCGAGACGAGCCTTGGATTTATTATGCTTCGCTTTTGGCGTCATTCGGATCCACTCAAGTTCTCTCTCGAGTGTTTTTTGTCTTTTTGATTGAGATTTTTCCTCCTGTTTCAAACGATTTTGCTTTTGCTCGAGCCAGCTTGAATAATTTCCTTTCCAGGGGATACCTTCTCCACGATCTAATTCGAGTATCCAACCTGCAACATTATCAAGAAAATAACGATCGTGGGTAACTGCGATCACCGTACCTTTATAGTTTTGCAAATGGTTTTCAAGCCATAATATACTTTCTGCATCAAGATGGTTGGTCGGTTCATCCAGCAGAAGGACATCAGGTTCTTGTAATAAAAGCCTGCATAAAGCTACCCGGCGTTTCTCACCACCTGAAATATGCTTTATTAACATATCTGATGGAGGAGTTCTCAGAGCATCCATAGCTTTTTCCAATTTCGAGTCCAATTCCCAGCCACCCAATTGATCGATCTTATTTTGAATATCACCCTGTTTGTTAATCAGTTGATCCATTTTATCAGGATCATCAAGTACTGATGGATCAGTAAATTTCTCATTGATTTCTTCAAATTCTGCGAGCAGGTCGGTAACTTCCTTAACACCTTCCCTTACGATTTCAATTACGGTCTTATCAGGATCCAACTGAGGTTCCTGTTCCATAAGACCCACTGAATATCCAGGGGAGAAAACCACTTCGCCCTGAATATCATTATCCATTCCGGCGATAATTTTCAGCAATGAGGATTTTCCGGATCCGTTCAATCCTATTATGCCAATTTTAGCCCCGTAAAAGAAGGATAAATAGATGTTTTTAAGAATTTGCTTTTTGGGGGGATAAATTTTCCCGACACCATTCATTGAAAAAATGATCTTTTCCTGGTCCATATGAATAAATTATCACACAAATATTATAAAAATAATTGTTTATGCACTTCGGCCTTGCTTTTTTTGTAGATCAATATGGCTTAAAACGAATTATTAAAAACGATTGGTATAAAAAAATTAAATCATTCAGGAGGGAAGATTAAAAAAAGAATTGTTTAAAAAGAATCCATTGAGTTATATTGCTTTTTAGTTTACACACAAATACATGTTGGAAAAAATATTAATTGTCGATTTCGGATCACAATATACACAACTTATAGCCAGGAGAGTGCGCGAGTTAAATGTATACTGTGAGATCTTCCCCTATAACCAATTGCCTGAGATCACCTCCGATGTAAAAGGAATTATTCTTTCAGGGAGCCCATGTTCTGTTCTTGACAAGGATGCACCGTTTATTGATATCGACCAACATTTCCAGGAAATTCCTGTATTGGGGATATGCTATGGCGCACAATTGATCGCACATAAAAACAAGGGTAATGTTTTACCTTCCCAGATTCGTGAATATGGACGTGCAAGACTGGAGGAAATAGACCAGCATTACGATCTTCTCAAGGAGATCCAGATAAACACCCAGGTATGGATGTCACACGGCGATACTATTTCTTCCCTGCCTGATGATTTTGAAGTGATTGCCAGTACTTCATCGGTTGATATCGCAGCGTATAAAGTAAAAAACAGGGATGTTTATGGCATTCAGTTTCACCCGGAAGTGACACATACACTGGAGGGCAAGACTGTTCTGAGAAATTTTGTTGTACATATCTGTAAATGCTCCCAGGATTGGACGCCGGATATATTTGTTGAAACAACAGTAGCTGATATAAAAAGTAGAATTGGAAATGATAAAGTGGTGCTCGGGCTATCCGGAGGTGTTGATTCAACCGTTGCAGCGGTTTTAATACATAAGGCCATTGGAAAAAAATTGCACTGTATATTTGTTGATAACGGATTACTAAGGAAAGATGAATTCGAGTCCGTCCTGGATTCATATAAAGGGATGGGACTCAATGTTATTGGCGTGAATGCACGAGATAAGTTTTATAAGGCCCTGGAAGGAAAAGTAGACCCAGAGGATAAGAGAAAAGCTATTGGTAAGGTTTTTATTGATGTTTTTGATGAAGAGGCACATAAAATCTCAGATGTCCACTGGCTGGCACAGGGAACCATATATCCGGATGTAATCGAATCAGTATCTGTAAAAGGACCTTCAGCAACAATAAAATCACACCATAATGTAGGAGGCTTACCGGATACGATGAAACTTAAGGTGATAGAACCCCTGAATACATTATTTAAGGATGAAGTACGAAATGTGGGCAAATCACTCCATATCGATCCGAACATACTGAGTCGACATCCTTTTCCAGGCCCCGGATTGGCCATTCGGATCATCAGTGATGTAACCCCGGAAAAAGTCAGGATCTTACAGGAAGTAGATGCCATCTTTATTAACGGACTGAAAAGGGAGGGATTATATGATGAGGTCTGGCAGGCGGCTACCATGCTTCTTCCTACGCAATCAGTCGGCGTTATGGGTGATGAAAGAACTTACGCAAATGTAGTTGCTTTAAGGGCAGTCTCCAGTGTTGATGGAATGACCGCTGATTGGAGTCAGCTTCCGTATGATTTTCTTGCTGATGTTTCCAATGAGATCATAAATAAAGTAAAAGAGATAAACCGGGTTGTCTATGATATCAGCTCAAAGCCTCCGGCGACAATAGAATGGGAATAATAAAACTTGAGTATAATGTATAAATACTTTTTGACCGGCTTGATTTTATTGGTAAGCATTGTTCAGGTAAAATCACAAAACTCAGCAGAGCAGAATTATCTTCAGGGGAAGGAGATGTATGAATCAGGAAGATATGATTTTGCTATGGAAATATTGAAACCCTTAACCTTACCCAGCAATAAGAGTACTTTTTCACCCTATGCTGGCTATTATTATAGCCTTGCGGCCATTGAAAATGGGTATACTTTTCTTGCCGAGGAAATGCTTAAGCAAGTCATTGTACAATATCCTGACTGGGATAATCTTGATCTTACAAGGCTCTGGCTGGCAAAAGTATATTTTAATGAGAAAAACTATGTTGATGGTCTTGCAATAATTAATGATATTAAAAATCCTGCGATAAAGCAAAAAAGCGATGAACTCATACAATCTGAACTGTCTCATGTTGAAAATGTTGATACATTGACTAACCTCTATTATTTATATCCCTACATAGATGGACTTGCCATTACCCTTGCAGATAAGATCTCAAGTCAGTCTCTTATGAAGCAGGACCGGGCCTTGTTATTGGAAATTATAGAGAAATTTAACCTGGATAAGGAACAATACAATTTTATAGAGCAGTTCGAATCGATTAAAAAAGACGCTTACAATGTAGCCGTCTTATTTCCCTTTATGGTTGAAGATATCAATCCCAATAATCTGCGAAGAAGCAACCAGTTTATCCTCGATATATATGAAGGTATTAAAATTGGAATAAATTCCCTCAGGGAAAGAGGCATTATTGTTAACCTCTACGCATATGATACAAAGAAAGATGCTTATGCTACCCAGGAATTAATAGATTCCGGGGAATTGGATGGTATGGATTTACTTATTGGCCCTTTATATCCTGAGACTGTAAAACTGATCTCTGATTATTCATTGAAAAAAAGGATCAATATGTTCAATCCCTTATCTTCAAATTCAGATTTGATTGAAAATAATCCTTTCTGTTTTCTCCTGAAACCAACTTATGAAAATATGGCATATGCTGCCGCTGATTTTATCAAAAAAAATCATCGCAACAAGAATGCTATGATCTTTTACGAGGATGACCCAAGAGATTCATTGATTGCTTTTACATACAAAGCTTCCATTGAGGAGGATTCGTTCAATATTGTTTTAACTCAAAAAATAACAGGCCTGGATACCATTAGCGTATATAATACATTGACCCAGAAATTCAGATTTGATGAACTTGATCTGAGCGAAGAGGACTCTATCAAAATGGTCGAAAGGTATGATCTTTACGATTATTTTGATCGGTTGAGCAAAGCCTCAAGCTATGATGATTTGAGAAAGATCAGGCCTCTTGAATTATTCGTTATTCCTCCGGACAGTATTGGCCATATCTTTGTAGCCACCAATAAAGAAGTCATTGCAGCAAGTTCCATAAGCGGGATGGAAACACGAGGGGATTCAATAACCCTAATAGGATATGAAGACTGGCTGGATTACAAATCTTTATCACTAAACCAGATGGAGCTACTCGATGTAAAATTTATAGCACCAGGCTATATTTCAAATGCAAATCCACATTTGCAGGATGTATACCAGAAAATCCTTCTTACAATTAATAAATCACCTAATAAATACCATTACCTAGGATATGAGCTTATCAATTTTGTCGGTGAAATGCTTTATCAACATGGGATATATTTCCAGGTAGGGCTTTATGATCAGGAGGTTTATCCAGGGATCCTCTACCAGGGATTTGATTATTCCAGAGGTAATGACAACCAATTAATACCTATCATAGAATTTGAAGATTCACATTTTTTGATATCTAACGAATAACGTTTTTAACAATATGAAAATCACAAGAAGCAAGAGCATCTTTGCAGAAGCCAATAAATATATCCCCGGAGGGGTGAATTCACCCGTACGCGCCTTCAAAGCAGTAGGAGGTGAGCCACTTTTTATCGAAAAAGCAGAAGGATCGAAATTATATGATGTAGATGGGAACACATTAATCGATATGATCAATTCCTGGGGCCCCATGATATTGGGTCATGCAAATAAAATGGTGGAAGCATCTGTTAAAACTGCCTTAAAAAATTCACCCTCTTTTGGTGCCCCAACGGAGATAGAAGTGCAAATGGCTGAATTAATTGTTGAAATGGTGCCTTCGGTAGAAAAGGTAAGGATGGTAAATAGTGGAACCGAAGCTACGATGTCTGCCATAAGACTCGCCAGGGGATTTACTGGAAAAGATAAGATTATCAAGTTCGAAGGATGTTACCACGGACACGGTGATTCATTCCTGATTGCGGCTGGAAGTGGCGCTGTAACCATGGGAAGTCCTGACAGCCCGGGAGTTACCCGGGGAACCGCGAATGATACTTTACTAGCCGGATTTAATGATTTGGATTCGGTTGAGGTACTTTTTCAGCATAATCCACAGGAAATTGCTGCGATTATTGTTGAACCCGTGGCGGGAAACATGGGTTGTATTCCACCTGCTCCCGGATTTCTTGAAGGCCTTAAAGAACTATGCGAGGCAAATGGAGCATTATTGATCTTTGATGAAGTTATGACAGGTTTCAGGCTGGCACCTGGAGGAGCCCAGGAATTATTCAGCGTAAATCCTGATCTGACCACCTTGGGCAAGATCATTGGAGCAGGTTTTCCGGTTGGAGCTTACGGTGGGAAAAAGGAGATTATGGACAGTATTTCTCCAACGGGCCCCGTATATCAGGCTGGTACGCTTTCGGGTAATCCTGTTGCCATGAGCGCTGGATATGCTCAGCTTAAATATTTAAGGGAACACCCGGAAACCTACCAGAAACTTGATAGTACAACCGCGGATATTTGCTCCGGTATTCAGAAAAACCTTGAAGAGCTGGATCTCCAATTTAAAATAAACAGAACAGGCTCTATGTTTACATTGTTTTTTAACAATGAGGAAGTCAGGAATTTTACTGATGCAAAGAATTCTGATATGGAAGCTTTTGGGAGGTATTTTAATTTGATGCTGGAAGAAGGAATATACCTTGCACCTTCTCAATATGAAGCTTTGTTTATATCTACGGCTATCGATAGATCAGATGTTGATCATATTGTAAATGCGAATTTTAAATCCCTGTCGAAGATGTACAAATAACCTGGCATCCGGAGGTTACTTATCCAGTTTCCGGCTTATTGATACGTAGAGAATCTTTGAATTTTTATATTGGAATAGTGATTAATTTGAAATTCTTCTTATTTTTAGGATAAAATAATCCAAAATTGTGCTTAGGCTTAGATATCTGATATTTTTTGTTCCAGCTTTTCTCATTTGTATAAATATTAAAGCACAACAGGGAGGCTTAAATAAGAACGTCCAGTATGAAACTATTTATGATGATCCATACGACATTAATAAATTGTTTCTAATGATTCAACCTGTTTATGGGGAAGTTTACAGCACTAATACAAATTTAGGATTTGGTTTGGGAGTAGACTATTACCTTAGGGATTTAATGGACTTTCAGGTTGGATTCCGCACACCATACAGCCAGGCAACGGACCTCATGCGGGATGCTGCCATAAAAAACAGTGATGCACTGAATGATCCGAAACGATTTTACTATGTTGAGCTTGGCTTAAACTATCATGTTGTAGATAGAAAACAAAGCTCCAAATCAAAGTTTGTACTTTTCTCGAAGAATTTCAAAAAATACAATAAGTGGGAAACCATGGTCCCGGAAAGCATCTTCGTCCCAATAAACATCCGGAAGATTTGGGGAGTCCGGTTAGGGGGTACAGCCTATCAAAGCACATTTGAAGTAAACAAAGTTCTGGAAAATCAGGGTAAAGCGCTCGATCCTGATTCTTCCGCAGATCTTGATCAGGTATCCTTTTATAGTAACATGAACAGCCAGGGATTTTATCTGGGTGGCTCACTTGAGCTTATTAAAAATGTTGCCATAAAATTTGAGAATCTATATGATCAGAATGCCAATGACCTTATGTTCAATGTATACCTGGATCTATTGATAAATCCTTTTATCTCAATTGAAGACATCACATTTATTCCTGAATCAGGGAATGAGATTGAGACCATTTCAGGTGATATCATCGATACCAGCTTGTTTGGATTCCGGGCCGGAATTCAAGGGAAATTTAACCGGGGAATTGGATTCAGCTATGGTGTGGAAACAGGAATTAGACCGGGTATTCAGGGAAACGGATTTTATTTGATGGGTGTATTCAGCGTTCCGGTTTTTGGATTCAGGTTGGACAAAGGCATGAGCAACTTTGAAAATTAAAAATCTCCTTAATTTATTAATCGCAAAATTGACCGGAATTAATATCGCCTCCAGAAATATGGCGTAAAAAGTATCAATACGGTAAATAATTCAAGTCTTCCCAACAACATCAGGAAGGATAAAAACCATTTCCCCCCTTCCGGAACATGAGCGAAATTGTTTACGGGACCAACACTACCCACACCAGGACCAATATTTCCTATTGAAGTAGCTACAGCGCCAAGTGCTGTTGTGAAATCCACTCCCAGGTAGGACATGATTATTGAGCCAATGGCAAAAACCATAATGTAAATGATCATAAAGGCCATGACATTAAAGGTAATATCTTTTGTGACGGGCTTATGATTGAACCTAAGAGGTATTACAGCATTTGGGTGGATTAGTCTTTTTGCCTCAAGAAGACTGTTCTTGAACAGGATAACATGCCTTACGATCTTAACACCTCCCGCAGTTGATCCGGCAGATGCACCAATAAACATTAACATAAAGAAAAACATTGTTAGATGTACATCCCATGAGGTATAATCAGCAGTTACATACCCGGTAGTACTGACAATTGAGACAATTGAGAATAAAGAGTTTCTGAATGAGCTTTCTATATCATAATCAGTTACCCCGAAAACTGCAATTCCTGCTAAGACACTAATGATCAAAATCGATATTGAATAAAAACGAAATTCTTCATTCTTCCAGATCTTCCTTACCTGACCGTGTAATCCAAAGTACGTAAGCGTAAAGTTTGTGCCGGCCAGGAACATGAAGATAATAATTACATAATGAATATACGGACTATTGAAATGGGCAATACTGGCATTTTTAGTTGAAAAACCGCCTGTCGCCATGGTCGTCAATGCATGATTAATAGAATCAAAAAAACTCATCCCGCCTAATTTAAGAAGAACAAGTTCAGATCCTGTCAGAATCAGATAGATCATCCATAATCGAATAGCCGTTTCCCTGATCCTGGGTTTTAATTTATCCGGAGAAATGCCAGGCGCCTCAGCCACAAAGAGCTGCATTCCTCCAATCCCCAATATTGGCAAAATCGCTACGGTCAAGACAATGATACCCATACCTCCGATCCATTGAGTTAGACTTCTCCAGAAAAGAATGCCCCTAGGCAAGGATTCGATATCTGTTAAAATGGAAGCACCTGTTGTTGTATAGCCCGACATGGTCTCAAAAAATGCATCGGTAAAGTCGGGTATGGCGCCGCTTAATAAATAGGGGATGGTGCCGGTAAATGACATGGCCAGCCATCCGAAAGTTACGATAAGGTAACCGTCACGTTTGGTAAGTTCACGGTCACTCCTTAAACGAACCAGAAAAACCAAGGCCATTCCTATTATGATTGTAATACAGGCTGATATGAGTATTGAGAAAGCTGATTCTTCATTATAATAAAACGAAAAAGGCAGACAGGCGGCCATAAATAAGCCATTGAAAAGAATAAGGATGCCCAGAAGTCTAAAAATCAGCCTGAAATTGAACTTCATTAATTATCAATTAAAATATTCTTCAACTTTATGTATGCATTCCGGCAGGCATAATACAACAACCCTGTCCTCAGCCTGTATCTGAAAATCGCCGGTAACCGGTTGAACCTCTCCTTCCCGGATGACCCCACCTATTACAGCTGATTTTGGAAAATTCAGTTTTTTGATTTCTTTTCTGGTTATCTTAGATCGTTCAGGCACGACAAATTCCATGATTTCAGCTTCTGTTCCATGAATACCGGTTAAGGAAATAATATTGCCGCGTCGTACATACCGTGAAATAAAGTTGGCGGCAATGATCTTTTTATTGATCATGGTATCCACGCCTATATTTTGGGATAAGTGAATGTAATCCATATTTTCCACCAGCGCTATGGTTTTTTTTACACCCAGATTTTTCGCCAGCAGGCAGGATATGATATTTGTTTCCGAATTCCCGGTCACAGCCACAAAAGCATCCATATCCTGGATCCCTTCTTCTTTAAGCAACTCCACGTCACTGCAATCCCCGTTCACTACCAAAGTATCTGGCAACTCGTCGGCAAGCTGGTAGCTGCGTTCCCGGTTTTTTTCTACAAGTTTAATGTTATAGGTCTTGCTTAACCTTCTCGATGCATGGTAGCCGATCTTGCTCCCACCCATGATCATCACATCTTTGATCGTAGTTAATTCACTCTTCCCAATGGCCAGAATTTTCTTAACACCCTCTGGTTGAGCAATAAAATAGGCATGATCGTTTTCCCTGAATTTAGAAGACCCATGAGGGATCAGGGTTTTCCCATTTCTTAAAATTGCAGCCGTAACAAAATCATGATCCGGATTTAAAAAAGCTGTTTCTTTTAAAGACTGGTCTTTTAATTCATTGTTTTTATCGATTGTGATCCCGAGGAGGGTCAGCATTCCCTCATCAAATTCAAAAGTGTCAGTGACCATGGATTTCGCAAGAAGTCTTTTTATTTCCCTAGCAGCCAGGGATTCAGGTGATATTAATTCATCAACACCAATGGTCTTCAGATCCAACACATCGGTTTTAAGAAAGAATTCCAGGTTACTGATCCGGGCAATGGTCTTTTTCGCGCCCAATTTCTTGGCTATAATTGATGAGGCAAGATTGGTCTCTTCATAGCTGGTCACCGCAATGAACAGATCTACGTTCTTGATATCGGCTTCCTGTAAGACACTGTAGGAAGTTGAACTTCCTTTTACAATAGCACAATCAAAATGACTTGATGCATAATCCAACTTCTCCTGGTCAACATCTATTAATACAATATCCTGCTTCTCATATGCGAGAAGTTTCGCGAGATGAAAACCGACTTCACCAGCTCCGGCAATTATTATTTTCATTCAAAAACAGTAGTACAATAATTAGGACAAATTTGATTATATATCCTGAACAATTCAAATTGTTTAGGATGATTATTATCATAAATTATGGTCTTTTATTAATAAAGTTCAGCTGACGATACGTAAGACTAGAATTGAAGGGTAAAAATAGTATAAATGTCAGGTTCGGATTTGACTGTTAGTGATCCATGATGTAACTGCATGATCTGTCGCGACAAGGCCAGTCCAATTCCGGAACCCTCTTTTTTCGTTGAATAAAAGGGAATAAATATCCTGTCCACCGCTTCCTTGATGATCCCGGGTCCATTGTCTTTTACCTCTATTATGGCTCTTCTGTCAGTATCGATCCTTCCCCTCAATTCAATCCTTGCTTCTTCTTTCTCATGTAAAGCTTCTTTGGCATTCTTAATAAGATTTATTAATACCATTTCAATAAGCTCCTTATCTGCAGTTATTTCCAGATTTTCCGGAGATAGAGTTATCTCGAATTCAATACCCAAACTGTTCATTTCAACACTTAGCAGGTGATTGATGTGATCAAATAGTTTTTTCACACTGATAGTAGAAAATTTAGGTTTGGGAATGGTCGTGTAGTCACGGTAGGCATCCACAAACCTTACGAGTCCTTTACTGCGGTTTTCAATTGTATTTAGACCGTCTTTTAGATCATCAACAGACTCATCTTCTAACTGATAAGTACCATTATTTTCGGTTTTTGTAATATCTTCCTTTAAGATCTGGTTTAATGTTTCAGTTAATGAAGCAATAGGAGTAATGGAATTCATGATTTCGTGTCTCAGTACCCTTGTCAAGTTCTGCCACGCTTCAATTTCTTTTTGTTGAAGTTCCGTCTGTATATTTTGAAGTGCTATCAGTTTGTAGGATTTTCCCCTCAATCTTAACTCCGTGGCATGAATGGCCAAAGATATGTCATTGGTATTTCTTATCAATGCTTTGTCACCGGGACTCATGTCCATCAGCTTTTTGTATAGTTCCGGATTCCTTGGTTTTAATTCGATAACATTTCTGATTTGCGGTGTTTGTAAAAAACGCTTGGCAGTTGTATTAATAATACCGATCTGACCTTCATGGTCAAAAGACAATAGACCGGTACTAACATGTTGCACTACGGTATGAAGGTAGTTAAGGTGTTCTTCCTTCTCTGCTCTTGCCAGGCGAAAAGCCTCGAGAACTTCGTTAAAGGCTTTATTAAGTTCCCTGAAAGTCCGGCCAAGCTTATTATCATATGTAAACCCAGATGAAAAGTCGGAGTATTTAATAGACTCAAGAAACCTGGTGAGTTTCCTGTTCGTATTTTCAACGTATCGAAACAGGTCTATCAACTGAATGATAATTATAAACCCGATTATTAGTGGGCTCACAAATTTATTCTCATACCCCAATAAATGAACAAATAGGTAAGTGCTGACGAATAGGAGCAGCACCCGGATAATGACCGATATTCTGTAATTGCTAAAGCCCATATTTCTCTAACCTTCGGTATAGGGATGACCGGGTTAATCCCAGTTCATTAGCTGCCTGAGTTATATTGCCGTTGAATTTTTGAAGCACCTTTCTGATCAGTATCTTTTCAACCTCCTCAAGATGGAAATCATCAAGATGAACCCCTGACTTGTCCTTTTCCTGTGCTGCAGGACTGAAAAAGAAATCTTCAGGATTCAGTATGTGACCCGAGCCCATAATAACCGCACGTTCAATTGCATGTTGTAGTTCCCTGACATTCCCGGGCCAGGAATAATTCATCATTTTCTTCCTTGCTGCCTCACTTACACTCAGGATGTTTTTGTTATATTTTTTGGCATATATCTGTAAAAAATGTTGAACGAGCA
>CBDUBA010000060.1:0-26205 GCA_965365275.1 uncultured Cyclobacteriaceae bacterium | reverse complement strand
GTTGTGTAAACAAGGAATTCTGATCAAGGTGTCTGTGGCTTATCAACTACTGGATGACCAATTTTTACCCCAAGGTCAAATCATTCGGGACGCTCATAGCCCATAGCCAGGAATTTCCAAATAAAGCCATTGGAGGGATCTGCGGGAATGGGAATAAAGTAGTGCATCAAAAATTTGGTTAAAGCCCCAATGTTAAGTAAAAGGAAAGCTGCCATTAGGATATAGAATTTAAAAAGATCATTGGTTTAATCTATTAAGTTGAATGTCAAGATGGGTATTACATAAAGATTGTCGTATATACTGAAGTTAGAGCTATACCATAAAAGGATTAACTTATAAACATGATAGAAGATTTACAGTTCAGATTGATAGAATATTCAAAGCCAATCAATAAAGGGATATACCAAGGTGAGGATTGATGGGTTTTTGTATACGAATATGAGCTGGTCAAACCGGTTAAGGAATTAATTAAAAAAGGAAAAGAATTTTGATACGTGTTGCCCGAACCCGATTAAAATTATTTCATTTGGTTACCAACAGGTTTTCTGCCACAGCAGCTGAAACAAAGGTCCTGTTTTTCTTGTCTACCTGAATTTCGAGCGACCCGTCAAATTCATGCTTTTCTATTATTTGAATCTGACAGCCTATGGATATATTCAACTTGTCCAGGTACCGGAGGAACATATCACTTGAATCATTTACTGATGCTAACCTTACTTCATCGCCGGCTCCAAGTTTAGAGAGAGGCAACCGGGGTTTGGTCTGTATCTTGCCATCTTCGTCCGGGATAGGATCACCATGCGGATCGTACTGGGGATAGCCTAGAAACTCATCCAGCCTGCTGATCAATAGTGAAGACCTGATATGCTCTAATTGTTCGGCAATCTCATGTACTTCATCCCAATTGAATTTTAATTTTTCAACCAGGAAAACCTCCCATAACCTGTGTTTACGGATGATAGCAAGGGCACTTTTCTTACCATCCTCAGAAATATGTACCCCATGGTATTTTTGGTATTCAATAACGCCTTTACCGGCCAATTTACGGATCATATCGCTGACAGAAGCAGGCTTGGTCTTTAAAGCTTCAGATATAGCATTTGTCGAGACTGATTTTTTACCTTCGTTTGACAAATGATATATCGCCTTTAAATAGTTCTCTTCAGCAAAACTTAACATGTCCTGAATTAAAAATTTAGATGTGTCTAAATTAATGAATTATGATTGAATATCCTCAACTAATTTCAGGAGTTTTTCTTCATCATATTTCCAAAATATCTCTTCAGGAATCCCGTTCGTGTAAAAATTTTCTATTTTCAATGAATCGGCTAGATTTTGAGGATTGAAACTATGAAAGTCAATTTCAATTCCAGCATTATGTTTCTTGCAAAAGGATGCCCATGGTTCATAATTCTGTATGATCATCGGCAGTTGATTCGCCATATACTCAAAGATTTTTGTCGGGAAACAATTTTCGGTGGATGGATTTATTTCATAGCAAATCAAACCATAGTCTGCTTCTTTGATATATCGGATTATGTCCTGATGGGGAACACGATGATCGCCTCCAATAAGCTTGATATAGGGTTTGTTTTTTATCCGGGCGAAGAGTTGTTTGAGGATCCGCTCATTGGCACAATAGCCTGCAATTAACAATCTGCTCATGGGATATTGCTCATTCATTGCATCAATAAAATCAATGGCAGTAAAGATCCCATAATTATCGGAAATGGTTCCGGAATATAAGAAAGTAAGACCGTCAGGATTATCGTTTGTAACTTTGTTTTGAGATTTCTTTCCTTCTTGGGAAAGAGCGTGGTAAACTGATCCTTCCTTGTATTGCTCTCTAAAGTTAAATTGGCTATTATCTGAAATATGATAATCAATTTTATGATTATTCATGTCTGGATCCTTCAGATTATCGGCGTCTACCCCCATCTTGGAAGGAGCTACAGCATCCGATGCTTGATCATAAGTACTTCCACGTTCATCCGATTTTTGATCATAGCTTCTGCTACTATCTAATTCCCTGCCATCGGATTTTTGTTCAGAATTAATTCGATCTTCACTTAACGCTCGGGTTTTCATCCAATTATCATTAATGCTTATATTTCCATGGAGTGATTTTTTATTCTGAACATTAGAATTTGTATCTCCCGGTTCTATGCCACCACCAAATTTTCCATAATCCAGCTCTAAACCATTCAAATCCTTATAGGTATTTCTGATCACAACAGCCCTTCTGGCCGATCTCGGCAATTCCTCTGTATATCCTTCCTCAGCGAAAATGATCTGGTCAATATACCACCTGACCGACCATTCCTTAATTCTGATTGCATAGGCTAGCAAATACCTAAAGGGCAGAATGTAGTTTTTATTGTAATAAACATTCCTGTAGTAATTTTCCTGAATATCATAAATAATCTTGCATCCCGTAAGCAACTTAAATAAAACTATAACATACAGTATTTCAGGGGTATTAAATATTATTATTGAAGGCTTTACTTTAAATAAAAGCAAGAACAATCGAAGAGGGGCAAAAAGACGTAAAAAGGATATTCTCCTGAAGTTGAACAAGGGATAAAAATGTATGTTGTCGAATTTTTTTAGATTTTTTGCGGCAAACCCTATGATATTTACATCATATTTATTTGTTTGGCCTAATGAAAGGCCAAACTTCTCAAACATTCTAGTGTCATCAACTGGCTTTAAAATGGATGTTAATACAATAGAAGTTCGTTGCCTCATGATTTTACAATATTAGATTTAAGTTATTTAAAATGGTTCATGATTTAAAAGAAATAATTGATAAAGCCTGGGAAAACCGGGATACATTAAAGGATAAAGACACCAAAATAGCCATTAAGACCATAATCGATGAAATTGATATGGGCACTCTACGTGCGGCAGAACCTACCAAAGATGGCTGGAAAGTGAACGAATGGGTTAAAAAGGCTGTAATTCTATATTTCCCGATCCAGAACATGCAGTTGATAGAGATCGGACCTTTCCAGTTTCACGACAAAATGAAACTGAAATCTGGTTATGATAAACTGGGTGTTCGCGTAGTACCCCATGCAATAGCAAGATATGGATCCTTCATAAACCGCGATGTGGTAATGATGCCTTCCTACGTAAATATAGGTGCTTATGTTGACTCTGGCACAATGATTGATACCTGGGCTACTGTAGGAAGTTGTGCCCAGGTAGGCAAAAACGTTCATATCAGTGGTGGAGTAGGGATAGGAGGGGTCCTTGAACCCATACAGGCAGCACCGGTTATTGTTGAAGATAATGCTTTTATAGGCTCACGATGTATTCTGGTTGAAGGTGTGCGGATTGGTAAGGAAGCTGTATTAGGAGCCAATGTTAACCTGACTGGTAGTACAAAGATAATCGATGTAACTGGTGATGAACCGGTGGAATATAAGGGTTATATACCTGAAAGGTCTGTTGTGATCCCCGGATCATTTGAGAAAAAATTCCCTGCCGGTTCATACAACGTACAGTGTGCCCTTATAATTGGGAAAAGGAAGGAAAGTACTGATAAAAAAACATCCCTCAATGATGCATTGAGGGAAAATAATGTGGCAGTTTGAATCATTGATCAATTTCGAACGTAAATAAACTAAAGATCATATTAGCAGTTATTACATTATACTTCGATCTTATTACAGAAGACATACTTGGATATAATTAACTAATGAAAATCTGAAGGTCACCATTTTGGTTGTTACGGATTAATTAATGATATCCTGGTATGATCAAAATAGATTGAGGAATTATTCAGGCACTTAATAAGTCTCAGGTTTAAATGAAAATAAACAAAGAAGCTATGTTAATCCTCCAGATACTAAGTTTTCTTCTGTTGTTTACAAATCTGGTTTCTCAGCCGGTAGCGGGCCCTAACACGGAAATTAGTTCTTCAGATGAAATAAATAACGTTTATCCATTTGATCTGGGAGAAAAACTTTATTACAAGATGAACTACAGCATTTTTACAGTGGGCAAGGCTGAAGTAAGAATTTATCCTGTTGAATATACCATATCCCAAACAGATTGTTATAAAATTGATATTTATGGAGAAACGGCAGGAGCGGGGAGACTGGTCTCGCGTGTAAATGATAATTTTGGAGCCTATATTAATAAGGATAATCTCTTGCCGCTTAAATCCTGGAGGATATTGGAAGAAGGGAGGTACCGGCTGAAGGAATATTCGGATTTTGATCAGGAAAATGGAGAAGTGAATGTCCGAAAAATTAATAATGAAACGGGTAAGATGGAGGAACCAAAGGTTTACGAATTTAGTGAACCCTATATGCTTGACCTCATTTCCGGTTTTGCTTTTTTAAGAACACTGGACTTTACTGAAAATAAAACTGGAGACACCCTCACCTTTAATGGATTTCTGGAGGATACTTTCTACAAACTTAAGGTTTTATACATGGGAAGAGAGGAAGTGAAAACCAAATTGGGGAAAATTCAAGCGCATAAGCTTGTTCCAATAATGCCTGATAATAAATTATTTGCTGGTGAGAACTCAATCACTTTCTGGATTGCTACGGATGCTTCCAGGGTTCCCTTGAAGGTGGAAGCCAGGATGTTTATAGGCAGAGCGGGTGTAGAAATAACAGGTTTTGAAGGGATGAAATATTCTCCTAAATTTGTGGAGTGAACCAAAACCTCAAGCTATGAGATCTTTTTTAATAATTTTTTTTATTTCAATCCTGTTTAGCCATAGTTATGCTCAAACTGAAAAAGTATACTTTGCATCCAAGGATGGCATAAGAATAACTGCCGATTATTACAGGATACATGCCGACACAGTTCCGCTTATCATATTATTTCATCAGGCCGGATGGAGCAGGGGAGAGTATGTTGAAATAGCGCCCAGACTCAATCAATTAGGATTCAACTGTCTCGCGGTTGATCTTAGATCCGGTAAGACGGTAAACAATATTGATAATGAAACTTTCCTGGAGGCAAAAAGGAAGATGAAAGAAACAAACTACCTGGCTGCGGAAACAGACATCATTGCCGCAGTAGATTATGGTTTAAACATCGCCGGAGGAAAATTATTCTTATGGGGAAGTTCATACAGCGCAAGCCTGGCATTAAGGATCGCAGCTCTGAACCAGAAACAGGTATCTGCTGTATTGGCTTTTTCACCGGGAGAGTATTTCAGATCTTTTGGAAGGCCTTCAGATTTTATATCGGAGAGTGTCAAAGATCTAACTATTCCTGCATTTATAGCATGCGCAAACAGGGAAAAAGAAAAATGTGAGATTATTTACAACCAAATTCCTTCTTCCAATAAGGTTTTCTTTGTTCCTGAAACAACAGGTAATCATGGGTCAAGTGCATTATGGAATATCCATTTTGACAGTAAAGCATATTGGGCAGCTGTCGAAAGTTTTTTAATGGCAAATAAATAAAATTGGATATCAATCATACTTAAGTTTTTTTTAAGATAACTTTGTTTCCTTCAAATTTAAAAATGTGAAAAATCTTCTCTATTTATTATTAATCTTCTCAGCATTTCTATTTTCTTGTGAAAGGGATAGCTCAAAGCTCGGAGATGAATATTTTAATTCAGGAAATTACGAAATGGCCATTCAGGAGTATACTGAATATCTTAAATTGAGGCCAAAGCACGTTAAAACGATATATAACCGGGGCAGGGCTTATGAAGAAATGGGGATTCATGACCGTGCCCTTGAAGACTTTCTCAAAGTCATTGACATAGACGAAAATAATGATAATGCTTACCTGAGTGTTGGAAAATACTATTACAGGGAAGATAATTTTGATAAAGCGGGCCTGTATTTTGATAAGGCACTGAAATTAAATGATCAAAATGCAATGGCCTATTATCTGATAGGAAGGGTAAATCACATAAGAGGCTTATTCAATGAGGCTGTTGAGAACTATTCCAAGGCTATAAATATTGATCATAATCTGGGGGAAGCTTACTTATACAGAGGTGCCATAAAGGTAAGACAGAAGTATGGGAAAAGCGCCTGTAATGATTTCAAGATGGCCATAAGCCTGGGAGTTAAAGAGGCTGAAGAGGCAAGCAAAAAATATTGTCGCTAGGGATTTATCCGGAGAGTAATACGTCTTTGATCGTATTCATCTTCAATTCGGTTTCATTCCATTCTTTTTCGGGATCCGAATCTCTTGTAACACCAGCTCCAGCAAACAGGATTCCTTTGTTGCCGATAATTTTAGCACATCGTAAATTAACGTATATGCTTGTTTCAGCCATGATATTTACCGGTCCAAGGTATCCACTGTAAAATTCTCGGTCCATATTTTCATGATCTTTCAGGAATTTCGAAGCCTGTTCCTTGGGCATTCCGCAAACAGCAGAAGTTGGATGCAATAGTTTTAACATAACAGATCCTAATTGTGGAAAATTCACAGCTTCCAGATCCACTTTATAATCAGTTCTTAAATGCACTAATTCCCCTGCCTTTACTGTTTTTGGACCATCTTCCTCGAATTCCCTTAACCGGATTTTCTTAAAGCTATTAATGATGTATCGGCTTACAAGTGCCTGTTCCTCAATTTCTTTTTGTGTCCAGGCAACCTCAGATAAATTTTGAATGTTTCTCCCGGATTGTGTTCCGGCTACTGCGGAAGTATGAAAGAATCTGCCTGCTGTTATCTTAATCAGCAATTCCGGGCTGGCTCCGATCCAGATCTCTTCCCCGGATAGTGAAAACATGGATACGAAGGCTTTGGGATGGATCTTGCATAACTCCATAAATTTAGAACCGAGTTTAAAATCATGAGGCAGGATTATTTCATGTTTCCTTGAAGGGACTACTTTTTGAAAGGTTCCAAAGTTTATTTTGTCAATGGATAATTTTACCAGATCCTTAAATTTTCGACTATCTGATTGATCATTTTTCAGATCAATACGATCACCAGGCTGCAACAAATATTGATTATTATTCTCAGAAACATCCCTGAGAAATTCTTCCACACTTCTCCCCGAAATATCTTGATGCTGAGAAAAAGAGGTTAACTCAATATCATTGAAAACAAGATGAATGCCTGCCTTAATAAAATATTGAAGATGATTATTCTCATTTTCATAGGGACTTACCATGAACCCGGGTTGATGTTCTTCAAGGTTTGGATGAGAATAATGTGGCTTGATTTTGTCAAAGTCGACAATTACATGAATATTATTTTTCCCAGGACTACGCCATGCTGCAATTCCCAAACCTTCCACCACGGCGGTTGTAATAACCTGCTCAAGCGTAATGCTTTTTGTCTCAATTTCCCCTAATTCAATTTCAATTCCTGTTTCCTCCAAGGTAATTTCGATTCAATTATTTTTGTTTTTACTGATTACTGCCAAAGTTAATCTACTTATACAAACAAGTTCTCCCGATTCATTGTTTATAATAATCTGCCAGATTTGGGTAGATTTTCCTAAATGCAGCGGTTTAGCGGTTCCAATAACCCAGCCTTCAGTTATGCCCCGGATATGGTTTGCATTAATTTCTATACCCACGCAATTGTATTTTTCATGATCAACACTGAAAGTCGCTGCAACACTGCCCAGGGTTTCAGCAAGAGCCACCGAAGCACCTCCATGAAGTAATCCCAACGGTTGATGCGTTCGATAATCAACCGGCATCTTGGCTGTAATGAAATCTGCACCAACATCAGTATATATTATACCCAGGTGCTCAACCATTGAATTTTTGCTGGATTCATTTAAAATATCTAAAGTAATATTTGGATTGATCATACGTTTATTTGCAAATGAAGTGAAATATATAAATCTTTGGCGCAAAAAAAGAAATTGACTTCAAAAAAAATTTATCTGGTTCGTCACGGTGAGACAGAATATAACAGGACAGGTATTGTCCAGGGGAGTGGAGTGAATTCAGAACTCAATGAGAATGGATATAAGCAATCAGAGTTATTTTTTAATGCATATCAAGAATTTCCTTTTGAAAAAGTTTATACCTCTTCCCTGAGAAGAACCATACAATCCGTCAAGAAATTTATAGAAAAAGGAGTTCCTCATCAGGTATTGCCCGGTCTAAATGAGATCAGTTGGGGAAAATCTGAGGGTGTTCCATTCAGCCCGGAAACCAATAAATTATATTATGGAATGATCAGGTCCTGGAAAGAAGGCAACATCCACAATAAACTGGATGGTGGAGAAAGCCCTGTAGAAGTAAAAGCAAGGCAGGAAATTGCCATCAGGCAAATTATCGAAAATGGTGAAAAAAATGTTCTGGTTTGCATGCATGGCAGGGCAATGAAAATTCTTCTGGCCTGGATTACAGGACATTCTGTTTCTGAAATGGATAAATTTGAGCACGAAAATCTTAGCTTATACGTCCTGGATTATAATGGTGTTGATTTCAAAATCGAAAAAAGAAATGATGTCACTCACTTAAATGGCTTTAAGTCAACGATAGTTCCTACAGATTAAATGAATGCAAAACTCAGAAAAGAAATCAACTTTAGATAAAAAACCACCTTTCTTTAAAAGCTGGAGACAGATCTACCTTTTGGTTCTGGCTAATCTGTTGGTTTTGATCATCCTTTTTTACTGGTTCACCATAAGTTTTTCATGAGTAGTATTGACCTTATTGTCTTATTTGGTACACTTGGTTTCATAGTCATATATGGCGCATGGAAAACCAGGGGAAGTAAAAATATTGAAGGATACTTGCTTGGGGATAATACCATGAAGTGGGGAACCATAGGCCTGTCCGTTATGGCCACACAGGCCAGTGCAATTACTTTTCTTTCAACCCCGGGACAGGCTTATGAAGATGGGCTGAGGTTTGTCCAGAATTATTTCGGACTTCCAATTGCTCTGATTATAATATCTGCCGTATTTATTCCTATATATTATAAACTTAAGGTATATACGGCATACGAATACCTGGAGACCCGGTTTGACCTAAAGACCAGAATGCTGGGAGCATTTTTATTTTTATTACAGCGAGGACTTGCAGCAGGTATTACAATTTATGCCCCGGCAATCATATTATCAACAATTATTGGCTGGGACCTTAGTTTTACAATATTACTCGTTGGAATTCTGGTTATCATTTATACTGTATCCGGTGGAACTAAAGCCGTCAGTCTTACTCAAAAATACCAGATGGGTATAATAATGCTCGGAATGTTCATAGCATTTTTTCTTATAATAAGCTATTTCCCGGAACAGGTCAGTTTTATGAATTCGATTAAAATTGCAGGTAAGCTTGGCAAATTGAATGCAATTGATTTCTCAGTTGATTTTAGTGAGCGATATACCTTCTGGTCAGGCATAACCGGTGGTTTAATTCTGGCGATGTCTTACTTTGGAACCGATCAATCGCAGGTACAGAGATATCTTGGAGGAAAGAATATTACAGAAAGCAGGATGGGATTGATGTTCAATGCGGTATTAAAAGTTCCAATGCAGTTTTTCATTCTTTTTGTTGGTGTGATGGTATTTGTTTTTTACCAGTTCATACAACCGCCGTTGTACTTCAAACAGGATGTTCTGGAAGATAAAATTAAAAATACTGCTGAATATCAAAGCCTCCAGGATAAACATGATCATAATTTTGCCGATAAGAAGGAAACATTGCTCAATCTATCCAATGCCTACAATTTAAAAGATCAGGCCGAGGTTGAGAAGTTAACCAATAGGGCTATTGCGCTGAATGAAGAATCCAGAAGTTTAAAAAATGAAGTGAAGGATCTTATCTCTTCAATAGATCCGGAAGCTGAAACGAAAGATTCGGATTATGTATTCATTACTTTTATTATGAACTATCTCCCAAAAGGCATTATCGGATTACTTATTGCGGTTATTTTTTCAGCAGCCATGTCTTCAACAGCCAGCGAATTAAATGCCCTGGCTTCCACAACTGTTATCGACTTTTATAAAAGGCTGCTCAGGCCAAAAGGAAGTGATCAGCATTATGTAGTTATATCGAAAATTACCACAGCAGTTTGGGGATTTATTGCTATTATGTTTGCATTCATTGCCAGACAAGCGGAAAATCTCATAGAGGCAGTAAATATCGTTGGTTCCATATTTTATGGAACAATATTGGGGATTTTTATCGTTGCTTTCTTCATAAAGTCAATTCGCGGTACTTCCATATTTATCGGGGCATTAATAGCGGAAATATTTGTGATTGTCCTTCATATTTTAACCACAATTGAAGTTGTTGAAATTGGTTATCTGTGGTATAATGCTATCGGATGCATATTGACTATACTGATAAGCTGGATCATTGATAAGTTCTCTGTGGAACCTAAAAGCTCAGAGTTATAAGAATGCTTCAAATGTGATGGACTAGTTCTAAATTGAAAAATCTCGTTATTGCTTTTTGAGGCATGAACCTGTGATCAATAGACTGTGAATGGCATAATGACCTTATTATAAAATGCCATAATAATTGCACTTGCTTTCATAATCACTTAGATAAATCCTTGAAATATTTAATAGGGGAAATAAAAAAAGACCGACAATTGGCGGCCTTTTTTAAATCTATTAGAAAGATCAGTTCTGTCCTAATCCTTATTTGCAGCTGGCAATGAGTTTATCATTCAATGCCACGTAATCATCATTTTTAGCTTCCTGAGCCATTTTTTTGGATTCTTCGGCTGTAGTAACGGCTGCGCTGCAATCTCCCATTTTCTGTTGGATCTTGGCCTTCATATGGACCACCCAGAAACGGTTGTTGCCAAGCTCTATAGATTTGTTAACCCATTCAAGGGCTTTATCCAAATCACGGTCAGTTTCAAAATAGTAATTTGCGGCAGCCCAGTATTTCCCGGCATCGCTTGATGGATCCATGGCCCGCTTGATGCTTGCCATAACAGCTTCATCAGTATTCACTTCTACTTTGGCACCTACAATTGTGTTTTCCCAGGCTACCATCAAATAAGCATGGTCACTCCTGATTGAGTTTATGCCAATCATCAATGTTTCAACGCTTATTGACATTTTATCAGACTTAACGGTTACCCTTAATGCATCTTTGGTTTCATCATACTGGGATGCACCCGGCTGATCTGCCACCGTATTGAAAATCAATGTCCACTCACTTTCTCCCGGGATCGTAAAAAACGAATATGTACCTGCAGCAAGTTCTTTGCCTTCAATTTTTACATCCTCACTAAAAGTGATTTTTGTTGCCATATTTGCACCAGTTCTCCATAATTTGTCATAAGGAACTAGATCGCCAAATATTACCCTTCCTTTTACACTAGGTCTTGAATATACAATGGATACGTCTGTCAATCCTATAGTCTCCTTTACTTCAGATAAAGGACTGGGTGCGGGCATTCGAATTTGCTGCGCACTTAAATTAACAGATAAAATAAATGATAATAATATACTGAATGTCAGCATATTATTAAATTTTCTAGCTATGCTCATAGGTGATATTTTATGTTTTAGTTTTGAAATAACTTACTATATTAATACTAAATTTCTATTTTTTAAGAATTGAGAACGGATATTTTAGTATTTCGGATAGTATGATCATTGATAAGGCATTTTATTTACGCCATGATGTGGTTCAGATAGGGCAGGAATTGTTGGGCACAGTTCTGCACACAAGAATTGACAATAAAATTACTTCAGGAAAGATTGTTGAAACAGAGGCCTATTGTGGTTCAATTGATCGGGCAAGCCATGCCTATCCTGGTAAGCAGACCAAAAGAAATAAGATCATGTTTGAGGCTGGGGGTAGAGCCTATGTTTACCTCATTTATGGGATCCATTATTTGTTTAATATAGTCACTAATAAATCTGATGTGGCTGATGCTGTCCTTGTCAGGGCTATTGAACCTTTATCCGGAAAGGATACAATGATGAAAAGACGGGGAAAAAATTCAATGGAAAGATTAACTTCAGGCCCTGGAATATTATCAGAAGCGATGGGGATTGACAAAAGTTTTTATGGAGAAGATCTTACGGGCAAAAGGGTATGGCTGGAATATGGCCCTGGAAATCTTAAAAGTAGTGAAATTATTAAAACCACTAGAATTGGTGTTGATTATGCGGGTGATGACGCCAAATTGCCCTGGAGGTTTTATATCAAAGACAATCCCTGGATCAGCAAACCTTGAAATTAAAAATTCAAATTTGCAGATTTATGGGAAATTAAGGTTTTTTTGATGAATTTTGATTAATTAAAATATTTTTATCATGAAGCAGGCAGGGCTTATATTTTTATGTTTTTTACTTTTTTCATCTTCAAAATTAATTTATGGTCAGTCAGGGAAGTATCAGGTTCTTGGTATTGGGCCTGAGATCAATTCCACTTATGACGAACAGGCACCCATTCTCAGCCCGGACGGGCAAACCCTTTATTTTACAATAGCGAAACATCCTTCTAATATGGGAGGAACAAAAGATCCCGGGGATATCTGGATTTCGGAAAAGGATAGTGCAGGTGCCTGGATGGCTCCCGTTAATCCGGGGCAACCCTTGAATAACAAACAATTTAATTCAATTATCGGTTTCTCAAACGGTGGAAACACAGTATATCTTACAGGCCATTATTTGCCGGGGAACAAAAGAGCTAAGTCAAAAGGAGTCTCAATTTCCAGTTTTAATAACAGAAAATGGACTTTTCCTGAGCCTGTGGACATACCCTACTTTAATAATTATTCAAACCAGCAAAGTGGATGTTTGTCCTATGACGGGAATATTATGCTTCATTCTATAGAAACTTATGGCACAAGAGGTGCCGAAGATATCTATGTAAGTTTTCGTAAAACTGACGGATCCTGGACTGATGTGAAAAACCTCGGCTCGATAATAAATACTGAATATCAGGAGAAAACCCCTTTCTTATCAGCTGATAATCGTACCCTTATTTTCTCCAGTAATGGGCTTGGAGGACTGGGAAGCATGGATCTTTTTATGAGTAAGAGACTGGATGATACCTGGATAAACTGGTCAAAACCTGTCAATCTCGGTCAGCCTATTAATACGAATGGTCGTGAATTGTACTATTTCGTAGTGCCCGGAAGTGATGAAGTAATATTTTGTTCAACCCAGAATAGTGACGGATATGGTGATATAAAATATTTCAAGTTGTTGCCCGAGGATGTAATTGTTCCTGTGGAAGAATCTATTCTTGCAGAGGATGAATTTATTCAGGAATCAATAGTTGAGAAGAATGTAATTGTACTTCAGGGAAAAGTCTTTAATGCAACAAATAACGAACCTCTACTGGCCTCGATAGCTGTTTATTTGAATGGTGAGGAAGAAATAGCATCCATTGATACAGAAGCCGGTACGGGGGAGTTTCAGTTAAATATAGAATCAGAAGAGGATTTTATGATCAGGATAGGTGCAAAAGGATTCATGAATGTGGAAGAATCAGTGGTCAGTTCGGAATATGAACAGAATCTGGTACTCAAGAATTATTATCTCGAACCCCTTGAGGTTGGAAAAATATTTAAGTTAAATAATGTATTATTTCACCGTGCTTCATCAAATCTGATCGATAGTTCCTATGCTGAACTGGATGTTGTTTACAGGATGATGGTAGACAATCCGGAAATTATGATTGAACTGAGCGGCCATACTGATAATGTAGGGAATGCCAGGAAAAATGTTGCCCTGTCTCAGGAGCGTGTTGACGTTGTTAAGAATTATTTTGTAGAGAAGGGTATAGATGAGGGCAGGATCCAGGGTAAAGGTTATGGAGGTGCACAACCCATTGCAAGTAACAAAACCGAAGAAACAAGAAGACTGAATAGAAGGGTGGAATTTAAAATAGTTGAGAATCAATCTCCATGATCTGGTGAGACGTTCTAAGATTATATTTCTGATTATTTCTATTGTCTTTCTATTGATCGTAATGTATTTTATTTATGATTTTTCAAGAAAGACCACATTTCCTGGCAGTTCACAGGACGAAAATAAAACAGAGCATTCTGATATTGACAAGTAATAGTAGATTCCTTAGCCATTAAAGATTGAGCAAAAAGAAGCATATAAAGACTAATACAAATCCTGTCGACAGGGATAAGGTAACTGACATTCCCGGGACTATCAGCTTCCCGCATCATGTTGGAAGTGCTGTAGTTAAGCCGGAAGATAAAGGCAAAATCAGGGGAAGGGCCATGATGGCCATGAGAGACCAGACACAAAGAGAGATGTCGCAGCTATATGAGCAGATGCAGGTGCTGGTCAGGCAGGCAGAGGAAATAAAGAATAGGGTAGAAGTATCTGAAAAGATCTATCTTTCAACCATTAATTTTGAACCGGTGATTAACCATATTTATTATCTGTATGAGAAAGAAGGAGGTACAAATATCCTATCTATGGTTAGCCCGGAAGAATGGGGAAAAAATATCCCCTATAAAAAATACATCGCTAAAATTAAACTTTTATCGGATCATACCTGGGATGTTCTGGAAAAAGGAAAGGGATAAAAACTATTAATACCCTCCTCTAAGTCCATTCAAAAACCGGTTGATTATATTCTCAGCAAATTCTTTTAATTCTGCTTTTGAACGAATGTCAAATTTCCTTGAAAGTACCATTTGAGAAAGTCCATGTAAGAATGAGAAGACAATTGTTGTCCCTTCGATTACCGGCATTCTCTGGATTCGGTTATCGCTGATCGATTTCAAAAGGATATCGCTTAGATAATTGTAAATCTTATCCTCACTGACCTTTTCCTTATTATCAAATAATAGCTGATATTTTTCGGGATTTGATATGGCAAATTCAACCCAGCTGTTGGACATGTTCTTCAACCGACCAAAATGATCTTTTATAAAGCTGTATTCTTCCAGTTTCTTAATGAAATCATTTACAGAATTTTCTCTCAGACTATTGATGATCTCATTCTTATCCTTAAAATATAAATAAATTGTGGCCGGGCTGTATTCGATTTTATCCGCAATTTTTCTAATTGAAATATTTTGAAGACCTCCCTTAACAAAAAGGGCATTGGCTGTGTCGAGAATGAGCTTTTGCATCTTTGCTCTTTCTCTTTTCTTACGTTCAGAAATTCCCATCCTACAGAGTTAACAAACTAAACACCGTTAAAAAAATAAATATAGGGAATTTCTAATAAGTAAAAAACCTGAGAAGGAAATGATTATTCGATTTTGAATTATTCTGAACTGGTTCAATGGCCATTATCCGGCTCGAATTATATATTTTAGAAAATTCCGTTTTAGTTATCCGTCTTCGTTTTTTACTGTAGGGCTGTTTATAGTATTGAAGACGACCTGATTTGTTTACCTCTATACTGTATGTTTCTTTATACATTACAGAGACAGGAGAGGGGACATACGTGATGCCCCCATTTCTTGTTTGATCCTTACCTGTTTCTAGCATAACACATTTTGATAAGTTTCCCTAAAATTCTCATACACCATCCTGTCCTGGATGTTTTGATATTCATTAAATATTTTTTGGGCTGATGCAGGTACATAATTGAATTTGCTTTTGAATTCCTGAATTTTCAGGTGAACCTGCTGTATACAATAATTTGCGTCATCAAAATTTTTACATCTTTTCGGTTTCACGAGATTATGCCTAACAAATCTTCGAAACTCTTTTTCTGCCGCTTTTTCCGTATTCATTGATTTCATAAATGTGTATTATTGCACATTGATAATATCAAATATAGCGTTTATAATATTAAAAACAAATAATTAATAATTTTTTATGTGCAAAAATACACAAATTATATAAAAAATTTATTTTCCAAATTGAGGACGGATATGCAGAGCTCCAGGAAATAAGCTTTGTGAATAGAAATTCTTTTAATAGCACACTGTCATACACTTTCTTTCCGGGAAGCTCAAATCTGAAATACCATAGTTGATTTTATAGTTTGTAAAATATCCAATTTGTTCTCAGGCTTAAAAAATACTTTACAATACCAGGTTTTACGCAGACCTTCTATCGGGTATTTGTGCTGGATGTTTCAATTTCATATCCCAACTGAATGGATTTTGAGAGGAAAGCCCAGATTCGACAAGTATTCCAATATTTAAACCATTAAAAGCAAATCCAGTGAGAAGACATACTGAAACTCTTATTGGGCTTAATTATAAGTGTTGGTATATTCAACAAAGTGTGATGAAAATTAGCAGATATCTGGGTTTGGAATGGCAAAACCTGAAAAGTGTAAATTAAATAGTGCAGGATTAATAAATGGCTGATTGATATTCAGACTATTTGAAGCGATGCTTCAATAATTATCTTATAAGTTGCTGTAAATTAATAATATATATTATATTTTATATATCCCCTACCCTGTGGGGGATACCAAAAATTATCCAATAATGTTGATTATAGCGAATTTTTTGTAATGTAATAGCGGTAAGCGATTATCAATTTATCGATCCTTGAAATCTTGGTAAGATCTCTTTTACTATATTTCGGCAGGATCATCCTGTTAAGCTTCGCTAGAGTTTTAAAGACTGTTTTTTTCAAAGCCTGCATTTAAAAAATTTAGTCCGTAATTAAGTATTTCAAAAAATTCCTCACCAACTTATAAGATTCTATACGGTATTTGGCCACAGATGAAATTTGTCCTACCTTGATGGTTATCGCCTTCTCAGGCATGGCTGTAAAAGTATCTTCGTCCGTCCAATCATCACCAACGGCAAAAATGAAATCATATTTATCTTTCATGAGCCATTTATCAGCTGCATAACCTTTATTCACTTCTGAGTTCTTTATTTCAACCACCTTATCGCCCTCCATGACCGTAAGATTTTTATTGGAGGCCATATACCTTAAATGACTGGCCAGTTCACGTGTTCTTAGTTCACCCAGGCCAGTTTCAACTTTCCGGTAATGCCATACGAGGGAATAGTCTTTCTCCTCTACGAAAGAGCCAGGCGTGCGATCAACATAAGATTCAAAAATTGGCCGAAACTCATCTTTCCAATCATTTCTCATATGGAAGATCGTATCCCATTTTTTTCTTTGTTCCTTGAGCCAGACGCCATGTTCGGCAATTATATCAATATTGAGTTTGCCAAGCCAATCTTCAAGAGTTTGCCTGTCCCTACCGCTTATAATAACTATTTTATTCCTTTTATCATTCGCCAGTTTCTCCAATATTTCCAGGAGCTCTGCATCGGGTTTCGCTTTTGATGGAAGGTCATGAAAACCTGTCAGGGTACCATCGTAATCCAGGAAGAGAATTCGTTTTTTGGCCTGATCATATTGATCTTTAAAAACTTTCATCACATTTTTATCCACTATTTTAGTAGCAAATGACTTCTGTGTTTCTATAACCTCATTAAGCTTATCCATAAAGATCTTGACCCAGTGATGAATATTATACCTCTTTAAAGATTCCTGCATGACGCTGATATGCGCCTTTTGATCATCAGGAGGCATCGTAAGGGCTGTATAAATAGCCTCAACAATTTGGTTTATGTCGTTTGGATTTATGAGTATAGCATCTGAAAGCTCTTTGGCAGAGCCAGCCATTTCACTAAGTATCAGAACACCCCTTTGATCGAGTTTGCTGGCTATGTATTCCTTACATACAAGGTTCATCCCATCCCGCATCGGCGTAACCAATGCTACGTCAGCCATTCTGTAAAATGCCGATAAAGAATGAAGCGAGAATGACCTGTAAAAATAATGAATGGGGGTCCAGTGAATTGTCCCGAGCTTGCCATTTATCTTACCTACCAGTAGATCTATTTCTTCTTTTAACCTTTTATATTCACCCACATTATCCCTGGATGGAACAACAATCAAAATAAGGGATACCAGTCCCAGAAATTCAGGATGATTTTCAAAAAACAAATCGAAAGCCATCAATCGCTGGGGTATTCCTTTGGAATAATCCAACCTGTCGATAGATACCATCAATTTTTGCTTACCAATTGATGTTCTGTAATCCACTTCCCGCTTAAGGGTCTCCGGGGAGGATGCCGCTTCGCTGTATTTCTTATAATCTATCCCCATCGGGAAAGAATCTACCTCAACATGTCTGGAATCAACATTTATTACACCCTTTGTGCTGGGGATGGCTGCAATACGACTCACTGAACTTAGAAAGTGACGCATATCATCATAGGTATGGAAGCCAATCAAGTCAGCTCCCAGCATCCCGAATAATATTTCCTTCCGCCATGGAAGCAGCCGGAAAGCTTCGTAGGAGGGAAATGGAATGTGCTGAAAAAAGCCGATCCTGATTTCAGGAAGTCTCTTTCTTACCATTTCAGGTAATAACAAAAGCTGATAATCATGAATCCATATGATATCCCCTGGTTCCGCAACTTCAACTATGCTGTCACAAAATCTCTGATTCGCTTTCCTGTATGCATCAAACAAACTCTGATCATATATTGCATATTGATTGAAATAATGAAAAAGTGGCCATATGGTTGCATTACTGAATCCCTCGTAAAACATCTCAATTTCAGATTCAGTAAAGAAAACAGGCACCATATTCTCGTCCTTAAGATCTCTGTGGACATCATTCTTATCCTTATTTTTATCCAGAACAATGCCAGGCCAGCCAATCCAGACATTTTTTCCCTGTTTGTACACAGAACTTAAGCCGGTAGCTAATCCACCTTCACTTGTTTTATAAATCAGCTCGCCATTGGCCTTTTCAATTTTAATAGGTAATCGGTTGGAAACTATGATTATTTTGGACATAAAAATATTGATTGCAATTAATTATATAATTTACTAAATACTAGCCTTGGTTAAAAGTCCTTAACTTAATTTGTGTAAGTTTTCGTTTTGTATCCAGCGAAAAATCACTTTTAAGCATCCAGTCATAGTAGGAGGGTTCAGAATTAAAGACATCAGTTACTTTTTTGCCTTTGTGCTTCCCGAAATTGAAAATTTCCTCGCCGTCGTCGTTATAAACAACACGGCCGGCCAGATCAACCATTTTTCGATTGGTCAAATTGTGAATTTGTCCCATGTCATTTTCAATTACTCCAACGGTCTTGCCTTGAAGATCAACGACTTCCATATTTTCATAACGCCGGATCTGTTCTTCAAACACCTCAATGGTTGCCTGGGTATCAGCCAGGGCACTGTGTGCATCCTTAAGATCTTTGTTGCAATAAAATTTATAGGCTGCGGTAAGATTTCTTTTTTCCATCATGTGAAAAATTTTCTGTGCATCCAGAAGTTTCTTATTGCTTACATCGAAATCTATTCCGGCACGAAGAAATTCTTCTACCAGAAGAGGGACATCGAATTTTAGTATATTGAACCCGGCCATATCTGAACCTTCAAAAAACTGGGCCAGTTCCTTTGCCAGCTGTTTAAAATTCGGTTCATTTTTAACATCCTCATCATAGATACCATGTATCAGACTAGCTTCCTCTGGAATTGGAATTTCCGGATTTATTCTATGGACTTTTTCAATCCTGGAACCATCAGATAGGATCTTGACAGCAGCTATTTCTACAATTTTATCTTTTGATATATTGATACCGGTTGTTTCAAGATCAAAAAATATAAGTGGATTTCTTAAATTCAAAAACATGATATGATTATGGTAATTGTTGGGTTATTTTTTTTACAAAATCAGAATAGTTCATTTCGCCAAAGTTACCTGAACTCATAAACAAAAGCACGGTATCCGGTTGAATGTTATCCAATATTAGATTTTCCAGGTTTTCTTTCGAACGAATAATCGTTAGATTTTCATTATTGAAACCTATTTTAATAGCTTCATCACTAAGAGGAGGCATCTTTTTTATTTTAAGTGTATGATCATTTACAAAAACCAGATTGACACCTTCTGAGGGGAAGCAATTCCTGTATTCACTCAGAAAGTCCTTATTCAGGCTGCTGTATGTATGAAGTTCAAAACAGGAAATGATTTTCTTTTCCGGGTATAACTCATGGACAGCTTCTACCGTGGATTTCAATTTTGATGGTGAATGTGCAAAATCCTTATAGACAACAATATTTCTGTCATCGAATAATTTTTCAAGTCGGTTGGCAGCACCCTCAAATGATTCTAATGCTAGAAATATATCCGTTTCCTGCAGTCCCAACAGCTTCAACACCTCCATAGCACCCGCCAGGTTCTGCATATTATGTTTGCCGAAAAGCCGCAGTCCTGTTTCCGATGTTTCATTTTTTAAATAATACCTGCCATCTTTAACAATATAAGCTGGTGTTCTATATGGAATCTTCCTGAATTTGTAATTTTTACCTTTTAACAGTTCCCTAATTACAGGATCTTCGTCAAAATAGACAAGGTATCCGTCATCCGGTGTATTATCTATAAAGCTGGAAAATTGCTTAATATATTCTTCTCTGGAAGGAAATGCATTGATATGATCCCATGCTATACCACTTATAAGGCCTATATTGTGATTGTATCTGATAAACTTTGGTGTTCTATCCAGGGCCGAGGAAAGATATTCATCACCTTCAAGGACAATAATCGGAGCTTTATTCAGTTTAACCATGTTGCTGAATCCTTCTATACCGGCTCCGACAAGGTAATCAAATTCTTTTTCTTCATGCCGAAGGACATGCATGATAATTGAAGTAATGGTGGTTTTTCCATGTGAGCCTGCAATCACTACTCTTTTTGCATTTTTTGAGGATTCATAAACGAAATCCGGGAAGGAATATATTTTAATGCCAAGGTCGAGGGCTTTTTTTAACTCCGGATTATCAATTCTGGCATGCATTCCAAGGATAACAGCTTTAGTTTTTGCGGTTATCTTCTCAGGGTGCCAGCCCAGTTCAGCTGGCAATATTCCATTAGCCAATAACCGGGATCTGGATGGTTCAAAAATGTCATCATCCGAACCAGTTACATGGTATCCTGTTTGGTGCAGTGCAATCGCCAGATTATGCATAGCGCTTCCGCCGATGGCAATAAAGTGGATGTGTTGGTCATGGTTGATCATATTATGAATTCAAATTTAAAATAATCTATTGATGGGCCAAAGGGACTGATCTAAAATGATGTTAATAAATTGTTAAGAAGTAATTTTTATTTGTTGATAATGCCGAAGAGATTTGTGGATAAAAATACCAAAACTTATTCAGAATTTCTTTTTTATACGTGGTTGGATAACTTACATTTGTTAACACAAAATTCAGTTTTTAAAAGGGTTAATGGAGTCAGATAAATCATCAAAAATTCGAATAGGACCGAGGGGCAGATCAATAGCTAACCTGGACTTAAGTGCCCACCTTGGGAAGTTGCCCCCACAAGCCCCAGAACTTGAAGAGGCCATTTTAGGTGCACTTATGCTTGAAAAGGATGCACTTTCTCAAGTTATTGAGATTTTAAAACCAGAGATATTTTACAAGGATGCCCACAGCGAGATCTATGAGGTTATTAGGGAATTATTTGAAGATTCTGAACCTGTAGACATTTTAACTGTAACTAACCGTTTGAGGAAAAAGGGGAAACTTGAATTTGTGGGAGGGGCCTATTATATAACCAGCTTGACCTCAAAAGTAAATTCCTCAGCAAACATTGAATATCATGCCAGGCTGATCATAGAAATGGCGATAAAGCGTGCATTGATACAGATCTCATCTGAGATACAGAAAGATGCCTATGAAGATTCCACCGATGTCTTCGAGTTGCTAGATAAAACAGAGCAATCACTTTTTGATGTATCTGAAACCAATATTCGTAAGAATTTTGATAGCATGCGTTCCCTGATGAATGATGCAATCAAGGAACTTGAAGTAAAAAAGAATCAAAAAGACGGCCTTACCGGAATACCGTCCGGGTTTACAGCCCTGGATAGATTAACGTCAGGATGGCAAAAATCCGACCTGATCATCATAGCCGCCCGGCCTGGAATGGGTAAAACGGCTCTTGTTGTATCAGCATTAAGGAATGCTGCGGTTGATTTTAATCGTCCCTGTGCAATTTTCTCTCTTGAAATGTCTTCTATACAACTTGTGAACAGGTTAATATCGGCTGAAGCGGAACTGGAAGGAGATAAAATCAAAAAGGGAAATCTTGAAGACTATGAATGGGAACAATTAGTTTACAAGACTTCTAAATTGACAGAGGCTCCTATTTATATTGACGATACTCCGGCTTTGACCATATTGGAATTAAGAGCGAAAGCAAGGCGTTTGGTTGCCCAGCATGGTGTTGAGTTGTTAATTGTGGATTACCTTCAATTGATGTCGGGTGATAAATCAAAAACATCATCATCTGGTAACAGAGAGCAGGAAATAGCATCAATATCCCGCGCTTTAAAAAATATTGCCAAAGAATTGAATATTCCTGTTATTGCCATATCACAATTAAGCCGGGCAGTTGAAACCAGGGGAGGAGACAAAAGACCCCAGCTATCTGACCTCAGGGAATCGGGTTCCATCGAACAGGATGCGGATATGGTCCTGTTTTTATACCGGCCGGAATACTATAAAATTACAGAAGATGAAAATGGGCAAAGCACAAAAGGTATCGGGGAAATAAATATTGCCAAACACAGAAATGGATCCCTTGGCACAGTCAAACTTAAGTTCATTGGTCACTTGACTAAATTCGATGATTTGGAAGAAGGTTTTGAAGGTTTTGGTACAGCCGGCACTACAGATGGTGGTGATCAGGGAAATGGATATTTTACCTTCAGAAGCCGTATCAATAACGGTGATGAAAGCAAAAACAAGGATGGTGGGGATTCAAAAGCCCCTTTTTAAAAATCTGAAATCTTTTTAAGCCCTGCTTTAGCTTCAGTCTTTATGCTATTCTGATACGAATCACCATTATATTTTAAAGCAAGTTTATAATATTCCCTGGCCTGTGCATATGATCTTTTCTTTGTATAGATATGACCCAGATTTAAAGTAGCATTACCCCAGAAATAGAATTCCTCAGAACCTGAAATTTCGATTACTTTGTGGTAAAAATCAATTGCATCTTCATAATCTGAAAGGGACTGGTAATTTCTGGCATAACGGTAATAAAATTCACATCTATCCTCTGTATTTCTGTAATCTGATATATTTCCAGTTTTCAGGATATCAATGGATTTTTCAAAATATCCGCCATCAAACAGCAACCTTGAAATAAAAAGTATACTGTCAGGGTCATAATTCTTTTTTATTCTATTATATGCATATCTGTCTGCCCCGGTCTGCAAACTTCCCTCTGAAAGTACCCTTTGCCTGTAACTTTCGTGATCATTATCCGGAAGGCTAAATAGGAATGAAAGATTGTACAACTTATAATTCGAATCTTTCATGAAGTGCATCGCATCTGGCTTGGTAAGGTATAGGTTGTATAAATATGAGGCTTTGTTATAATTTAATTCTTTTAGATAGGATTCAGCCCGGTAATAGTTAATTGTGGGGATCTGTAAATAGGATCTGCCAAAACTAAGACAATTGTCAAAGTATTTAATAGCCTCTTTATTATTTCTATTTTTAATTGAATATAACCCAATTAAATAATTGAATAACAAGCTTTTATTAAATAATTGTTTTTTGGATTTTAAATTTAAAACTGCATCATCTGAATTGTCACCGTAGAAAGATTCTCCTAAAGTATATAGCAATAATCCCTCACGCATATAAACCGATTTGGTTTCTGATAGTTCTTTCAGATAATTCATGCCCTTGGTAAAATCAGGTTCTATTTGAAACAGATTCAAAATCCAATCGTGTTGATCAGGAAAGAGTGATATAATAATATTTAATAATCCCGATATTTTTAAAGTATAGATATGTCCGGGATACTTTTCTTCATATGATCTTATGTTGCGAAATGCTTGTATGAGATTGAACGCCCCGGAAAGTCTGTCACCATATTTTATCCTTAAAAGTCCCCGGTGTACCTTAATCTCGATTTTAAGATAGTTGACAAATGGATCATTATTATTCAGTTCGCTCAGAATCTGGTTATATTTTTTTTCAATCCTGTTAAGCGACTTGTATTTCTCGGTATCATGTACCAGTAGAAGATCTAATGTATTTTTCAGGTTGAGTATATAGAGTTGAAAAACTTTATCATCGCTGGATTCATATGTGTTTTTAGAAAGGGTAGGTATTTCATTTCTGAAATCCAGGTCCAATACTTTTTGATACGCATAAACCAGCTCTCTGTTATAGGATTGGCCAAATAAAGGAATCAAGGAAAAAAATAAAAGCGGACCACACAAAAGTAATGCCCGCTTTGTAAATATCTTGATCAAGCTTTTTCAGGTGCTTAATTTACTTTTTTTTTGCCCGGCTGGTTGTAGCTCTGGTTCTCTTTTTCTTTTCCGGTTCTTCAACTACATCTTCAACATCAGCCAATATACGTCCACAATGTTCGCAGACTATTAGTTTTTTCCTCTCGCGAACCTCTGCCTGTCTCTGTGGCGGAGCTATATTAAAACAACCTCCGCAAGCGCCTCTTTTTATGGATACTACTGCAAGTCCATTTTTGGCATTATTCCGGATCTTAGTATATGACTTTAGAAGTCTCTCCTCAATATTCTTTGTGGCTTTTTCCCTCAGCTTCATTAGCTTCTGTTCTTCTTCTTCACTTTCAGCTACAATAACTTCCAGCTCGGCTTTTTTACTGGCCAGATCCTTGTTCCTTTCTTCCAGCAAAGCTTTGGTTTCTTCAATGAGTTCTTCAATATTTTTTATTGACTCGAAAGATTCGTTGATCTTTTTTTCTGAAATTTGGATTTCAAGTTGCTGAAGCTCAATTTCCTTTGTGATTGCATCATACTCCCTGTTATTTCGAACATTCATTTGTTGTTCTTCATATTTAGCAATCAGTTGTTCAGCATTCTTCTTCGCATTTCTTTTTTCTTCAATCCCCTCTTCGATGGCCTCGGTCTCTTTTCCATAATTGGCGATACGTGTTTCATATCCTATTATTTCATCTTCGAGATCCTGTACTTCGTCGGGAAGAGCCCCTCTGATTTTCGTTAATTCGTTTAGCTGTGAATCTATAGATTGAAGTTTTACAAGTGCTTCTAACTTCTGGGCTACCGTACTTTCCATGTATATTTAGATATATTTTATTGGATTAGTGATTACCTCTGATAATTGGAGTGCAATGTTACTAAATTTTTTCTTTAATAACTCAAAAATCAATTCTTTTGTAAACACTTCACTTTCGTAGTGCCCGATATCAGCAATCAATATTTTACCCTCGGCATCAAAATACTCGTGATACTTAATATCAGCACTTACAAATGCATCTGCTCCTGCATTTTTTGCAGCCTTTATAAGGAAAGAACCTGCCCCCCCGCAAACCGCTACCTTTTTGATCTTTCGGCCTTGAAGAGGTGTATATTTAACTTGCTCAAGATTAAATTTTTCTTTCAGTAAAAGAAGGAAATCTTTCATATTCATGGGAGTTTCGAAATGTCCGATCATGCCACTTCCAACATCTTCTACCTTATTTGCAAGTTTGTGAATATAATAGGCTACTTCCTCGTAAGGATGTGAGGCCTTTAGAGCTACCAATACCTTCGGGCCTAAATGTTCGGGGTAAATTAATTCTATGCGCTCTTCATCTACCTCTTCAATCTCATTTCTTTCACCAATATGAGGATTTGCATTTTCATTTGGCTTAAAACGGCCCGTACCTTTCATTCTGAAGCTGCAATGATCATAATCACCTATTACCCCGGCACCAGTATCATGCATAGCATTGAGAACATCCAGAACATTTTCTTTAGGAACAAAGGTTACTAATTTAAGTAAGCCTGAGGTTTTTGGATTCAAAATCCTGGCATCAGATAATCCCAATCTATCAGCAATTTTCTTATTTACTCCATTCTTTACATTATCAAGATTGGTATGGATTGCATAAAGTGCAATATCGTTCTTAATGGCCTTTATAATAACCCTTTCTACATAGTTGGAACCAGTTATTTTTTTTAATCCTCTGAAAATGATAGGATGATGGGATATGACCAGATTAAATCCCAATCTGAGTGCTTCATCAATTACATCTTCAGTGGCATCAAGACTAATTAAAACACCTTTTAGTTCCTGATTTTTATTTCCAGTTAAAAGGCCGGCATTATCATATTCTTCCTGAAGAGAGATAGGAGCTGACTGTTCAAGGAAGTCAGTTATGTCACTGATTCGTACCATAATTACTTAATTTTCTGAGTATATTATATCTGATCAAATCTAAGAAATAAGCCTCAAATTCTTTGTTACAAATAAAAGTTTTGAATTTTTTATAATTATATTCGTTTTTAATTGTATTCTTTCGATATTTACATTAGATT
>CBDUBA010000059.1:0-26249 GCA_965365275.1 uncultured Cyclobacteriaceae bacterium | reverse complement strand
AAAAGGTAAGTTCCATTGCACTACATAACATACGCCCTAATGGATTATGACACAGCAAAATGTCAATTATTTATCAATTGTGAATTTTTTCTTATATTGTGAAGTTGTATCCGTTGATAAAACTTTAAATCACCTGCGGATAGGCCCTTTAAACTGCATAGATAAACTAACAGAAATTCAAACAATATATTTCATCCTAACATGAGAAACCTTAAAAGGAGAAGTTTTATCAAGAAATCAGCAACCCTTATGGCAGCCTCCGGGATTGCGCCAAAGCTATACGCTTTGAATATTATCGGTAAAGCATCGGAAGAGCTGGATATTATAGGGCATGGAGATTATAAATACCGGGTAATCGAAGATTGGGGGAATCTTGATCCTGCCAGAACGCCTGTTTTAAACTGTCATGAGATGGAAATGGACTCAAAGGGCCGGCTGGTCATGATCACGGATGAGATCCGGAACAACATACTCATATACGATAAATCCGGAAAACTCCTCGACAGTTGGGGAACCTGGCTGCCCGGGGGACATGGATTAACCATCAACAATGAAGGAGGAGAAGATTTTCTGTATCTTACGGATTGCGGGTACTTTGTAGACAGGCACGGTAAGGGACAAAGTCAGGCTGGCCGGGTCTGGAAAATGACCATGGACGGAAGACTGGTCTTCAATATCGGTCATCCGGCGACAATAGGAGTATATAAACCAGAGGATCCCTTCAGACCTACTGAAATTGCCGTAGCCCCTAATGGTGACTTCTATGTAGCTGACGGCTATGGCATGGATTATATACTTCAGTACAATTCCAAAGGTGAATTCATCAGGAAGTTTGGTGGGCAGAAAAACGACAATGAAGAGGAAAATTTAGTAAATGCACACGGTGTGGCAGTAGATTTACGTGATCCCCAAAACCCTAAGCTGATATGTACTTCCCGAACAGAGAACTGCTTTAAATTCTTTACACTCGATGGAAAATATTTAAATACGCTCCATTTGCCTGGCCTGTATGTTTGCCGGCCTGTTATGGATGATCAGAATATTTACGCAGGTGTCTGCTGGTCAAAGACCAGGGAAGATAACAAAGGGTGGGTACAGGATACGGGATTTGTTTCAATAATCGAAGGTGACAAGGTGGTAAGTAATCCGGGAGGTACTGAGCCGGTATATAAGGATGGAAAATTAGGACAAATGTACCAGGCATCAAAGATCTTCAACCACGGTCATGATGTATGTGTTGATGATGATAAAAACCTGTATGTCTGCCAATGGAATGCAAATAGAACTTACCCCATAAAATTGGAAAGGATCTGATCAGTTTTAGATAAGCATAAATTAATTCACGTTCAGAATAGACTGGTTTTCTCCATTATATAATTCTTGTAGATTATCCTTCATTTTCGCTATCTTCGTGAGTTATGCCGAATCAGAAGCGCCATCTTGCAGCTATAATGTTTACCGACATCGTTGGATACACAAGCCTAATGGGAGATAATGAAGCCCGGGCAATGGATCTGGTTCGAAAAAATAAAACCATTCAGAAAACGCTCGTTGAAAAGCATGGCGGGGCCTGGCTTAAAGAAATGGGCGATGGAACCATGGCCAGTTTTCCAGCTGCATCCGATGCTATTTATTGTGCACTGGAAATCCAAAAGCAATTAAAAGAGGAAGATGATCTGACGATTCGTATTGGTATTCATCTGGGCGAGATTTTACGTGAAGAAGGGGATATATACGGAGATGGTGTCAATATTGCATCACGACTACAGACTATCGCTGACCCTGGTGGTATCTATATCTCCGATCCCGTTCAAAAATCAGTTAAATCACGATCGGATATACATACGATATACCTGGGGGAGTTGCATCTGAAGAATGTAGATTACGGGATCAAAACCTATGCCCTCCGGGGAGAAGGTCTTCCAAGACCAGCAAAAACCTGGGATAAAAAACTGACAGGAAGAATATGGGCAAAAATCAAGGAAAGGAAAGTCCATAGGGTAGCTTTTGCCTATATTGCGCTTTCAGCAATAGCCTTAAGCCTGGTACCTTTAATTCCGATCCTGAATTCATTTAAATTTTATATTTACATGACTCTGGGCCTTGGATTTCCTCTTGCTTTATACTTTGCATGGAATTTTGAAAGAAGTCCTAAGGGTTTTGTACGCATTTCATCCAGGCAGGCATGGGAAAATCCCTATTCAGGCAGTCAAAAAAAACCTATGACGGGTAATATTGTAATTGCTAGCCTTCTAATTATCATTTTGGGGATAAATACAATTCAATATTTGCCCAAAAAAGAAGGCATACAATCTTCAGATAATAACAGAATGCTGGCTGTTGCTGTTATGCCCTTCCGGAATGACAGCGACGATCCCTCAAATATATATTTTTGTAATGGTATTATGGAGGATGTGATCAACCAATTATCGCAAATTGAAGGCATGCGTGTTCCTTCATTAACCTCTATGTTATTCTATCGCGACAATCCTAAACCTTATTCTGAAATAGTAAATGAATTGGGCGCAAGTCATTTGCTGGAAGGAAGTGTCAGAAAGTTTAATAACCAGGCCCTGATGACGGTGACTTTGATCGATGCCGGGCAGAACGATCAGATCTGGTCGAACCGATATGAGATGGACCTTTCGGTCGAAGGTGTCTGGGAGGTACAATTTGAAGTGGCTCAACAAATTATCAGTTCATTGCAATTGGCCCTATCAAAAGATAGAAATATTAACAGTACAGAAACATTGCCAACCACCAGTTATGAGGCCTATGACAATTATCTAAGAGCAAAGGATCTGAGCAGGTCCTGGGATATAGAAAAAAACAGGAGGTCCATCGATCTATTGCTTCATGCCCTTTCCCTGGACACATCATTTTACCTGGCCATAGCTGAATTGTCACAGAGCTATGCCAACAGGTTTGAACTCACAGGAGAATCATGGATTGATTCTGCTGAATTTTATGCATTAAAAGCTTTTCAACTAGACCCTGAACATCCCGAGTCTTTGAATGCCATGGCTTATTATAAAACCCTGGAGGGGGATCCCGCTGAAGGCCTTCGTTTATACAGGGAAGCGGCTGAGTCAGGCTATCAGGGATCTAATAACTTTCTGGGTTGGTGCGAGTGGCAACTTGGCAATCAGGAGGCAGCAATAGACTGGGCCTTCAAGAATCTTGAAAATGACCCGAATAATCCCATACACTACATCGATATTAGTAATTCGATGGCAGCCATCGGATTGTTTGAAGAATCAACATTAAGCGATCAAAAAGCATTATCTCTTAATCCTGAATTTAGCTTTGCTTATGAAAACCAGATCAGGTATAAGATCTTTCAAGGTGAATACCAGACCGCTTTAGCTAATATTGACAAAGCCATGTCAATTTTTCCATCATCAGCCTATGAATTAAACCTCTGGAAAGCCCTCATACATATCAAGCTTGGTGATCTTGATCTGGCCCAGGAACTGTTACAGGAATTTTTAGAAAAAATAATTGTAAGAGATAAGAGAAATCCGAATATTGATTCCTTCACTGGAATGGCATTGGAGGCTTATCTAATACAGATAAAAGGGGATTCTTCACAAGCTGAAATATCTTTTCATCAAATACTGAAGAAAGTTGAAGAGACGATAAATCCTAAATATCCCATACGTTCCAATATTCTTGCCGGTTGCTATGCCTGCTTAGGGATGCATGAACAAGCGCTATCAGAACTAAGAAAGGGTGCTGGTGCAGCAACATACAGTTATTACTATCTCAATATGCTTCCTCTTTTAGATCCCATCAGGCATCTGCCTGAATACTCGCAGATCATGAACAATTTAAAAGCAAAATCAGACCGGATGAGGGATAATGTGATAGCAAAAGGCTATTCCGAAAAACTTAAAAGGTAAAGATCAATCCGGCAAACCTTAAAATACAGGAATAAATTTAACCATACCATTCGCGTGGGCGAAGTGACATGTCATTCAGGACATCAATGGTAATATTCACATCCTTGACGATCTGGAAATCAAACATACCCACACAGATGAAATCAGCACCGTTCTGGAATGCCCACCGGAATCCATCCTCAGGTGGGATGGCACCTGCTGCCAGTATTTTAAATCCCATCACCGGAACTTTTGCACGATTCACGAATTCCACGGTGCGATCCGGGAACAAGCAGAAAATATTATCATGGAATCTGTTGTGATCAATATGTTTCTTACCATCCACTTCGAAAGGTACCCTGTTCTCCATTGGGTGTGCCGACCAGTACTGGTCGTGATGCATGGTTTTCATATAATAATCGGGAATAATACCTTCTTCTTCACAGGCTATCAGTGCATCAACAGTATGTGATGCCAGACCGGCTACACATCCCTGCTTACGTATATGGTCAAGCATTTTCTCGACGACATCGATTCGGCCATCCCGAACCAACCAGTCACACCAGTTGCCCTGGACCTGTATAATTTCACAACCATGATCTATGGCTTTGTCTATGTTAACATAATAATCATCATTCTCCATATCAGGGTGAACCTGGGATATCACCTTGATCTTACCACCAGTGACTTTTTTATATTTCTCAATGACAGGATTGGTGACAAAACCAATATTAATGGTATTCACCCCGGCCTGTTCAGCCAGCATTAATGTTTCAAATATCTTTTTCTCAGTATTGTAGGCCCTGAATAATGAGGGGACATAAATCAGATCACGGGAATGTGCCCAGCCTCCCAGAAGATTTCCACCCAAAACCAGTTTACTGATTTCGTGGTCACCGATTTTTCCTTTTGGCAGCTCTCCTTTTAACTCGCTCAGATCCATTGCGCCTACCTGGATAGTTGCACCTGACAGCGCGTCCGGACCGTATTTCTGGCTTTCCTTGAATGCCCCCCAACCTACCAGTCCCAGGGCAGGAACCGTGGCCATGTTTTTTAACATCTCCCGTCTGGAATTGGTCAGTTCTGGTGAAACTGTGTCTTCCCCTTCAGAGGCTTCTTTTCTGAACATGGATAAAGATATTGCATACAGGCCATAGCCTTTATCCTTTATGAAAATCAGGACCATCAAGGCCATGGCCTCGATAAAGATCCTGTTTACGATGTACAAGTTTCCTTCAGAACCACCAAATAATGAAAAGCCTATCGGGGGATATGCCAAGTAGTATAGAGTAAGCAAAAGCGTCCCGGCAATTGCAGCATATCGAATCATTATCCCAACGAATAATGCCAGCCCTATAAATATCAATCCATAAATATTCAAAACATCCACTACTTTCATCAGGGCAGGAGAAGAAGCGAGCCCTTCATAAAAACCAGATATAAATCCAGTTGAATTAATCAAATAGTTATATGCACTCCACTCAGGGGTAAAAAGTTTTGTTATACCTTCATAGAGGAAATGCCAGCCTATTCCAACGCGTAGGACAGTAATAAAGATCCGCTTCCAATTCATGATGTCTTTGTTTTATTAACAGAAAAAATATAAAAAATCGGCCAATATGCCAGGTTCAACAGGTGATAAAAATCTTAAAAATTGTTTATTAATTCAAAGATAATGTAAATTTCAGCAAAAGTTAAATAAACCTTTTGTATCACAACACTTTAGGTTAAGAAATGACAAATAGATCTTTATAATCTATTCATTGCTGATTATATATCATGTTAAATTTATCCTCCTCTAATTGAAGCCTACTATGACTTTAGCCACTCTTTATTCTAAAGTTTAAGATAAACAACAAAATGAATGTATTGAAGCTGAAAAAATCCTCAGATAGGCTATGCTAAGGCCTTAATGTCCTTTGGTGTGTTCATTGACCTTCGGGCAGTAAATCCTAGGTTAGTTATTATCGTTTCTTAAATCAGTACGCTTACTCACTAAACTAATTTCCAATTCTCGGTTCAAAATGATTATGGTCTGATCTGTAGCTATATGACCCACTTTTTTCTTTAGTATGAAGGTGACTTTTTCGAGCATATACCGTCATATATATGTAATTAACAGACCAATAAAATGAGAATTATAGCTATAATCCTGTGTGCACTGTTGTTGTTTCCAGGATGTAATCAGAAACTAAAAGAGGAAAACCTGCAATTACTGGTTCGTCTCGATTCCATGGAAATGATTGTGGAAGAAGCCGAATACCTTTCAAGTATTTTATCTCAAATAGAGGAGTATATGGATTCTATTGATATTCATCGCAAGGAAATTAAACTTGACCTGGAAGCAAGTATTGTGGAAGAAGATTATGTTGCCCGCATGAAGAACATAAATGAATTCGTGAAAAAAGCCGATTGGCTTATCAGTGATCTGTCAAAAACCAATTCCTCTTATAATTCATACATAAATCGTTTAAAAAACGACATGGAGGAAAAAAACAAAGAAATTGAAAAAATGCAATATAGCATCATGTTGTATCAGGAAGAAACTTCTCATCTGCAGGAGGAACTAACGATAACAGATAAGGAGATGCTGAGCATACAGAATGAATTAAAAGACAGAACCCATGAATTCAATTTAGAAAGAACTGAACTTCTGGAAAAGCTTAAACTTACCGAAGCAGAATCTTTATTTGCCCGTGGTGAAGGAAAAGAAGAGGTGGCAAAACATATGCAATTTGCAAGAAAAAGAAAAAAACAAGTATTATTGGATGCTATTGAATATTACAATAATTCATATGGCCTGGGTTATGAACCAGCATTGGCAAAAGCAAATCAAATAAAGGAAAAGTTAAAGATTAACTGATCTTTGGTTACTAAAAAAATTATTGGCAAAACGATCTCTTCTAAAAACAGAAGAGATCGTTACTTATATTCTGTGCTATTTATTCAACCGGTTCAAGAATAAATGCAATATCCTGTCCGATATACCTTGCATGGCCCCCTTCCACTTTCAGAATGGGAATTTCAAAAGACAGGGAATTACCTTTTGTTTTAATGTCCTGAACCGTTACTGACCTGTCTTCGTTTCTCAGGAATTGACCACGCCAGGTGTGATATAGCCTTAGCTTGTACCCGCCTTCCGGGACATCCTCTAAACTGACAGTTTTTCCCGACATATCAGTATCAGCATTCACTGCCCAGCCAAAGATCAGCTGGTCACTGCCAACAGCGTAAGCATCACCTTCTGAATTTTCAGCCTCAACAATTTTGAGATTGGTAAGCTTATTGAACGGAATCTGGTCTGTAAAATGCCTTAAACTAAGCATCTGATTGGTAACTACATTATCATTCAACCGGTCTGAATAAGCCCACCAGAATGGTGACATAGATACCCCGGAAGCCAGACTTACCCAAATGGCATTATGGTACTGGGCCTGATATCCTGGCATCTGCATTTCATAAAAAGTATGATCCCAGCCCGTTTCAGGGATTAAGCAGGGTTTCTCAAACCCGTTCCATAACTTATTGACCTGTCCATGATAGTTTCTGTAGCTGTAGGTCAGAGAATGCGTTTTATCTTTATCGATCTGACCCGTCTTGTTGATCGGAAATCCCTGTGCTTCATAGATCTCCCTGCCCGGAAGGTCCGTGGCTTCATAGGCTTCCTGCCACCATTCTTTAATGCCGCCGCTGCGGGTTCCTGTTGTGGGGTGGTTCCAGGGATCATTGGCTTTAAAATAATCATGTACCTTCTTGACCCAAACCCCGGCCTGAGTACTGTCACCTGATGCCCAACCATCTGTCCCGTTCACCTCATCCACGATGAACCATATTGCAAGTGAACGGCTGTAACCCCAGCGGGCGATCATGTAGCGGTAGAGTTTTTCCTGGTATTCCCAGGCTTCTTCGCTTCGGTAGAAATCCTTACATTCCGTTACTGTCTGGTAGGGATTGGCAAACCAGCGTACATTCCCTCCTCCCCAAACCGTCTCGGATAAATAGGAATGAAACCAGAAGTTCAAAGCCAGCTGCATATCTCGTTCCTCAAGGATATTGAGCAAATGATCGATCCGTGCACAGACATGCTGATCATAACGCCCCATGCCACTGGCCCAGGTTTCCAATGGAGTCATAACATAACTGATATAATTGACACCCACAGCTTTTAATTCGTCCATTACTTCAGCCTTTTCCTGGTTGTTTACCCACATGCCAACGCCGTAAAAAGGTGTACCATCATCATATTCCAGATATCGCTTGTTGGCCGCCACTTTGATCCGGCCATGATATTCGGATTCAACTACTTTAAAATTCCTTCTCTCACTGGTCACCTCTCCGTTCCTGTCCTTTACTTTAATTATATAATTCCACTCCCCCAATTCATCCGCAGAAAACCTGACGAGCCAGGCATACCGGGCCAGCCATGACCTGTCCTGGATTGCTGAATAAAATGCCGGGATGGTCCATGTTTTACCGGAAGGAGCCGTAAAAGTGGCCATGATATCGATGTCTCCCGGATCAAATGGATTCTCGAATTCTGTTTCCAGCCAGAAAGTGGCTTCAAATTTGTCATATAGCCCTACTTCGTCCGTATTATGACGGATCCATTTGAATGCAGGTGGATCTGCCAATACATTTGAACCCAATAAGACGAAAATAAGAGAAATTGAAATTGTCAGAGCTTTTTTCATGATCATTTATAATTTAAAAAATTCAAAACATTTAAAAAGTAACTTCAGGCGAATAGTGCATAAAAACTTAATAAATTTAAGCTTTTCATCCTTTAAAATATAATGGAATCATTAATAAATGAATTATCTGTTTAAAACTTAATATTCAATCTGCAATTTCAGTGCATATTATATGTTTTTAATATTTCTTTTACTTTATAATTGTATTGTTTCTAAAGTGATCTTTTCGGCGTCTAGATTGAATAACTAGATGCATATTGTCAAGAATTTTTTTAAAATAAAGATAAATTTTCAATAGAAATATTGGCGAATATTTTAACTTGAAAGCTTTAATCCCTTAACTTGATTATTATTTTACATAAAAGCGCTTATGAAAGAACTAAAACTCATCTTCTTATCCCTATTTTTTATCATCCTGTTCGATTCATGTGAAAAAGCACCCTATGCTACAGGCCCGGATATATATGTTGAAGACACAGAATTTAAAGTTGTCGGATACCTTTCCAGGGGAGGATTCAGACATATTGATGACCTAGAACTTGACAAATTAACTTATTTGAACCTCGCTTTCGGGAATCCGGATATTAATGGGAACCTTGTATTCAGTGGAAATGCAGATATCAAGCCTATAGTAAAAAAAGGACATGAAGCTGATCTCAAAGTATTCGTTTCACTCGCAGGGGGAGGCAGACCAGATACAACGATATGGAAATCGGTGCTCAGCCCGGAAAAAAGATCGGTCTTTATCAAAGGAATACTTGATTATGTTGCTGATAATGATCTGGATGGCGTAGATGTTGATATTGAGGGCAATCTCCTTCCATACATCGGTGATCTGTATACTCCATTTGTTCTGGAACTGAGGGATGCACTACACGCGAGGGGCAAAGGGATTACTACAGCCCTCGGCGCAACAAGGGTTCATGAAGCAGTTACCCAGGAATCCCTGTTTGCCTATGATTTTATCAATGTAATGGTATATGATAAAACAGGAATATGGCGACCTGATGACATTGGCCCACATTCTCCTTTTTCCTATGCTGTGGACGCCATTAAATACTGGAATGAGGTAAGAATGATTCCATTGGATAAAATCATTCTTGGACTTCCATTTTACGGTTTTGATTTTACGCCACCGGCAAGATATATTAACTATAAAGAGATTATAAAGGATGATGTAGAATTAGCGTATCAGGATTCCACTGGAATGAGGTTTTATAACGGGATCCCGATGATCTCCAGAAAGACCCAGCTGGCAAAGGATATGCTGGGTGGCGTAATGATCTGGGAAATATCCTGTGACACATTACAAAACGACCTGTCCTTAATGCGTGCCATGGATCAAACCATAAAGGCTGGTGATTGTGATGTCAGGACATTTTATAAAGATCCGGATGGTGACGGACTGGGAGATCCTTCTCACCCAATACAGGCTTGTGAAGCACCTGAGGGATATGTCGATAACCGTATAGGCGAAAATTCAGGATCAGAGGAAGAAATTCAATAATAAGGAATGTAAAGAATTCTTTTGTAAAGTCCTTCACATCTGATTCACTATAGAATTTTTGATATGAAGGAAGATATAAAAAGTGGCCCTTAGCGATTACAAAATTCCGTCTAAAATTACCAGAAAACAGCATACAGGACAGCAAGTATTGTTAAAATCCCTACGGCTCCTACATTAAATTTATTGCTGGTATAAAATAGGTCCCGGTCGATCCGGATCCCCTTAGGATCATCTTCTGAGGATTCAAACAGGCTGATGAAGATAATCACCCCAGCAAGGATTATAAAAACCACAACCCATCGGTTCATAAAAGGTAATCCAGGCATTAGGATCTTAAAGGCAACGGAAAGAGGGATGGACAGGATCGCTGCCCATAGTACGGAATTAGGGGTAGTGCGTTTCCAGAACAAGCCAAACATAAATATTGCAAAAATAGCCGGGGTAGTGAAGCCTGTATATTCCTGTATATACTGAAATGCCTGGTCCAGATCTCCCAAAAGTGGTTTTGCCGTCAATACAGCTGCACTTAAAGCAGCTAAACCAGAAAGCCTGCCCACCAATACCAGCTTGCTGTCTTCTACTGTTGGATTAATAAATGGTTTATATATGTCCATAGTAAATATCGTGGCGGTACTGTTCACCATCGAACCCAATGAAGATACTATTGCTGCTACCAGAGCGGCAGCAGCTGCCCCCCGGAATCCTGAAGGAACAAAATTCTGTAACAACCAGGGATAGGCTTCATCGGATTTGGCCAGGTCGGCATTCAATGCAAAAGCAATAATGCCCGGTATTACCACAATCAATGGCATTAATACCTTTAGATATCCTGCGAAAATCAATCCCTTCTGTGCCTCTTTCAGGCTCTTTGCCGCCAGTGCTTTCTGAGTGACATATTGATTACAACCCCAATAGGCAAAATGACCTATCCAGAGTCCTCCGATCAAAACGCTGAGCCCGGGAAGATCCATCCAGGCATCTTTAAACCCTCCTTTACCATCCGGTATCATCAGGCTCCCCTTTTCAATGATCATATGAAATTTCTCCGGGACTTTTTCAATAAGCATAGACAGCCCTGTGAAAAAATCAGATCCTCCCGAAAAATGATGCAATGCCAGATAGGTGGTCAGGATTCCTCCACCTATAAGAAACACCACCTGGATAACATCTGTCCAGGCTACGGCCTGCAATCCCCCATAGATGGAATACAGAGCTGCGAAAGCTGATAAAAGGAATATTCCGTATATGAGCTCGATCCCAAACACGGTCTGCAGAAAGAGTGCTCCCAGATATGCGACAGAGGTCAGATAAACAAAAATGTATAACAGTATCCAGAATATAGCCAGAACAGTTCTTACCCGGTTGTCAAACCGCTGTTCCAGAAACTGGGGCATGGTGTAAATATTCTTCTGGAGAAATATGGGGAGAAAATATTTGGCAATGACGATCAACGCAACAGCCGCAGTCCACTCATAACTGGCCATAGCCAGGCCAATCGCATATCCGGATCCTGAAACACCAATAAATTGCTCCGCTGAAATATTGGCTGCAATCAGTGAAGCACCAACCGCCCACCAGGGTAAGGATTTATCAGCCAGAAAATATTCTTTTGATGATTTTTTTACTCCCTTTTTAGTCCTGGAAACATAAAGAGCTACACCTGTTACAAGCAGGGCATATCCAAAAAAGATAATGAAATCAATGGTAGCAAATTTCATAAGCCTGCAAAAAGTCTGTTTTCAATTAGTTATAGTTTGTAAAGAAACAGTATTGTTCTGTAAAATTATTTAACGATCTCTGGGTTCTCAATAAAAGCATATATGATCATATGACAGATCAGCATATGGATATCTTCCACATGACCATAATGAAGAGAATCCACGATAATACATTCTTTGGCTATATCGGCCAGTTTTCCCCTGTTACCACCCAGCAGGGCTATAGTGTGCAGGCCATTTTCATTGCCCCACTCAACAGCCTCAACAAGATTTGCAGAATTACCGCTTACGCTCATGGTCAAAACAAGATCATTCTTATTGGCGAAATTTTCAATTTGCCGTCTGAAGATATCTTTGTAATCATAATCGTTGCTTATGGCTGTAATAAGGCTCATATGTTCATTCAGGGATAAACATTTGAATCTATCAGGCAATACGTCGGACGCACTTTTTGCCATATCATTGACAAAATGTGAGGCATTGGCTGCACTGCCTCCATTCCCAAATACGAAAATCTGTTTCTTTTCTGTATTTGCCTGAGCAAACCTGTTAATTATATTCAAAACCGAATCAAGGGGAACTCTTTCAACAGCCTTTTTGTAATCAGACATGTAGTCTTCTATCCAGTTCTTTAACATATCATATGAATTTTATCCTGAAAAAATTTCTTTCGCAAGCAATGAAGCCCCCAGGCAAACAACATCCTCGCCCAGACCGGCAGGCTGGATCTCAGGTGGATCCATAGCTTTCATTATATACCCATAAAGTCTATCCTTGATCATATCAATATAGGTAAATCCAAGAAAGGATAATCCCCCTCCCAGAATAATGATTTCCGGATTTAAAAGGTGTACTGCATGAGACAACCCAAAGGCAAAATCATCCGCTGTGTCATTCAAAAGCTGTATCGCCCCGCTATCCCCACCCTGGATTGCTTCGACCAGATATCTGGCTTCTCCAGTATTCTCCGCGCCAACCATTTCAGCAATAATACTTCCTGGATTCTCCCGAATATAATTTCTAATTTTTCTATCGACAGCCCAGCCGGAACAACTGTCTTCAAGTATTCTCCCCGATTTATCCAAACGGATATGTCCGATCTCAACTTCTGTCGGCTTATTTCCGTGGTATATCTCACCATCAATGATCAATCCACCACCCACCCCACTGCCCATGGTGATATAAAAAACACGTGAAAAAACCTTGCCTGCTCCAAGACAGGCTTCTGCCAGGGCTGCCGTATTGGCATCGTTATCGACAGATACCGGAAGACCAGTCTCATCAGATATCCACTCCGCAAGCGGAAAATCATTCCAGCCGCCTATATGATGGGAGGTCTTGATAATCCCTGTCTGAAAGTCAACAGGACCTCCAAAGCCTACTCCAATGGCATCGATACTTCGTTTCTGGCAGGCTGTTTTTAATTTTTCTTTAAGGTTATTCGTTATATAGGCAGCTTCTTTTTCCTTAACAAAGAATTTATCGCGCTCAATAATATTATGATCCTCATCGGTTACAAATACCTGTATTTTGGTTCCCCCGATTTCAATCCCCAAAAAGTTATAACCCATTCCTTAGAAAATATAATTTTAGTACTGATCTGTATTCCCCCTCAATATATAAGAAATTTAATCTATATCAAGGTTAGGAAGGCGAAAGCTTTTCGGATCCAGGATTTAAAGTTTTTTAAGTTTTTAATTGTTCAAGTGTCTTCCAGGCTAGTTGCAATATGCTTGATACATTTGAATGGCAGATTTGAGGTATTCGTGGGAGTTTGTTAATATTTATTTATCCTGTGACGAACAAGCGCTTCCCCGCAGAACAGATTTGATTATTGATTAATGTTACGATCAAGTTTTTTTGTGAAAAATAGAATAATAAGAACCTCTAAAAGATTACTCTTATTATTATTCATCTTTTGACGGAATGAATATTGCATTTTGGTGAATGATATTTCCATTACCAGAAGAATACTCCATAACCTCCCCGGCAAAAGGCCCGCTGCAGATTCTTAGATAATTACTTGATATCGGAACAACCGGCCCAAATGGATTGGACATCATAACAAGATCATTTTCTGTACTTATTGTATATTTCCCATTCCATAAATCCCCGGGTTTATTTCCAGGCAACCTTTGATAAATATTGTATTCCCCGGAAAGGTCTTTCCAGTATGCAGGCATCTGGTCTGTAGATTGGTATTCAGGGCATATTTCATAGGAAATATTATCAAGATTTATGATCATGTTATCATGTTCCGGTATGGCACTATTATGTATAAATTCAATAGTCAACTTATCAAGATCCACTGGAGGAGGAATGATTTTCGTGAGTCCTATCTCATGAGTCCAGTGCGTGACCTTAAACACTGAACTATCTATTGGTATCAAATCCAGACCAATGCCACCTATTTTACCTTTTAGCTTATGTTTTTTAGAAACAACAGACATAACCTGTCCAAATGCAGTGTACTTTCCGGCCAGTTCCTTCATTTCTTCCTGCCGTATTTTTACGGTTGATTGGGTTTCGTCCGGATATGAGGACATTTTTTCATCCTGGTTTATCATTTCGCTGAAAATATCAACTGCAAAAGGTACAGATATATTTCCTCCAAAGGCGGTACTATTGGATATAATAGCCAACCCGATTTTTTTCTCCGGTACCAGGGCGATAAGGGCACCAGTCCCGTCATCCGGCCCCCCATCATGCCAGGGCATCAGATATTTATCATTTATTCTTGTGGTTTTCCATCCAAGCCCCATAGTCTCCGGATCAGTACGGCAACTGTAATGATCCTGAAACATCATATTCAGGGTTTCCTCCTTCTGAAAAATGCCATCCTCAGAAAGGATTTTCAAGAGAAAAATCTCCAATTCATTTAAAGTCGTATATAAGTTACCTGATGGAAAACTGTTAATATTCTTCGATTGATCGATGGGATAGAATTTCTTTTTAAAATATTCATAGCCTATGGCAATATTTTCCGAGCCAGAAATACTTTCCGAGTCGAATGTACTTTCCGACATTCCGGCTAAGGGAAGAAAACTATTATTCATGAAACTGGGAAATCCCTCATCCCTGACTTCTTCTACTACCCTGCCCAGAAGATCGTAACCCAGGTTTGAATATTTGTACCGGGTTTCCGGAGGAAAGGCCAGGTAGCAGTCATGGGAGCTTTTTTCAAATTTATCCAGAGACCTAAGTGGATTACCTGCATCCCTGATTGGTATACATTCATTTCTGGGTAAACCTGATCTGTGGGCCAGAATATTTCGAATGGTTATGGGGCGATTTTCCTGGAATATACTATTTATCTTAAAATCCTGAAGATAGTCAGTAACAGGATGATCAATATCGATCAATCCCGCTTCATATTCCCTGAAAATTTCGAGTGCTGTAAAAACTTTGGCAATTGACCATACTTTAAAATAAGTATCTTCATTTAGCATTACACCATTATCAATATCAGCCATACCTTTGGCTGATTTAAAAATAATCTTATCATTTTCAACCAGTACAATGGCAATTGAAGGAAGGTGATGTCTTTTGACGATTTTTTCAATTCTTTTTTCAAGGTTCTTGATAAATACATCAGTTCCCTGCGTTCTAAGATCCGTTCGATCCTTTTTTTCTGCCTGAATGCAGGAAATGGATAGAAAGCATAGCAGAAGCAGCAAGACAATATTGCCAATGGTCTTCATATGCACTTCAGATTTTAAAAATATAAGAATTAGCTAAACATACACCCACAATTGACATTAATGAATTACCAGGTCCTCAGGCTGATAATATTGGAAAACTAAATATCGCTGATTTTATTTAGAAATCAATCACGCATATTGGGGGATAATTCGCTGTTTATCAGGAGTATAGAATGCCAGGCTTAAGCCCTGGCCATTTCTCAGACAGAAAATGCAAGCTTATATAAAGCCCAGTTTTTCGTAACTCTTGCCCAGGACTGTTTCGCTGTCGACTTCCAGAAAATTATCGAGAAGGGTAGCGTAGATACGCCTGAAATCTATGGAATAAATCAGGTCGTCATTATCCAGATTCACTAAATCCGGTCCCGCATTTAAAAATCCTGATTTTTTCAATTTCCCACCAAGGATCATCACATTGTTTGCAGTACCATGATCAGTACCCCGGCTGCCGTTTTCCTTAACCCGCCGGCCAAACTCAGAGAATACCAATACTAATGTGGAATCCAATTGACCTCCTTTCCTTAGATCTTCAATAAAAGCAGCAAGAGATTGCGAAACCCTTTCCAGGAGGGTATTCTGCTGTAATGTTTGATTTGCATGTGTGTCAAATCCGGATATGGAAGCATAATATACTTTGGTTTCTGCCCCTGCATTTATAAGTTGAGCAATTGAACTGAGATTATCCGCCAGTTCATTTTGGGGATATATGATCGGGGATTTATACAGATCTGCCTTTTCTTTCAAATAGGCTACAGATTTCTTTGTATCATTCAGGGTTTTATATAAATAATCCAGTGTATCGCCCTGGTTGTAATGTACTGTAGAAATATCATCCAGAAATGGATCTTTTACAATTCGGTTTAATCTGTTAATGTCTTCAATGGCCATTCCTTTCATTCTGTTACCCTTAAGAGCAAGACTGAGCATCTCACTTGATTCCAGACCGAAGTAAGGCCCTGCATTTGAAGGACAACATGCATCCAGCATCCGGCCTAGCCAGCCTGTTTTCAAATATACATGGGCATCACTTGCCGATTGCCAGATATCCATCGACCGGAAATGTGACCGATCCGGATTTGGATATCCTACATTATTAATAATAGCAAGTTCACCATTATCATATAAAGGTTGAAGTGTATTCAATCCGGCATTCATTCCCAGTTCATCCGTAACCTGAATTACCTGGTTTGGATCTATTCCAATACTCGGGCGCTTTTGGTAATATATATCATTTCTATAGGGAATGAATGTATTTAATCCATCATTTCCTCCATTCAACTGAACGACCACCAACTTTTTCCCCTGATAATCGCTGATCATGTTCTCCTCTGCCGCCTTTAGAAAGCGCGGCACCAAGACTGAACTCGAGGCGATAATTGCACTGTTTTTCAGGAATGTTCTTCTATTTGTCATGGTCATTATCCTTTAGCACATTTGAAACTCCGGCAGCTTACTTACTCTGGCCGTGATGGAAAAGAGTCTTTCATCGACCGGACTGAATTTATCCACAATTAAAAGCTGTGATTTTTTTTGAGAAATCGATCCCTGTAACAGATATACGATCAATGTATTTTCAATTCTTTCAAAAGGAACTGCACTGAACTGCCGGCTGAAAGAATCCCAATCAAATGTTGCCCGCAATTTTTTCAATCGGTTGGTCATTGGATTCTCTTCGTCTACATCTTTTAGTAAGAACCTGTTCAGTTTGGACGATGCCATAGCCACCTCTACCAACCTCAAGCGGAGAATTAGTGTTGAAGCATCTATCCACTCAGATCCTGAAGGCCATCCTGCAACATTCGGTGGCCTGAAAAGAATCTGACCCAGGAGTTTCTGGATCCCAACAAGAGCCTCGATGTTCTCAAAATCAATTTTAAACATATGCATGCTAGAGGCAATAAGTTCAACCGGGCTTTTAATTTTTATACCTACATTTTCCTGGTAATAAAACCACTCAGAAGTAAAGATCTCCTTAAGTAAACTGGTAATATCATAATTAGAATCATAAAATTTCCCAGCCAAAGCCTCTACTTTGTAATTATCCACTTTTTCATTTACGAAAAAAGTATAGATCTTTTCTACAATGAATTTAGCTGTCTGCTTCTGCTTCAGTATGATATCCAGCACATCATCGCCTTCAAAATTACCCGTTTGTCCAAGTATGGTTTTTTCACCATAATCATGGGTCAATGTCCTGAATTCGAATTCCCCATCCTGATTAAATCCCCAACCCGTGAAAGCTCTCGCTGCCTCTTTTACGTCTTTTTCTGTATAATGTCCCCTTCCCAGCGTGAATAATTCCATTACCTCTCTTGCAAAATTCTCATTCGGGGCTTCTTCCGTGTTCTGCTGATTATTAAGATATTGCAGCATCACCGCATCCTTGGAAACAGCTTTTAGCAGGTCTCCAAAATTTCCAAGGGCATGCTTTCGGATCAGGTTATTCTGCTGTTGAACCAGATAGGCATTGTTTGAGGTAGATGCAAAATGGCCATGCCAGAAAAAAGTCATTTTTTCCCGTATATCACCCTCCTGTGCCGCCATATTACGAAGCCAGGCTGCGTTCAGTTTCATCAGCATCTGGGTAGATCTTTCTACAAAGGCCATTCTGAGCTCAGGACTTTCCTGAGTTGGTGGTCTGAAATCCTCCTTTTGTGCCAGATTTAAATATCTGGGTGGGTTTGCTTTCTCAAATATTTCATCCACAAGCTCTTCAGCACTCTTCCCCTTACTGTTCTGTAAAGTTTCAAAGCTGATGCCGAATCCCGCCCTCAAAAAAAGGTGTTGAATGCCGCGCTGAGTTATATGCATAGCTGTTTGCTTTATATCTCTCTTTGACTACAAACGATGAACAAAGTTTAATATTACCGGAAAATTATAAAAAATATTAGTAAAATGCAAATTTTTAGTGCTAATTGAACAATTTGGACTGGTAAATAAAAAATAAAATCGGCCTGAAATATAAATAACGATATTTCAGGCCGATAAAATTCAAAAATATTATTTCAGTTTAATTCTCTGCCAGATCGATCATAAATGCATAGATCAAGGCAGTTTCCTTATGTTGCTTAAACCTCCCGGAAGCGCCACCATGACCTGTTTCCATCTCTGTAAACAGATAGATCTTGTTATCACCGGTATTATAATCCCTCAATTTGGCTACCCACTTAGCGGGTTCCCAATACTGGACCTGGGAGTCATGGAAACCTGTAGTCACCAGCATATTGGGATATGCTGTCTCATGTACATTATCATAAGGAGAATAGGATTTGATATATTCATATTGCTCGAGGTCAGCTCCGGGATTACCCCACTCATCAAATTCTCCAGTGGTCAATGGAATGGATTCATCCTCCATAGTGGTAATAACATCAACGAAGGGCACGGCTGCCACCACTCCCCTGAACAATTCAGGCCTCATATTAACAACAGCACCCATCAGTAATCCACCGGCACTTCCTCCCTGTGCAAACAATAGGTCAGGATTAGTATATCGCTGGTCCACAAGGTAGTCTGCACAATCTACGAAATCGTTAAATGTATTTTTCTTCTTGAACATTTTACCATCCTCATACCATTGCCTGCCATTGATCTGACTTCCACGAATATGAGCCGTTACAAATATGAATCCCCTGTCAAGTAAGCTCAGACGCGATGCACTGAAGTATGGATCGATGGTTGATCCATAAGAACCGTAGCCATATAATAATAAAGGATTCTGACCATTTTTTTCCATCCCTTTACGGTAAACCATTGAAATAGGTACTTCCACACCATCCCTTGCTTCAACATATAACCTTTTTGTTTCATAATTTGCCGGATCAAAATCTCCCACAACCTCCTGCTGTTTTAAAAGGGTTTTCTCCTTTGTCCTCATATTATAATCATAGGTGGAATTCGGAGTGGTCATTGACTGATATCCATACCTCAGCACTTCAGTTTCAAATTCCGGATTAGTCGAAACATAGGCCACATAGGCCTCTTCACCAAAATCGAGATAGTGTTCATTTCCTGAATTCTGGTTTATGATGCGTAATTGACGAAGTCCGCTATTTCTTTCAGATACAACCATATAATTGGTAAAAACTTCCACGCCGCTGAGCATTACATCAGACCGGTGTGGTATCACTTCTTTCCAATTCTCCTGACTCGTTTTCCCTACCGGAGTTTCCATCAGCCGAAAATTCTGTGCTTCCCAGTTGGTTACAATATAAAACTTATCTTCAAAGTGCTCTATAGAATACTCATGATCGCGTTGTCTGGGATTGAATATCTGAAACGTTCCTTCCGGATCATCCGCATTAAGAATACGGTATTCGGAGGATAGGGTCTGGTAAGATGCTATCATAATATACTGATCAGATTTAGAACGGTACACATATGTGCTGAAGGTGTCATCTGCTTCATGATATATCTCCACATCTTCCGATTCATCAGTGCCTAATTTATGCCTGAATATTTTATAATACCTTAGCGTACCTGGTTCTTTTTGTACATAAAAGAAGGTTTCGCTATCATTTGCCCAGGCGGCACCTGCTCCTGTGTTGTTGATGAGATCCGGGAGCATCTCCCCGGTCGTCAGGTCCTTGATATATATCGAATACAAACGTCTGCTCACAGTATCCAGTCCATAGGTCAGGTACCTGTTGTCCGGACTAACACTCAATCCTCCAACACTTACAAATTCATGTTTATCTCCATAATCATTCACATTCAGCATGACCTGCTCTTCAGCATTCATATCCCCTTCTTTCCTGCAATAAATGGGATATTCCTTTCCTTCCTCGTACCGGGTATAATACCAGTACCCGTTCTTGAAATAAGGCACAGATTCATCTGTTTGTTTGATTCGCCCGACAATTTCATTGTATAGGGTTTCCTGCAATCCTTCTGTATGGGCCAGAGATGCATTCAAATATTCATTCTCGGATTCCAGGTAGGATATTACATTTTGTGTTTGTTCATCCGGTTCTGAAGCGTTTTTCTGCTCATCGCTCAGCTTCATCCAGTAATAATTATCTAAGCGAACATCGCCATGACTGACCAGCTCCTTCGGGATCTTTTCAGCGTCTGGTGGTTGCATTTCCATATCAGTTGTTGTTTCTGTTGTATTGCATCCTGCAATAATAATCAGAGCAATAATTAACCTAAAGTTTTTCATAATTTATATGTTATTTGACTAAGTCTATTTTACAATATGAACTGCCATATCATCTGTAAATACCGGGGTTCTGAACCTGGTTTCTCCTTTCTTTATCGTGATCATTCTGGATCCTGCCAGACCCGATTTAGGATCAAAAAAAGAAGCTTCATACCGTCCATCAGGGAAAGGCAGATCTTGAAGAAATACATGTGCTCCATTATTTACGAATTCCATGTTTTCAAGACCTGTTGGTGATGATACGTAGGCCAATATTTCTTTATCCGATGATAAAACAAGATTAACACCTACCGTAGATATCCAGAAATATCCTTTGTATTCCAGGGCGCCATAATCCAGAATTCCATTGAAAAATTCCCGTAGCAAGAGGGCATCATTTTCAAACTCACTCCACCCGTTGGGATCATAATTATTCGATGGTTCGGAGATTTCCCGAACCGGCAATAACGTAATTTGTGGTTTGGCATAAATATCCACCTGTTGGCATTTGGCCATCATCATTTTCCAGCAGTATTTCCTCAGGTGGTTCCTGAATTCCGGATAACGGTATGACCAGGTCTGCCCACTGTCATCCCTTGATTCCTGTGCGACGACAGGCTTTTTGTATTTCCGAACCCAGGCTTTGATATTGCCTGTATGATGATGGTTTCCATCGATCAATATATCAAAATAAGGACGTGAGAAAACCCAATCCATTTCAGAGCCAGGATCCGGATACCCCCCACCCTGATTGAAAGGGAAACCCCTCAGATGACCGGTATCTGTCGAGAGAATAATTGGTCGTTCCGGATTTAGTTCATTCCATTTTTTTCTGACTGCCATTGCTATAGTTTCAAGCCAGGCACTGGTCTTACCCCAGTCATCATAGGTCATGCCGAGTTCATGGACCAGCTCGTAATAAATATTGTCCAGGTCATATGTCTCTTCAATGATCTTTTCATAATATGCAATTTGAATGTCCAGTAATTCCTGGTTACCATCAGATGCTGTATAATAAAACCTGAAGCGGTTATCTTCATTTTCAGTGGTTTTTAATCCATCTGTGCAGGAATTTATATTGTTTTCAGGATTAAAGAAATGTCCTTTCCAGTTGATCTTAGCCACGTCCTCGTTATAATTAAAAAACTGCCATCCATTAAGCATCAAAAGATCAAGAATAATACCTTTTGACTCCAGGTATTCGCATTGCTCCCGGAATCTATTCCAATAGCGTTCATCAAATTTCGTTAAATCAAACTTCCGGCTTCCCGGCTCGGTCTCCACAAAAGGAAACAATACATTCTCCATACTACCACCATTTTCTTCTGCAAAATATTCAACATATGTCCAGCTGCCGGGCAGATATGCCCTGCAGTGGTTCATCCCATGCGCTTCCTGCCAGTCAGCCCATTTTCTATAATCATAGGCATCATCAGCGGCATAAAACATATAATCTGACATAGTGCCAAAAGAGAGAAGTGGTTTGCCGTGGTATGAAAAATATACATGTTCAGTTCCTGCGTTCACCAATTTCAAAGGCTGACCATTGAGGTAGGTGATACTCGAAAACAATAAAAGAACTAATAAAAGGAATATTCCGTTTCTCATAAGAATTTTATTTGTAGAATTCAAAAATGTTATTTGATCAAATGTGCAAAAATTCCATCTTCAAATGCGGGTACGTGGATATTGGCAGGAAATGATTCGATTGTTTCCTGTTTTATGATAATTCCGGATCTGATATCGATCCATTCAAGCGTATAAGGTGGATCTGAAAGCCCCGGATCCAGCGTCATGGTGGTGATAATTGGTTCGAATTTATCCTCAGGATCATCATTCAAAAGGTATATCATCATCTGTTGATCATCCCCACAGGCATAAGCTTCCACCTGTTTATCCGTACAGGAAACACGATACATCATACTTTTACTGTCAAATTCAGACCAGTTTATAGTTTTACAGAAATCACTGTATGATTTAAAGTACTTCAGCTCCTGTATGGTATGATCAGGCCAGCGTCCGTCAGTGGTCGGGCAAATCCAGGCATGGAGATTACCAGCCGAACCAACGGCAAGTGGCCCCCAGAGGGTATGCAGAAAGAACCGTTCTATTTCTTCTTCCGAGGCTTCCCCATTATGCATCCGGCCTTCCCCGCAATATACCGGATCACCAAATGGTAGGGCTTCCAGCACACGCTTAAATAATGCTTCAGCCATAAGTTCCGGATCATTACCCCCGGGATTATATTCATAAACCCGTACAGAACCACAATCCATCTCGCCTTTGGGATTTCGTCCGGTATTATATTGAAAACCAATGATATGATTTTCGGGATCCAGTGCCCGGACATGATTATACATTTCGGTCTTCCACTCAGTAGTCTTCTTACTATCGTTGACCAGGTCCCACATCATCAGGCTTTTATGGTGATTCCAGCGCTTTACAAATACCTCGTATCTGTTAAGAACGGCGTTCCAGGATGGCTCATGGTCAATCCCCTTAAGATCTTCCGGATCATCTGTTGTACCAAGGCTATCAATTGCTTTATTGTATCCCATCCTTTTATTGTTCCACCCGTAACCCACATCAAAACGTAGCGTATTGTCATTCCACAGGCAAAGTGATACATATACACCATATTCTTCACACTTATTAAGGATGTAATCGATCTTTCGCATTCTGACTTCATCGAAGGTCCCAACGGGAAACTCAGGATCACTGCCCCCTCCTAACCATACTCTGATATAGTTGATGCCATGGCGAGACCATAGATTTAAAAGACTGTCGATGGCTTCATCTGTATCCTCGTAAAATATAAATTTATTGAAGCCTATAGGTATATAGGGTGTTCCGTCGTCGAATACAAAGTATCTGCCATTTTTATCTATCCTGAGAAATCCGCGTTCCATTTCTTCAACCTCACCGGGTTGACAGCTGATTGTGGCAATAAGAATGGCAAAAAAAAGTAGTTTAAAAAGTATAGTTTTCATGCTTAAATTATTAACCATCACAAGTTAAAGAATGAAATTAATCCAACCAATCAATAAAAAACTTTTATGCATCTTTTCCCCAATAATTATAATCCCTTGAATATGGCTTCCCCAATGCTTATATTGTGCTAAGCTTATTTTTAATTATTTGCTTTATTTTCTAAAAGATCCTGAATAAACTCTAACTTTTTCTGTCAAAAAAATGGGACCCTTAAATCGACGTCAATTTATCGGAACAATCGGAGCAGCTGGAGCTTTCTCCATACTTTCCGGAAAGGCCACCAAGGCTGATGAACCAAAGATCAAAGTTGGAATCATGGGATTGGGTGGAAGAGGCCGGTTTCTGACCGAAAGGTTTGTACAAAGGTCTGATATCGAAATCACGCACTTATGTGACGTTAATAACAGACGCTATGCATATGGCCGGGAGATTGTTGCTGAATACCAGGACAGGCAACCTAAACTGACCCAGGATTTCAGGGACATACTTAATGATCCGGATGTAGATGTGATCGTAAATGCCACACCCGTACACTGGCATGCCCTGGGGACCATAATGGCTTGCCAGGCAGGAAAAGATGTATACGTCGAAAAGCCACTCAGCGTAAATCCCTGGGAAGGACTGAAAATGGTGGAAGCTGCCCGGAAATATAAGCGGGTGGTCCAGGTAGGTTGCCAGACACGTAGTGCACCCTATGTCCAAAAGGCTATGGAATATGTTCAGAACGGACATCTTGGTGATGTTCATATAGCCAGTGTATATCAGGTAGTAGACTGGAAAAACAATGCGCACAACGCTGAAGAGGAACCTGTTCCTGACGGATTGGATTATGACCTCTGGTGTGGGCCAGCACCAAAATTACCCTACAGGCCCGGGTATTGGTTCAGGGATAAATGGGATTTTAATGTTGGATCCATCGGTGGAGATATTTATCACCAGGTTGACCTGGCCAGGTATATCCTGAACATTTCCTTCCCTCAATCAGCTTTCAGCTCAGGGGGCGTATTTCATTTTAAGGATGGAAGGGAAATTCCGGATACCATCAGTACCCATTTTGAATATGATAAGCTGATCTATAAGATAGAAGCAGCCATTTGGGCAGCCAATTTCAGGAAGATCCCCACAGCCGTGAGGGATTCCGATCAATTCCCGGACTGGGAATTCACCAGTACAAAAATAGAATTATACGGCACTAAAGGATTTCTAAGGTTAGGAAGACAGGGCGGGGGCTGGCAGGCTTTTGACGAAAAGGGGGAAATAGTGGCCGAGGAATATGGCCGTCAGGCCGATAATTTACATATTGAAAATTTCATTGATTGTGTTCGTTCCAGAAATTTACCAAATGCTGATATTGAGGAGGGTCGACGTACTGACCTGCTGTTGCATCTGTCGAACATCTCCACGCGTGTAGGAAATAAAAAGTTACATTTTGACCCAGATTCTAATAATTTTAAAAATTTAGAGGAAGCCAATAATTTTCTAAGGCGAAAAGACAGGGCTCCATGGCTGATTCCGGATAAAATTTAAAAAAAGAGGGCCTAATGAACATGGAAATTGTTAAGAGATGGATATTAAGTGGAATTTTTTTATTCTGCACATCACTTGCTTTTCCCCAATGGCTGGATGTAAATGGTATTTCAATTCAAAGCATAAAGACTGAAGAAGGAGGGCCTGTTATTGAGATAACCTATTCTTTGAATGACCAGAATATTACCCCTGATAATCCAGCTTATGTATTTATCCGCTTTTCACGGGATAATGGAAAAACCTGGAGTCTAGTAGATCCCGCATTCTTAACTGAAGAAGGCATAGGAATAGTAGAGAACGGGGGTAAAAAGAAAATCCTATTCTGGGGAAGTGGAGAAATGGCTTTAAAAAATCCCTTATTTAGAATAAGGGGAATAAGAATGGCAGAAATTCCTGCCGGAGCGTTCATAATGAAAAGTTTCCCTGCGGGAGGAAAAGATCCCTCAATTTCCGAACGACCTTCAAATATCCTTCCCGGATTTTTTATGGCCATCAATGAGACCACTATTTCAATGTATGTGGATTTTCTGAACGAAATGGGTAAAGATGGATCAGGCTGGAATGATAGAATGATCAGTGAAAAACGATGCGGCATTCTGCGGTCAGGGGATGAAGGTAACTTTCAGTATACGGTCATACCTGGAAGGGAAAATTATCCTATAACTTATGTTTCCTGGTATGATGCCCGGAATTTCCTCAACTGGTGTGGTTTGAACCTGCCTACGGAAAGTATGTTCGAGAAGGCTTTTGTTGGGGGGATTTATCTTGATGGGGATGAAAAAAAGTCCGTTTTAAATACAAATCCTGAAAGGAAATATCCCTGGGGTAATGAAGTGCCCTATCAGGCAGGGATTTACCGATGCAATTATGCAGGGGATGAAGACGGATATCCTAACCTGGCACCTGTAGGTACCTTCATTGAATTCTCAAGTCCTTATGGGATCAATGACCTGGCCGGAAATGTAGCTGAATGGACGCTGGACTGGTATACCACGACCTACCATATTGGCCTGGATGGTTTCAGAATGATACGCGGAGGTTCATGGCTGGCCGAACCTTTTGCCTGCGACGCTGTATCCGGGGCAACTCAATT
>CBDUBA010000058.1:0-26305 GCA_965365275.1 uncultured Cyclobacteriaceae bacterium | reverse complement strand
TCAGTTAATAAATTAGTTTGGTCAAACTATAAAAATAGAGTAATTTCATGCAGTGATGACAGAACAATATCTTTATGGGATATTCTGTTATATTAGAAAGGTGATTAAATAATAAAATCGATCTTATGAATCCTGAAGCCAATCAGCATGAATTTTTCATCATCCTGGCGGAAGAAATTCTACATGTCAGAGGGGTAATTATGATTACAGACCTATGATCCAAGAATAAAAAATTTATTGAAATGAAAATAACTCCATTAGAGATCCGGCAAAAAACCTTTGAGAAGGTATTTAGAGGATATGAGAAAGATGAAGTAAATGCTTATTTACAGTCTTTATCAATGGAATGGGAGCGCATGCTGGATGAAAACAGGGAACTACATCTCAGGATAGAGAATTTGCAAACAGAGTCAACTAAACTGAGAGAACTGGAAAGCAGCCTGTTTAAAACCCTGAAGACTGCTGAAGATACCGGAGCAACCTTAATTGAGCAGGCAAAAAAAGAAACGGACTTGAAAATAAAAGAATCAAGTCTCAAAGCCGAGGCTATCATGAGTGAGGCAAGATCCAAAGCCAAAAGTCTCGTTGAGCAGGCAGATGAAAGGAAGAAGCAGGTTCTGGATGAGATGATATCAAAAGTAAAAACACTGGAAAATCTTTTTAACCAAATGCTGGACCTGAAGGAGAAAGTTGTAGACCAGGTTAAGTCGTATAGCAACGATCTAACAGAAAGGATAGAGAAATTGGAAAAGAAGTCCGAAGAATTCCAGATAAAGGATATCGTTTCTGAAGCTAAAAATGTATATAATTCTTCCAGCGTTGGCATAACTCTTGATTTTCTAAATAATGATCCAGTGGTTGAGGATAAAACCGAAAAAGGATCCTCTGAGAATAAGGATATTTCGGATGAGGTGAAATCAGGTGAATCATCAAAAAACGAGGATACTTTTGGAAGTGATATTGAAATGGAAGGTAATGAAGATGTAGAGGAAGAGGTGAATAAAGAGAAGGAAGTATTTATGGGGAGCACAATAGATGAACATGAAGAAGACATCGAGGATAAGGCAAATGACAAAAAGGAAAAAAAATCTGCATCCACTTCATTTTTTGATGAAATAGACTAGCATGGAAGGAAAGATCACATTGGAAGGGATGGAGTTTTTCGCCCATCACGGGTATTACCAGGAAGAGCAGAAAATAGGAAACAAATTTGCAGTAGATATTACAGTGGTTACTGACCTTTCAGATGCAGCCGAACATGATGTCCTAGAAGAAACGATTAACTATGAATCCCTGTATAAGATCATACGTCATGTGATGAGTGAACCTACTAAACTGCTGGAGCATTTGGGTAAAAGAATTATAGATACAGTTTTTGAAGAGTTTCAGCAAGTAAGTTCTGTTGAAGTGAAGGTTAGTAAGTACAATCCACCGGTGGGTGGGATTTGTCAGCGAGCATCTGTATCGCTTAAGGAAAATAGACAATAAGGCTGAATCAAAGTTTATAATTATTTGAACAGCATTTGAAATCAGAGATTTAGCATTTTTTTAAAATAAAGGTAAATTCGTATAAGGAAATATCCAGAGATCATATTTTATGGAAATACTCATTGAATTCGGAAAATTGCTCATTCCTGCTTTACTGGTTTTATATGCCATGTATCTTACGGTAAAAAGTCTACTTGAAAAGGATCTTGAAAAGAAAGAAGTAGATCTGAAGATCAAGAATTATGAAACGATACTACCATTAAGATTGCAGGCATATGAACGGATCGCCCTTTTGCTGGAACGGATCACACCAAACAATATTATGTTGCGATTAAACAATCCCAAGCTTTCAGCCAAAGAATTCCAGATCATACTTGTTAAAGAAATACGTGATGAATTTAATCATAATCTTTCGCAGCAGATCTATATTGATGATAAGACCTGGGTTCTGGTACGAAAAGCAATTGAAGATACCATAAACCTGATAAATCAGTCTGCTATGAACTTAAAGGAAGAAGCAAAGGCTATGGATTTAACCAAATCGGTGTTTGCTGATATAATGCAGAATGATGTAGATTCTGTAAAACATGCCCTGGGTCAGTTGAAGAAAGAAGTAAGTCAATTTTATTAGAACCATGTCAGAAGATAAAAACAAATTCTTTATCCGCGCATTTGAAAATGCAAAAAGAATATTTTCAAATAAGGAAAAAGTACTGGAGACCTTGGATAATGCCTTTCAGAAATCCCTGGATCTTGAAAATGAGAAAGGAGAGATCTCAAGTCTGACCAAAAAAGTAAAATTATTCATTCTTATGATCAAGTCCTATGTAAAAGGAGAGTACCGCGAAGTACCTTTTAAAAGTATATTGTTGATCTTTGCAGGTTTGATCTATTTTATTAATCCCTTTGATCTGATAGGTGACTTTATTCCTGGGATAGGTTATATTGATGATATCGGAATTATCCTCTGGATACTTAAAAGTGTTGAAGACGACGTGCTTCGGTTCAAAGAGTATTATTTCGAAATACAAAGATCCTGATTAATCAGGCAGGAGGTTTTATTAATATCTCAGGCTCGTCTTTTGCATTTTTTTAATCTACTTTTTATGAGATTTTTTTGGTGCCACCTTATCTTGTTATCCATAATCCCGTTGCTCCTCGGTCAGGATTATGAAGTTCGGACAAATCATGTAATCAAACGGAAATTTTGTTCTAATTAAAAATATAATACTCCATGAGAAATCAACTCCTTCTATTATTTCTATGTATCGCATTCAATAGTATAGCCAATGTCTATAATATTAAGGATTATGGTGCAACCAAAGGGCAATTGTCAACCGAGAGCATACAAAAGGCAGTGGATGAATGCTTCGCCAAAGGTGGTGGTGTCGTGTTGGTTCCGGCGGGAAGGTTTATTACGGGTACAATAGAATTGAGAAGCCATGTTAACCTGCATCTTCAGGAGGGTGCTGTACTTGAAGGCAGCAAAAATCTGGAGGACTATACATCCAGTTTCAGAAGACATGGGATCATTTACTGTTTAAATGCACAACAAGTCTCAATTACGGGGCAAGGGATAATTGATGCGCAAGGTAGTTTTTTTTATGATTCCACAGTAAATCATACCTACCCGGAATTTGACAAGCAGGTGGTCCGGCAAAAGGATGGCTACATGCCAGAAGGAGAATTCTATACTGATGGTCCTATAAAGCGGAAGGTTAGTCCGGGTATGACCGTTACCTTTTATCATTGTTCAGCGGTAGTCCTTGAGGATATAACGATAAAAGACACCCCCCTATGGGCAGTTCGGTTTGCTTATTGTGATGATATTCGTGTCTCTGGTATAACAATTTACAATAACCTGATGGTACCCAACAGCGATGGAGTTCATTGCACTGCATCCCGAAATATAAGAGTATCAGATTGTGATATACGGGCTGGTGATGATGCCTTTATTGTCACTGGTTTTACCATGGATGAACAAACACCCGGTTATAATTCCACAGAACAACAAAAATATACCTACGGAAACAAAACCGAGTTTGCGGAAAATGTTACGGTGACAAATTGCACGTTTCAATCCCGGTCTGCCGGCATTCGGGTAGGCTATGGACAGCATCCAATTCGTAATTGTGTCTTTAATAATATCGTCATCTATGGATCAAACAGAGGCATAGGTGTATTTGCACATGATGCTTCTACGATAGAGAACCTGATCTTTTCAAATTTCGTGATTGAGACGCGTCTGCATAATGGGCAGTGGTGGGGAAATGGAGAGCCGATTCACCTATCTTCTATCACACGATTTGAAGGTGAGCCAACAGGGAAGATCCGAAACGTCCAGTTCAATAATATCACGGCAACCTCGGAAGCAGGGATTCTACTGTACGGGGATGAACCAAATTCTATCCAATCGGTAGGTTTTAATAATATTGATCTAAAGATAGTCAGAGGAAAAGAAACCATGGATTATGGAGGGAATTTTGATCTTCGACCGGCTGCTGAAATTAAAAAGCAGTTATTTATGCATGATATACCAGGGATCTACGCTTTAAATGTGACTGGATTGGATATTTACGATTTTCAGCTTGAATGGGGCAATGATTTACCCTCATTCTTTACCGATGGGATAGAATGTAATTCAGTAAAAGATCTTTCGATCCGGGATTTTACAGGTGGGCCAAATCCAATTTCACCGGAGGGGAAAAGGAATCGTTTGATTGAAACTACCATGCGTAAATGATCCTTAATCAAACCATCCCGAAGTTTTTCGCAACCTGAAATTTGGTGGTTTGTAATCAATAGAGCTCCTGTTTGTTAATTTGCCCGTGCAACAATTTCCTGATATTTCTCATAATTCCGAAAACTTGAGTTTAATACCTTTGCGCTGAATTAGAGGGATAAACTATTAAAAATGACAAACCGTATAGATCCAGCAATGATAAAAAGATCATTTAGTTTCAAGGGATATCAGGAATTGATAAACGAATTAGTTGATAAGGGATTGACCACCGGCCCGGAGCAATCTGAAAAATTCACTCACTTCACTAAGCTCAATTTTCAAAGGCTGAAAAGAGTATACAAAACGTTACATGTATCAGAAGAGGTCGTGGAAACTGCAAAGAATTTGCAGTCTGAGATGCTCTGGGTAGTGATTGTAGAGTCATGGTGTGGGGATGTACCACAAAACCTTCCCTTTATGGAGGCAATTAGCCAGGTATCTGATAAGATAAATTTAAGAATCATCCTCAGGGACGAAAATCCTGAGGTCATGGACCGTTTTCTGACCAATGGAACACGTTCCATACCAAAACTGATCTGTTTTGATCCAGATACCTATGAAGTGGCCGGAACGTGGGGCCCCAGACCAAAGGGAGCAACAGAACTCGTAAAAGATTTGCTCAAGGATCCCGGGGTGACTGCAGATATGAGGAAGGAAGCCGTACAAAGATGGTATTTACAAAACCGGGGCGAACAATTACAATCTGAATTGAGTTCCTTAATGGAAGAATGGGATTCAAAACTGATGGACCAGAAGCTTACAGAGGCGGACTAAAAATTTAAATAACAGGGTTTGATCAGGGAAAAAAAGGCTTTAATTATAGGAGCTACGGGATTAATAGGTAGTGAACTGGTAAAACTGGTATCACAATCGGGTTATTATCAGAAAATATATTTGCTGGTTAGACGGGAAACCCGGTTAAACCGTGACAATATAGAAGAAATAGTTGCCGACTTTGACGCTCTGGAAGAATCACTTAAATCCGTTCAAGCCGATGATGTTTATAATTGTCTGGGTACCACAATGAAAAAGGCCGGATCTAAAGAAGCGTTTCACAAAGTTGACTTCAGTTACCCGATTGAAATTGCCCGCATCATGAAGAAGAAAGGCAGTGAAACATTTTTGAATGTTTCCGCTCTGGGCGCTAAGAAAGATTCAATTATCTTTTATAACCGTGTAAAAGGTGAACTGGAAGAGGCCTTACAGGAGACAGGATTTAGTTCACTTGTAATTTTCAGGCCGTCTTTACTACTGGGTGACCGTACTGAGAAAAGAACGGGTGAGGATATAGCTAAGAAAACCTATAAAATACTTGATAAGATCTTTATCGGACCTCTAAAAAAGTACTCAGGCATACAAGGGCAGACAGTAGCTTTTGCCATGTTTGAAATGGCTAAAAGAAAACCGCAGGGATTAACAATTCTGGAATCTGATGAAATCAAGCAAGTTTAGCCAGTTTTCTTTCAATTATCCTGAACATCGCCAGGCATAAAATAATATAGGCAAGCCACAGAAAAATGATGATGGGATTCGCATATCCCGGGAACCAATTATAGAATTTATCCCATCCGTGAACCGCCGGATCCGAAAGTGTCCCGAGAATTTTCAATAAAGGTATGCCTGCAATGAAAGCAGCCTTGAACATAAATCCACCAGTATTCTCCAATTTAAGGAGGATCCAGGTCATTATGAATGGAAATCCAAGGAAAGCGATCCGTGTCATATCCCCACCTCCAAAATGACTTAAAAAAAGGTATGCAAGTGAAAGAAATATGATATACCTGTTTCCACGGATCAGTGTTTTTGATTTAATCCCTACCCAGAAAGCCAGGATCAGAAGCGGACCATAAGCCGTGAAAACAGCCACTATCCATCGTATAAACCTGAATGGGTTGATCAGGGTTTCTTTCATATGGAACAAAATAACCATGATAGAGTTTTTCCCGGGATCAGAGGGTGGAAAACAATATGCGACAGTTGATTTTGCAGCAATACTCAAAATAAGAGCCAGGGCTATGATCATTGAGGGCTTATATCCCATTTTCCCCTTGTAATCTTCATATAAGGCTACCATTAGGACTATGATCAGCAGGGGTAGGAAGGATTCTTTCTGAATTGTAGCCAGAGGCCCCAGGAGGATCAGCCATAGATATCGCCTTTGTAATATTATGATCAGTAACATAGCCTGGAAGAAATATAAGGGAACATCAACAGTAATCGGATCAAATATATTATGTCGTATAATGCCCACCCAATGAATGAGTAACCAGAAAAAACCTGTCATCATATGTCCCGAGGAGATGTTAAAGTTTCTCCAAAGTGTATATATCGGCAGGATGGATAAGATTATAAATATAAGATTAAACGTGTTGAAGTTATTGATTGGATCATTGAAGGGCAATAAGGATGATAAATACGGGACCAGTATTCTGGTATTGATCGGAAAGATTACCTCGTATTCATCAGTTATATGGGCAAAGTAGTTATAAACCTTAATATACTTGCTTCCGTCAAATAAGACGGAAAAGGAGTAAGTGAGATGGGGTTGAATTCTTAAGTATAGAAAAAATAATGCGATAGCAATGATCAATACTATGAATAATAATCGGTGTTGTTTTAATTTTTCGATCATTTAAGCTAAAATTGCTTTTCCAGTCCTCAAATTTATGAGAAACCTAAAAATAGTAAGATGATCGCCGTTATTCAAAAAGTTAGCCGATCTTCTGTTGCAATTGACGGCATTGTAAAATCAAGCATTGGAAAAGGCTTGCTTCTGCTTCTGGGAATAGAAGATGCGGATGGGGAAGAGGACATACAATGGCTATGCAGAAAAATTGTTAATCTCAGGATCTTCAATGATGCCAATGGAGTCATGAATGAATCTGTGATGGACCATAATGGAGACATTCTGGTCATCAGCCAGTTCACACTGCATGCATCCACAAGAAAAGGAAACAGGCCATCGTATATAAAAGCAGCGAAGCCGGATGTTGCCATACCTTTATATAACAGGTTTGTGAAAGTTATGGAAGACGAATTGGGGAAAAAAGTAGGGACCGGTGAATTCGGAGCCTATATGGATGTGGAATTGGTCAATGACGGACCGGTGACCATAATAATTGACACCAAAGAAAAAAAATAGTATGACGATAAAAGAAGCGCAACAAATGGTAGACCAATGGATCAATACCACCGGGATCCGTTATTTCAATGAACTGACCAATATGGCCATTCTAAGTGAGGAAGTAGGAGAAGTGGCACGTATTATTGCCAGACAGTATGGCGAGCAAAGTTCCAAAAAGACTGAGGAGGAAAAAGATCTGGGAGATGAACTGGCCGATGTTTTATTTGTGGTGATTTGTCTCGCCAATCAGACTGGTATCGATCTTACTGCCGCTTTGAAGAAAAATATTGAGAAAAAGACAAGAAGGGATGCCGACAGGCACAGGGACAATGAGAAGTTAAAATGATCAGATTTGTTTCATGCACGGACCAGTTTAAACCAATACTTTTAATTTGATCCCGGCAACTCATATCTGAATTACCGTATTTAAACCATCAAATGATCCGGAAGTGTGGGGGTAGCACCTTTCTGGGTGCATACAAAAGCGGATATGTCAACCGCAGATCTATGTATTTCTTTTAAAGGTTTGTTTTTCAATAAACCTGCAACTAATCCTGCGGTAAACGAGTCACCGGCACCGACCGTATCTGCAACACGCACTTTTGGAGTATCCAGGTAAGAATCTTCTTCTTTGCTGAGCAACCAGCTTCCTTTCGCTCCTTTGGTCAGGGCCAGAATACTCAGGCTATAATTATCTACTATCTGATGCATGATCTCAAATTCATCCCCGGATAGCCCAAACATTTCAGCGAATACCAGGATCTCTTCATCATTGATCTTAAGGACATTAGCTTTTTTTAAAGACTTTTGGATGATGTCCTTGCTATAAAATCTTTGACGCATATTAATATCAAAAACTTTTAAAGCGGTATCCGGAACTGTTTCAAGAATTTTTTGGATAGATTGGTGTGATGTTACAGCCCTTTGTGCCAGTGATCCGAAACAAACGGCATCTGCAATCCGGGCAAATTCCATTGCCGATTCTGATGGTGTTATAAAATCCCAGGCTACGTCCTCATGGATTATGTAATTGGGAACTCCATTTTTGTCCAACTTTACACTCACAGTTCCTGTTGATCTATCTTTGATATCAATAAAGCTTACTATTCCAGCATCATTTATATTTCGAATAATCTCCTGACCCAGGTCATCATTCCCCACACTGGATATAATGGCGGAACCAAGTCCAAGTTGATGTGCATGATAAGTAAAATTAGTGGGAGCGCCTCCCAATTGTTTGCCTTCCGGCAACATATCCCACAAAATCTCACCTATACCAATTACTTTTTTAGAATTAACCATCTATCTTTTTCTGTTTATTTTTAATCTAATTTCACCATTCACCATTTCCGGTATACATTTAAACTTATCAAGCGCAAGACAAAAATTGATATCCTCTTGCAGGTTCAGGTTTCTAAGTCTGCGAATATGCGACGATTCCTCTAAAAAAGAGGATAATTTTCCTTCCGACTGAAGAAATAATTTATCCGCCAATATGGCCGGGTCACCTGTAGGTATAAATGGTGGCGCCAAGCTATCCATAAGAGCCCCTGCAAAGAGTGTGTCTTCAAGGTTTACCTCATCTTCCCATCCGGCACATACAATGACTACATTTTTATCCAACTTAATCAGGATATCTGCCACAGCCTTTAAATTAACAAATGCTCCGAAAATGATTTTATCAGCACCCTGAATAGCATGAATTGTTTTTGTGCCATTTGTTGTGGTAAATACAAGCTTTTGTCCAGCTAAATCCGGCGTCATATAATCAAAGGGAGAGTTGCCCAGCTTGAATCCGTTAACAACTTTACCCCCTCTTTCTGCTGCCCCAATATATCCTTTCTGCTGGAAGTGCCTGCACTCTTCTACTGATTTTACCGGGAGAATACTTTTTACACCATGATGAAGGGCTGTTACTATGGTGGTAGTCGCACGCAATACATCCACCACTACCGCTATCTTGCCCCGGAAATCCTGGAGTTTAGCTAATTCCGGTGAAAGACAAACGGCTATTGAAGGCATTTTATGAATGAATTCGGTTTTATCAGTATATTACTCGCGAAATTTATTTTTTGAAAATTGGGAATTTGACAACCCTGGCTTTCAGTTTCCTGTTGCGGATCCCGATGAAAACTTCTGTTCCCGGATCATTATGGTTAACTTTTATATATCCCATACCAATACCAATACCCATTGATGGAGACATAGTACCTGAAGTGACCCGGCCAATTATTTCATCATCCGCATTGTATATGTCGTATCCCTGCCTTGGAATCCCTCTGTCAATCATCTCCAGACCAACAAGCTTCTGGGATACACCCGCTTCTTTTTGTTTCAATATATTCTGATCATTGATAAAATGTTTGGTGAACTTTGTTATCCATCCCAGTCCCGCTTCAATTGGAGAGGTTGTCTCATCAATATCATTTCCATACAGGCAGTAACCCATTTCCAATCTTAAGGTATCCCGGGCACCTAATCCAACAGGCTTAATTCCGGCATCAGCACCGGCATCCATAATTGACTTCCAGATCTCTGCTGCATATTCATTGTACATATAAATCTCGAATCCACCGGCACCGGTATATCCCGTGGCAGAAATAATAGCCCCATCCGTGATATTTCCGATATTTCCTTTTTTGAATGTATAGTATTTCATTCCGGAAAGATCAACATCTGTTATTTTCTGAATAACTGCTTCTGCTTTGGGCCCCTGAACAGCAAAAAGTGATATATCTTCCGATATGTTTTTTGTAATGGCACCGAATGTATTGTGTTTGTTGATCCAATTCCAGTCCTTGTCTATATTTGAGGCATTAACTACAAGCATGAATTTTTCATCATTGAACTTATACACCAGGAGATCGTCGACAATCCCGTGGCTATCATTCGGCATATAAGCATACTGCACCTGGCCGTTAACCAGTTTTGAAGCATCATTGCTGATAACATATTGTATGAGGTCAATGGCTCCCGGGCCTTCCACCATAAATTCACCCATATGGGATACATCAAATATTCCAACACCCTCTCTAACCGTTTTATGTTCTTCTATATCCGAGGAATATCTTACCGGCATCATATAACCAGCAAAAGGCATCATTTTAGCCCCGGAATTTACATGAATATCATTGATTGCAAGTTTTTTTAGCTCCATTTGTGATCTGTTTATGTTGATAAACAAATGTAAATAATAATAGGTATTCAGAAGATTTTAGAAGAAAAAACTATGGATGAAATGTGTAAAAAAATTCGGGGTTTGATTTATTTTTATAGATTTGTCAAAATTTAAACAATCATTCTATCCAGTCTGTGATGCAGGAAATTAATAACTTTCTTACAAATATTGATAATCATATTGGTGGAGCACAGTGGTTTGCCTTTTTTTTAATTGGTACAGGTCTCTTCTTTACGATATACCTTCGCTTCCCGCAAATTCGATTCTTTAAACATGCCTTAAGGATCGTAAGGGGTAAATATGACAAAAAGGGAGATGAGGGGGATACTACACATTTTCAGGCACTTTCTACGGCTTTATCAGGGACAGTAGGAACTGGTAATATTGCCGGTGTAGCCTATGCCATTTTCCTCGGTGGACCTGCAGCATTATTCTGGATGCTGGTTACTGCTATGTTCGGTATGACTACCAAGTTTGTCGAGGTAACTTTATCCCATAAGTACCGGGTTAAGACCGCTGACGGTACGATGGCGGGAGGGCCGATGTACTATATGAGCAGGCGACTGACCCAATATCGTTTATTTAATAGGATAAAACTGGGGAAGTTTGCCCAGATCATGGCCATAATATTTGCACTTTCAACCATCCTTTCATCCTTTGGAACCGGAAGCTTGCCTCAGATCAATAGTATTGCCGGATCGATTTTTACAACCTTTTCAATCAAACATTGGATTACCGGACTGGTGCTGGCTGTTTTATTGGGACTGGTAATTATCGGGGGAATAAAAAGAATTGCACAGGTAACTTCCCGGCTGGTACCAACTATGGCCATATTGTATTTCCTTGGTGCTATTCTTGTGATATTATACAATTATGAAAACATTGTTCCTTCCTTCCTTTCAATTTTTGAAGATCTGTTCACCGGGACAGCGGCCGTCGGGGGATTTCTGGGGGCCAATTTCGCCTATGCCTTCAACAGGGGTGTAAACCGGGGATTGTTTTCAAATGAGGCTGGCCAGGGTTCTGCACCCATTGCCCATGCATCAGCAAAAGCTCATGAGCCCGTATCTGAAGGGATGGTTGCTATTCTGGAACCCTTTATTGATACCATAATAATTTGTACCATTACCGGCCTGGTCATTCTTTCATCGGGTGCATGGACACAAAAATATGACAATCTATTTCAGGTATCGGATTTACAGGTGATGGCGGATCTTTATGATGAAAAGGACGATTCCGATAAGGAAAAGATCTTTAAACATATTTCCGGGCAGGAATCCTGTGAATTATTTACCGGTGAGCTAGAGGTCATCGATGGACATATAATGAATGAATTGACGATTATCCATGCCAGATCCTTTGCAGAAGATATTATGGTGATGAAGGGTAGGGAGCCTTTTACTGGGGAAGTCCAGGTTGCTAGTGGGAATATTGATGATCAACTGGGTGTCATATCGCTTGAGGGTGCCTCCCTTATCCACAGTGCACCATTGACAACGGAGGCTTTTGCGAACAGTTTTCTTGGTACTTATGGCAGGTATATCGTATCTATTGGAATTTTATTATTTGCTTTTTCCACGGCCATTTCCTGGTCTTATTACGGTGACAGGGCTGTTACCTTTCTGTTCGGTTCCAGGTATGTAATATACTATCACATCCTGTATGTCATTGGATTTTTTGTAGCCTCCTTTACCGACACCACCATCATCTGGACCTTTTCAGGGATCACGATAGCCCTGATGACGATACCTAACCTCTTTGGTATTCTTCTATTGCACCGGGAAATGAAGGATACAATCAATAAGTACTGGAAAGATTTTAAATCGGAAAATAGAGATAACAATTAGCCGCATATATGTACAAGTTCAAGTATCTGATTTTAGTTTTTGTTGCCAGCAGTTGTATGCAACATGCTCAGGAGGAGTTGAATGGGAATCATGATTGGAGATATTATCAGGGAGGACCTGGTAGAAACCAGTATTCAACATTACAACAGATCAATCTTGATAATGCACACCAGTTGGAACTGGCCTGGACGTACAGGACGGAGGATGCGGATACCAGCCGGAATACGCAGATACAATGTAATCCACTGATTATCGATGGGGTGCTTTATGGTACCTCTCCAATTCTGAAGTGTTTTGCACTAGATGGGGGAACGGGTGAGGAATTATGGACTTTTGTACCTCCCATCGATGAAAGATTTATTTATAGTATGGGCGTTAACCGGGGATTGACTTATTGGGAAGACGGGAATGAAAAGAGGCTGTTCTATATAGCAGGGAATTTTCTGTATTGTCTGGATCCGGATAAAGGCACTCTGATCCAATCTTTTGGTGATGATGGAATTGTAAATATAAAAGTAGGACTTGGCCCGGAAGCCATGAAACATTATGTTACAGGTACTACCCCGGGTGCTATCTATAAAGATAAGATCATTGTCGGCTGCAGGGTCTCGGAAGATCGTGTTGCAGCACCTGGTTATATCAGGGCCTATAACGTTTTTACAGGGGACCAGGAGTGGATATTTCATACCATACCAAAACCTGACGAATACGGTTATTGGACCTGGCCGGAAGATGCCCATGAGAGGATAGGTGGGGCCAACAACTGGTCTGGCATGGCGGTTGATGAAGAAAACAGAATGGTATACGTGCCCACCGGTTCCGCATCTTTCGATTTTTATGGGGGTAATAGGAAAGGTGCTAATCTTTTTGCCAATTGCATACTTGCATTAAATGCTGACACCGGGGAACGGATATGGCATTTCCAGACCGTTCATCACGATCTGTGGGATAGGGATATTCCATCTCCACCAAACCTGGTAACCGTTGATCACAATGGTAAAGAAACCCTGGCCCTGGCGCAAATAACCAAATCGGGGTATGTTTTTATGTTCAACAGGATAACAGGTGAACCACTGTTTCCCATTGAAGAAGTCCCGGTGCCTGGCACTGACCTTAGAGGGGAAGCTACCTGGCCCACACAACCGGTACCAAAAATACCGGCCCCTTTTGCCAGACAAGAGATCACTAAGGATGACTTTTCTGATTTCAACCCGGAGGTTAAACGCCAGGCTGTTGAGACATTTGACCGGATAAATCATGATCATATGTTCACTCCGCCTAGTATAGAAGGGACACTTATCTTTCCAGGATTTGATGGTGGGGGAGAATGGGGAGGAGCAGCGGTAGACCTCGAAACACAAATAATGTATGTCAATTCAAACGAAATGCCCTGGATCCATACCATGGTTGACCTGGCCCCTCAGCAGGAAGGTATGCTTGCATCTGCCGGGAAACTGGTATATGACCTGCATTGTGCCGTCTGCCATAAACCCGATATGAAAGGAGATGGTGTTACCTATCCTTCCATTGTTGAACGGCGGAAGAATTATACCCGGCAGGGACTCAAGGATTATATATCCGTGGGTCGAGGCGTTATGCCGGCCTTTGATCATTTATCAGATGCCCAGAAAGAAGAACTGGTTACTTATGTGCTAAATCCAGATGCAAATACTATGGATGTATCAAGCCTGGAAGCTATAAGTGAAGAATTACAGGAGATACCGTATAGCCATACGGGATATAACCGCTGGGTGGATGAAAATGGTAATCCAGTGATCAAGCCTCCCTGGGGAAACCTTACGGCTATTGACCTTAACAGCGGCAAACATGTATGGCAGGTACCACTTGGCGAACTTGATTATTTAACGGAACAAGGGATACCTCCCACAGGGACAGAAAATTATGGCGGGCCGGTGGTTACCGAAGGTGGGTTGATCTTTATCGGGGCTACAAAAGATGAAAAATTCCGTGTTTTTAATAAATATACCGGCGAGGTCGTATGGGAGACCAAATTGCCATATGGCGGGTATGCCACCCCGGCTGTTTATGCAGTTAATGGTAAGCAGTATGTTGTGATAGCCTGCGGTGGAGGTAAAATGGGAACGCCCAGTGGCGATGTATACGTAGCTTTTTCATTACCGTAATTCACTGAATTCACAATTAGGATTTAAATACTAATCAATAATAGAAAGTAAGAATTTGGCTAATTTCGTATTATTCCTTAAATAGTATTATGATCCTCGAAAATACATTCCCACTGGCGGAAAGGGTACGGCCAGCGACCCTGGATGATTTGCTGGGTCAGGAACACCTGACCGGGAAAGATGGTGTATTACGCAATGCCATTGCCGCCGGGAATGTGCCCTCCATGATTTTGTGGGGTCCTCCGGGAGTGGGTAAGACCACCATAGCCAATATCATCGCCAACCAGGTAAAAAGGCCCTTCAAAACAATAAGCGCAGTAAGTGCTGGCGTAAAGGATGTCAGGGAAATAATCAACCAGGCCAGATCCCGGTCGAAAGTAATATTGTTTATTGACGAGATCCACCGTTTCAATAAAGCACAACAGGATGCCCTCCTCGGAGCTGTTGAAAAAGGTATAATAACTCTTATAGGGGCCACTACGGAGAATCCCTCGTTTGAGGTTAATTCTGCATTACTTTCACGATGCCAGGTATATATATTGAAACCACTTACTGAGGATGATCTGATGTCCATCCTGGATAAAGCGATCAAAAATGACCCGGAATATAAAAAGCGAAAGGTTATCATTAAAGAAAGAGAGGCCTTGCTCAAACTATCGGGAGGTGATGCGAGGCGCCTATTAAATGTTTTTGAACTTGTCGCAGATTCGTTCAAAGGAGAAAAACTGACCATATCAGATAAACTGGTCATGGATCTTGCGCAGCAGAAAGTTGCCCTGTACGATAAAACAGGAGAACAACATTACGATATCATTTCAGCCTTTATCAAATCAATACGGGGGAGTGATCCGAATGCTGCCGTATACTGGCTGGCCAGAATGGTGGAAGGAGGAGAGGATGTCAAGTTCATAGCCAGAAGAATGGTGATCCTGGCTTCTGAAGATATAGGGAATGCCAATCCTACAGCACTGGTGATCGCAACAAACTGTTTTCAAGCTGTAAACATAATCGGTTACCCGGAGGCAAGGATTATACTATCGCAATGTGCGACCTATCTGGCCTCATCACCCAAAAGCAATTCCGCATATGTTGCCATTAAAGATGCCCAGCAAATTGTACAGGAAAAGGGGGATTTATCAGTCCCATTGCATATCCGCAATGCTCCTACAAAATTCATGAAGGAACAGGGTTATGGTAAGGGGTATGAATATTCTCATCAATTTGAACAGAATTTTTCCAATCAGGAATACTTACCAGATGAAATAAGTGGATTAAAGTTTTACGATCCCGGTAATAATCCAAGGGAAGAAGAACTCCGGAAACGACTCAGGGCACTCTGGGGGGATAAATACGATTATTGATTAATGAGGCCACAATTTAAAGGTTATCTATCAAGGGTTCTTTATATGATCCCTCATAGGTTTCAAAGAGTTACTGGTGGAAAATTTCCGGTTAAAGATCCAATTTAACGGTTCAGGACGCTAATAATCCTATTCCGCATAATATATTTCCACAAGTGAAAGTAATCTCCGATATTAGTTTCTAAATAAACAATATCATGAAGGATAAGCTGTAACCGGCTGATTTTTATGATTCACAACCTAAAAGGAGCTGATTGAATGGTAATTGAATAAGGAAATTCACAAATTTAGATTATGGAAACGAGAGGATATATTGACCTGTATTTACCGAGAAAGTGGGCCTATCACTTAAAAATTATGCTTGCCAGTATCATAGTTGTTATTATCTGGAAAACCATAACGAGAGAACCGCTTTGGGAGAATGGTACCCTTGTTATGTTCGTACTCCTATTCATACAATTTGAACTATTCATATGGCTTGGGAGAAATTTCTTTTCTAACATCACCTACACAACCCCTAAGGAATACACAAAAAAGGCCGTTCTGAGATTGATCATATTTTTTATGGTAGCTTTTCTTATTTCTGTGTTAATTTTTGTGCTTGTTGTATCCGCTAATTTCATAATTCATGGAATAAATCCGCTGGACGTGCTACCGGAATTTTTAAGGTCTGAATATAAAGGATTCTTAATAGGCGCAGGTACTGGTTACATGATCGGATCACTGGTCTTTTTTTACGTTCAGTGGGTGGAAGCCTTAAACGATATGCAAAAACTCAAGGAGGAAAAGCTGATCTTTCAATATGAAACATTAAAAAACCAGGTTAATCCTCATTTTTTGTTTAACAGTCTGAATACCCTTTCTTCCCTGGTTTCAAAGGACGTTAAATTGTCAGAAATATACATTCAAAAACTATCTGTTATTTATAGATATATTCTTGAAAATAAAGACCTGGATCATATCAATCTAAAAAAAGAGCTGGATTTTGTCATCGATTATTTTTATCTGCAGAAAGTCCGTGATGATGGAAAAATTGATTTGAAAGTAAATATCAAAGATCCGGAAAATTATGAGATATTACCCATTTCCCTGCAATTATTGGTAGAAAATGCTTTTAAACATAATGCTGCCACCAGGGAGGATCCTTTAAAGATTGAGTTAAATCTGAACGAATCTGAGAGGACCATTACTGTTTCAAATAATATTAAGCCAAAAACTAAAATTAGTGAATCCTCCAAGCTGGGATTAAACAACCTATCCGAGAGAAACAAACTTATTACCGGCAGGGAAATTGAAATTCATCAAACACCAGAGGATTTCACAGTAATCATACCACTAAAAAACATTGAACATGAAGGTACTTATAATTGAAGATGAACATCTCGCTGCTGATAAACTAAGCCGTATGCTTCATGAGTTGGATCCGGATATTCAGGTACTTGCCTTGCTTGAATCTGTATCAGAATCAGCGAATTGGTTATCCAATAATCCCGCGCCCGATTTGATTTTTATGGATATTCAATTAGATGATGGAATTTCTTTTGAGATATTTGATTCAGTAAAAATAACGACGCCCATTGTATTTACTACAGCTTATAATGAGTACGCCATCAAAGCATTTAAAGTCAACAGTGTGGATTATCTCTTAAAACCCTATACCAACAAAGATTTGAAATCCGCCATTGATAAATACAAAGAACTTCATGAAGGATCTCATTTTCAATCAGAGAAATTTGATCATTTATACCGGCAGTTGGTTAAAGAATATAAAACCAGGTTTTTCGTAAAGATCGGGACACATTTCCATTCCATATCGGTTGATGAGATTGCCTGTTTTTTCATCAGGGACCGGGCCACTTTTATTAAGACCCTGATCGGAAAAAACTTTGATATTGACTATTCCCTTGATCAGGTCCAGAAATTAGTGGATCCGGCCAGGTTTTTTAGAATCAACAGAAACTATGTGATTAATATTGATTCGATTGCTGATATCATCAGTTATTCTTCCAACCGCTTAAAGATCGTTTTGAAAAATTTTGAACACCTTGATGACCTGCTGGTCAGCCGTGAAAAAACCAGTGATTTCAAGAAATGGCTTGACCGCTAAATCACAATTGAAAAGAGGATAAGAAAATTTCGTAATTTTGCGGCATGGCAACAGGGAAATCAAATAATATTGAGCTCCTGGCTCCTGCCGGGAATTTTGAATCACTCATGGCTGCTATCCAGGGTGGAGCTGATGCTGTGTATTTCGGGGTTGGTAAGCTGAATATGCGGGCCGGTTCCTCAAAAAACTTTTCCATTTCAGATTTAGAAGAGATCAGAAAGATCAGCGATGAGTATTCTGTAAAAGTTTATGTTACTTTGAATACAGTAATGTATAATGAAGACCTGGATTATGCCAGGGAAATAATTGATGCTGTGCTAAAGCATCGTATTGATGCCATCGTTGCCAGTGACTTCTCTGTAATTAATTATGCGAGGTCTGCTGGTGTCAAAGTACATATTTCCACACAGGCCAACGTAAGCAATATTGAAAGCCTGAAATTCTTTGCCAGCTTTGCAGATGTTATTGTACTCGCGCGGGAATTATCGCTTGAACAGGTCAGGGATATGTGTGGACAGGTTAATGAACAAAATATTATCGGGCCGAGCGGAGATAGAATAAGAATTGAAGCTTTTGCTCATGGCGCTTTATGTATGGCCATTTCAGGGAAGTGTTATCTGAGCCTGCATGAGAAGAATAAATCTGCCAACCGGGGCGAATGCAATCAATTGTGTCGGAGAGGTTATACGGTTACTGAAAAGGAGGAAGGATATCAGCTGGACATTGACAATGAATACATTATGTCCCCTAAGGATTTAAGTACTATATCATTCATAGATAAATTATTAGATGCCGGGGTTAAGGTTTTTAAGATTGAAGGAAGAGGACGGCCTCCCGAATATGTAAAGACAACTGCCTCCTGTTACCGTGAGGCTATCGATTCATGGAAAGAGGGAACATACTCAGATCAAAAAGTAAAGAATTGGGAGGAAAAGCTTAAATCAGTATTTAACCGTGGATTCTGGGAAGGGTATTATATGGGCAGGAAAACAGGAGAATGGAGCGAAAAGTATGGATCGAGTGCAACCCGTAGGAAAGTATATATAGGTAAAGGCATGAATTATTTTTCAAAGATCGGGGTAGCTGAGTTTTTGATGGAAACAAAAGATCTGAAAGTAGGTGATGAAATTCTTATTACAGGCCCCACAACAGGTGTTGTGGAAACCACAGTTAAAGAGATCAGGGTGGATCTTAAACCTGTATCGAAAACGGTTAAAGGGGACCGGTTTTCAATTCCTGTTGATGATATGATCAGGCGGTCAGATAAATTATACAAAATTGTCCAGGCAGATCATTCTGAGTAAGAATAAATGCCACAATATTATCCGGGATGTAATGATAAAATGATTTTTTTTATTCAAATTCGAAGAAAATTTAATTCCTAAACTATGATCATTGATCCTGCCAACCGCTTAAAGCAAGTTCAGGAGTATTATTTTTCCAGAAAACTTCAGGAGATCCGAAACCTGAACAACAGAGGATATGATATACTGAACCTAGGGATTGGTAGTCCTGACCTTATGCCCTCCAGGGAAACAATCAATGCACTGGTGGATTCAGCCAGGAATCCCAAGAACCACGGATATCAACCCTATAGAGGCATAGCGGACCTTCGTGATGCCATTAGCCGTTGGTGCTCAAAAACATATAGGGTGGATTTAAATCCTGATCATGAGATCCTCCCTTTGATGGGTTCTAAGGAGGGTATAACACACATTTCTTTAGCCTTTTTAAACCCGGGGGATAAAGTACTTGTACCAGAATTGGGATATCCGGCTTACAGGTCAGTAACTGAATTGGTGGGAGGGGTAGCCGATACTTACCCGTTGTTGGAAGAAAAGAAATGGATGCCGGATTTAGATTATTTATTTGATGCGAACCTGGAAGAATACAAGATCATGTGGATCAATTACCCACACATGCCCACTGGCTCACCACCTGATCTAAATGTCTTTGAACAATTGGTAAAACTGGCCAATGAGAAAAAGATGCTATTATGTCATGATAATCCATATAGTTTGGTTCTAAATGAAGAGCCCCCTATTAGTCTGTTGTTTGCTGAAGGTGCCTTTGAAGTAGCGGTTGAATTGAATTCATTCAGCAAATCACATAACATGGCAGGATGGCGGATTGGCTGGCTGAGTGGTAAACGTGAATATCTTGACGAGGTGCTTAAGGTAAAGAGTAATTTTGATTCCGGAATGTTCAAAGGGATACAGGATGCCGCCATCGCAGCCCTGGATAATTCTCAGGAATGGCATGATCAAAGAAATCAGGTTTATAAAGATCGGAGGGCGCTTGTCTATGAGTTGCTGGAAAAACTTGGGTGTTCATGGGAATCCGGTGAAGTAGGAATGTTTATCTGGGCAAAAATACCGGATACCATATTGGATGTTGAAAAATGGGTTGATGAATTGTTGTATGATTACCGTGTATTTATTACACCAGGATTTGTTTTTGGTGAAAAGGGTAAGAGATACATCAGGATTTCATTGTGTTCTGATGTGCAAATGTTTCAGGAAGCATTGGATAGGTTGAAAGATTATAAACTAGAATCATGAACGTCTGTATAGTAGGATTAGGATTATTGGGTGGTTCATTCTCTCTGGCCCTCAAAAAGGAGCATGAGGATATTTCAATAAAGGGGGTGGATATCAATGAGGATAATAGCAACAAAGCTTTAGAACTTGGGATCGCTGATGAAATTGTATCGTTCGAAGACGGAGTAAGTTCCAGTGATCTGATCGTTTTGGCCACCCCTGGGAATGTATTAATTAAACAGATTATCCAGGCATTGGATATTATGCGTTCGGATGCTATCTTAACCGATCTTGGTTCCACTAAAGAGACCCTGGCGAAAGCAGTTGAAAATCATCCGAGGAGAAGCAGGTATGTTGCCGCCCATCCAATGGCCGGTACTGAAAATTCTGGACCCGAAGCAGCTTTTGCATCATTAATGCATCATAAGACAATGATCATATGCGACCGGGGAAAAAGTGATCCGGATGCTGTTGAAAAGCTGGAAGAATTATTAAAATCATTCCAAATGAAAATTGCCCATATGAATTCCAAGGAACATGACAGGCATATTGCATTTGTATCTCATTTGAGTCATATCACATCCTTTGTGTTAGGGGCAACCGTGCTTGATAAGGAGAAAGACGAAAGAAGTATTTTTGCAATGGCCGGTAGTGGTTTTTCATCAACAGTGCGGCTTGCCAAGAGTTCCCCGGATATGTGGGCCCCTATTTTTTCACAAAACAAGGAAAATGTATTAACCGCTCTGGATGCATATATAAATAAACTGCAGTATTTTAAAGAGATCATCACCAATGACGATGAAAAGGCAAGTTATGAACTCATGCATCATGCAAATGAGATCAGGAGGGTCTTACGCGGTATATCAAAGCATGAATCGGATTAGATTTGCTTAAAGAATTTTAATGAAAAAGTTTGGATTCCTTATTGGCGTTTTGGCAATTACCATAATTGCTATTCTCTGGAGCATCATAGGATCGGACTATGTCTCTCAATCCGACACGAGTTATGATGGAATACAGCCTAGTCCACTGCATCCACAATACTGGACTTACCAGGGTCGTGAAATCCTGCTCTTAGGAGGCTCTGTGGAAGATAATCTCTTTCAGGTTAAAGATCTGCCAACACAATTGGATCTTCTGGTTGAAGTTGGTGGGAATTATGTGAGAAATACGATGTCCAGCAGGGATGATGGAAACCTGTGGCCATATGCTATGAGGTCTGACAGTTTATACGATCTTAATATTTGGAATGATGAATACTGGCTAAGATTCGAAAATTTCCTCAAGGAAACGCATCAAAGGGAGATCATTGTTCAGATGGAGATATGGGCTACCTTTGATTTTTATAGGGAAAACTGGCTGATCAACCCATATAATCCGAAAAACAACATAAATTATGATGCAAGGAGAACCAAATTATCACTTGAGGTAAATTCACATCCCATATTTACTGAAAATAATTTCTTCCGATCAGTTCCTGGTCAGCTTGCATTAATGAAATTACTGGAATATCAGCAAAAATATGTTGATAAGATCTTATCCTATACATTAGAATATGATCATGTATTGTATTGTATGGATAACGAAACTTCTGTTACTTCTGATTGGGGAAAATTTTGGGCACAGTATATTCGAAAGAGAGGATTGGAGAATGGCAAGTTTCTACAGACCACAGAGATGTGGGATCCATGGGATTTGGATCATATTGCGCATCGGGAGACTACCGACAATCCTGAGATCTATTCATTTGTTGATATTTCACAGAATAATCACAACGCTGGTGAAGAGCATTGGAGTAATGGTATAAAGCGGATTGATCATTTGAAAAGAATTGATGCTTTGAGACCATGCAATAATGTTAAGGTTTATGGGAATGACTCGGGACGGCATCAAACCACTCAAAACGGGGTAGAATGCTTTGTTCGGAATATTATGTTCGGTTCTGCCGGAACCAGATTTCACCGGCCTACTTCCGGCCAGGGATTAAATGAAGTAGCTCAAAGTGCTATCAGGGGGGTAAGAATGGTGACTGATGAGATGGATTTTTTCAATGGCCATCCGTTGGATCATGTAATTATTCAGAAAGATCCCAATGAAGCCTACTGCAGGGGTATAGAAGGAAAAGAATATCTGGTTTATTTTCCTGCCGGGGGTCAGGTAGATTTGAACATTATGCTTCCGGGCAGGCATGGCAGCATCAGATGGTTATCAATAGATGATGGTGCGTGGCACAGAGAAGATGAAATTGAGATTGACGGTGAAGTCAGATTGACAACTCCCGCTGTAGGGAATTGGCTAGCATTGATACAATGAGATATTAATTAAAAAACGATGATATGTTATCTAAAACTGAAATAGAGCAACTTGAGTTGCAGGGAAAAGATATTAATAAAGTAGAAATACAGATTAATAATTTTATAGAGGGATTTCCCTTCATGCAAGTTGACCGGCCAGCTAAAATTAAAGACGGAATCATCCAGTTGAACGAAACCGATTTAAAGAGAGCTGTTGAATTTTATGATGATACACTTGGTGAATATAAAATTATAAAATTTGTGCCAGCTTCAGGGGCAGCAAGTCGCATGTTCAAGGATTTATTTTCTTTTATGAACGAATATAAAGGATCTGATGAAGATATACGAAAATTCAATGAAGATGGGACATGGAAATCAATCCGCGATTTTTTTAATAATTTAGAGCAATTTGCCTTTTACGAGGATCTAAAGGCCAACCTCAAAAAAGATGATCTTGATATTTCAGTGCTGGTTAAGTCTGGCAAACAACATATTGTACTTCAGTATTTATTAACAGAAAAGGGACTGAATTATGGGAATTTACCCAAAGGATTATTAAAGTTTCATAAATATGAAGGTGGATCGAGGACTCCTGTAGAAGAACACCTGGTTGAAGGTGCATTATATGCCAGAAGTAGTGAAAAAGAAACAAACCTGCATTTTACTGTATCACCTGAGCATGAAATAAAGTTCAAGGAACATATTGACAAAGTAGTCGATACGTATACCTCAAGCTATAAAACGAATTATGATATTAGTTTCTCTACCCAGAAACCATCCACAGATACTATTGCAGTTGATCTTGAAAATAATCCCTTTGTAATGGATGATGGTAAGATCCTGTTCAGGCCAGGCGGACATGGGGCACTTATTGAGAATCTGAATGATCTTAACGGGGATATTATTTTTATAAAAAACATTGATAATGTAGTGCCGGATCATTTAAAAGATGTAACAGTACTTTATAAAAAGGCATTGGCCGGAATTTTAATGGAATATCAGGAACGGATCTTCCACTATTTGAAAATTTTGCAGGAAGAAACTACCCTGAGTCCTTCCTTTATGGAAGAAATTGCCGGATTTATTGAAAAAGAGCTTTGTGAGGAGTTAATTCCCGGACATGACATAATCGATGCGGGCGAATATTTTAAAAGGAAGTTAAACCGGCCAATTCGAATATGTGGAATGGTAAAAAATGAGGGAGAACCAGGTGGAGGCCCTTTCTGGGCAAAGAATCCTGACAATACCATTTCCCTCCAGGTTGTTGAAAGTGCACAGATCGATGGGACTGATGCAGGCCAGGTCGAGGTTGCTAAGTCGGCCACACATTTTAATCCGGTTGATCTTATATGTGGTATTAAGGACCACAAAGGCGAGAAATTCGATTTAACGAAATTTGTGGATCCACAGACCGGTTTTATCTCTCAGAAGTCCCAGGGAGGCAGGGAGTTGAAGGCACTTGAGCTTCCGGGATTGTGGAATGGATCGATGTCTGATTGGATCACCATTTTCGTAGAAGTGCCGATAGAAACCTTCAATCCGGTAAAGGTTGTAAATGATCTGCTGAGGCCTCAACATCAATAGAATTCAATGAGAACGAGAAGAGTTTTGTTGGATTAGAAGATTCTTAATAGTATTCTTTGATTTCGTTTTTGAAACAGCTGGAGTATTTAAGATGATATCACAACTCCGGAGATATAATCATCTTTTCATATGCTTTCCTAACAGTCTCAAATGATCTGTATTTTCGGGCAAGCTCCGGAATTCTTTTCCTGTGGTTAGGATCATCAAGTATTTTTTTTAGTTTTTTTAATGATGATGTTAAATTATTTTCATTAAAAATGACTCCTCCCTTTTCTTTTTCCAGGAAATTGCGTTCGTCACCAATGCCTTCCGTCATAAGTACAGGCAATCCATTCGCCCAGTATTCTCCTATTTTTATGGGTGAAAGATATTTGCCTGAAGGAAAACGTTTATTTAGGGAAAGGCCGAAATCTGCTGCAGAAAGAAATTTTGGGACATCATCATGAAGCACTTTACGAATAACTATTTTTTCGTCTGTCAGGTTAATTGAATCAAAGGATACACGTACATGATCTTCAGGATCTGGAGTTAGGATCATTAATCCGAAATCTTCAAAATACCGGAAAACATCATTTAAAAATTTCAATTCGTTTATATCCAGATACAAACCACCAAATTTCCCAAGATAAACCCCCATTACCTTTTTTGGATTAATATTCAGTTGCTTTCTGATATCCGCCCTGTCAAGAGCGCTGAACTTAAATTTGTCGGGATCAACGGCACACGGTACGGTTAAAATATTCCTTAATGATGCGAACTGATCTGTTAGTAGATTGGTGTAACCATCAGTTACCGTCATAATTCCGGATGCATTATTGATTTGATCCAATTCCCACCTTTTTTGTTGTTTATATTTAATACCTGATTTCCTCCAAACTCCCGTCTCCTTCATATAATCTGCATGGGGTTCAAATGATTCCACATAGAAGGGAATATTAGTCATTTTTGATACTTTGTAAGCCATTGTTCCTGCAAGTGTTCCTCTGGCAAGGATTTTTTCAATTCCTTTTTCTCTACATAATGTTTTGAGAATTTCTGGAATCCGGATGAAATCAAATGCAAGGCCCAATATCTTTAGTGATCCTGATTTCGACATAATAGGCAGATGATGAATCTTTTCTGATATAAATACAGGGTGGACTTTTGATTCTCGTTCAATGCTTACCAGAAAAATTTTAGTGATTTCATCATAACTGGACAGAATTTTAACATGTGGGATCACGCTAGCTTTTGTTAATCCCTCTTCAATACCCCAGTAAGAAATAAAAAGGAGGTTCATTTTTTTACTGCCATTTTCTCCCCAATGATCGCAATGCATTAAATACTTGGTAATTTCCAAGATAGGAATTAAAAATTATTTTTCTTGCTTTTCTCTTAAAATGTAAAATCTGATTAGCTGAAGCTGATTTTGAAGCTTTTATCGCTTGATAAACCTGATGGTACCCGTTTTCTAATCCACTTAAATCACTCATTGCTGATTCGTGTCCCTTTCTATAATGAAGTACGGCTTCATCCACAAAATCATATATTCCCCCATGTCTTGCCAATTCAATAAAAAAGAGCAGATCTTCTCCGTGGGTTATATCCTCAGGAAATCGATAGGTTATATCAGCTCTCTTTTTAATCATCCAAGTCAGGCCAAAAAAACAGGAATCATTGATTTTTAATAATTCTTTTAATGGATTGCCCGAGTAAGAGGGTTTCCATGTATTTATTTTAGTTTTAAGATCGCTGGAAAAAGTATCAATAATTCCATCGACAAATTCGAGGTTGTCATTATTCTGAAATTTCTGATATCTTAATTCTAAACTTCGGGGTGGCATAAAATCATCGGCATCCAGAAAACAAAAAAAATC
>CBDUBA010000057.1:0-27213 GCA_965365275.1 uncultured Cyclobacteriaceae bacterium | reverse complement strand
ATATCCTGACTCGCCAAGAATATCCTGACTCGCCAAGAATATCCTGGTCCCTATACGTAGATTAATTGAATACGGATTTAATCTATTCGGAGTATTGCTTTTAATTCCTTCATTAATAATTGAATATTTTTGAAAATCTCCCAGAAAAAGCAACTGATCCATGATTTTTTTTGAATAATAAACTATAATTGTAACATCAGTTTCCAAGAGTCGATCAACCAATTAAGCCTGATGAATAAAGAGAAAGGAAAGATCTTAATTGTTGATGATGATGAGAGTGTATTGAAGGTATCGAAGTACCTGTTGAGTCAACAATTTTCCGATGTAATTACCCTTGAAGATCCTGAATTACTTTATGATGTTTTAACATCAAACAGGATCGATGTAGCCCTCCTTGATATGAATTATACTATAGGGGCTACAACTGGTGATGAGGGTCTGAATCTTCTTCGGGTATTTAAAAAAGAAGCTCCGTTTACAAGGGTCATCATGATGACCGCATATAGTGATCTGGACATAGCGATCAGGGCCATAAAAGAGGGAGCTGATGATTTCATTGTAAAACCATGGGATAGTGCAAAGTTTATCAGTATCGTACTATCTGCATTTAAAATGGGGCCAAAACCCATCCCGACAATAAGGCCTCAAAATTCTGCTACAGGCAATATTCATGATAACAAGAAGGAGATAAAAGAAGTTGAGCGGGTGTTTATGTTCCTGGATATGATTTCAGCAACCACAATTGCTGAAAAGCTCGGACACTTAAAATATTTTGAGTTGCTGAAAGATTTTTTCGAAGATCTCGCTCAACCAATCAAAACGTATTATGGAGAAATTTACCAGTATGTTGGAGATGAAGTAGTAATATCATGGCCAATCGAAAAAGGAATAGAAAATGGGAATTGCCTTCGATGTTTCTTCAGTATTGCCGATACCATCAAAAACCTGGAGGAAAAATACTTGAGTAAATATCAGTTAGTCCCCGGATTCAAGGCTGGAATTCACTGCGGGAAAGTGATTACAGGGATGGTGGGTGGCTTTAAACAGGAGGTGGTATATACAGGTGATGTGTTGAATACAACCAGCAGGATAGAAGGTCAATGTAATCATTACAATGTAAATCTCTTATTCTCAGATGATCTCAAAAGAAAACTCACCTCATTGAATGGATGGGAATTTAAGGAGATTGGAAGAATAAACCTGAGGGGGAAAAAAGCGGATACCAGGTTATTTACTTGCTCATTACTGTAAGAACCAGTTAATGATTTTTTGTTAAAGATTCATAGATCTCAAGGACCTGCGGAATGACCATCCTTTTCCCATCATTAATAATTATAAAATCGGATAGTTTCTTCTTACTGGATTCACTCATCTGCTTTTCAATAATATTTTCAATATCTTCTTTGGTTCTGTTTGCATCACGTAGCAAAACCCTTCCTATCCGGAGTGATCTTGGTGCAGATACCAGAATTGTATAGTCGAGGTCTTTGTAGGAATTTGATTCAAAAAGCAATGCGGCCTCTTTTATAGTCATTGCTTTATCGCTGTATTTGGTCAGCCAGGAATTATAATCCTGGATTACAGCTGGATGAACCAGTTCATTCATCCTGGTCAGATTTTCATGATTCTTGAATACAACTTCGTTGAGATAATTTCTGTTCAACATGTTATTTGTATAAGCTTCCTTACCAAACAGATTTATGATCTGTTCTTTCAGGTAGGGATCCTCGTTCATTAAACGTTTTGCTTCTGTATCAGAGTTGTATACAGGAATTCCAAAGGTTCTGAATATATTGGCTACCAGGCTTTTCCCTGCACCTATTCCCCCTGTTATACCAACTTTTACAGACATATTGTTACCTGTATCTAACTTTAAAAAGGGTTGTGTCCAGTTCAATGTCCTGAACAAAATCAGGATATTCTATTAACTCAATATTGACTGTAGAATCCTGAAGATTCACATTGTTAAAATCTGCAATTATAACAAATTTGGATTTCGGAAAATTATCCAGCATCTCTTCCTGTATAAGAAAACTCGATTGCACAATTCCTGGTTCAATATATGCAGAGGAGTCCATTGGGAAATTGACCAATTGGATCTCAAGGTCAGTTCTATGATTCACGTATTCCGATACATTAAAACTTATGTCTATTTCTGATGGGGAGAAGGAAACCAAACTTAAATCAAAATTGTCAATGTATATCTTTTCAGAATAATCGTTATCTATTTCATCCTGGGGCAAATGAACAGTTAGGGTATCGTTTAATGTCGTTATCAGGGATTCATGTCCGGTAATGGTAACTGAATCAGGACGGACGTTCAGTGGGCTCACAATTTGATGAAATCTTTTTAAGCTGATTTTGCTGCTGTCAACGTATACGAATAACTTTTTGTTCCGTAGCCGTTGAATATCAAAATATATAGTATCCGTAACTACAAAATTGAGATTCAGAGAACTCAAGTGCTGGGATAAGAGAGGCTGAATCGTATACCCTGCTATCCGCTTGGTTTCGAGTGGATTTTCCACAGAAATTAGCAGAGGATCGCGTCTGAATGATAAAGATTCTTTTAAAAGGTCCCATCCGACACCGGAAACATTTACCTGAACGTTTCTTGGTGGATTTATAACCTCTATTGTGCTGTCATTTGCATAGGAAAGCTCAATGGGGCACTTAATTACAGTCGTGTAATTCTTGTTCAGGGCACTTAAAAACCAAATAATAGTAGCTCCAATAATACATAGAATAACTATTTTCAGATCCTTATTACTCGGTCTGACGATAGATTTTAGCCATCTCCATATTTTGTTGACACTATCCAATCAAATTACGCAAATTATTTCCCGCTTTTATATCTTTTGCTGGCTTCCAGAGATATTGAAGATTTATCCAGTTTTATTTTACCACCTTTTTCCACTTCAAGAATAATAGTCTCACCATCCATTGATGCAATCCTTCCATGAATGCCTCCTATGGTTACTATGTTATCTCCTTTTTTAACTTCCTCAAGAAATCTCTTTTGATCCTTTTGCTTTTTCTGCTGAGGTCTTATCATGAAGAAATAAAATATCAGGACTATACCACCAATTAATAGCAGGTTCCCATATAATGATTGACCTCCTGATGGTGTTTGCAATAAAATGAAATCTAACATCACTAATCTATTTATTTTAAAAATTATTTAACAGGTCCGGCTGTTTGCTGGCTTTTAGGCGTCACAAATCCTTTTATTCTTAAGCGGGTCAGCGTAGGTTCTGTATTGGCCATAATAGAAATTGTTTTTATCTGCTGATTGGGTTTCCCTTTCGTATCGAATCTTACTTTTATCTCTCCCGTTTCACCTACCCCAATAGGATGTTTAGGCCAGTCAGGAACTGTGCAACCACAGGAAGCAGTTGCTTTATCAATAATCAGTGGTGATTGACCAGTATTTGTAAACTTGAATATATGGTTAACAATTTCTCCTTCCTTGACTGTCCCAAAATCAAATTCAGTGCTTTCTGCAGAAAAAACAGCTTTTGGTGTATCATCATTTATTTTTTCAGGATTAGAAGCCAGTGAAACATTGCTGCGAACAGGTTGTTTTGTGGCCGTATTCCCTGATTCTAAATTGGCTACCCTTCTTTCCAGTGCTGTAATTCTTCTTTCAAGCTTGGAATCTGAAGAGCAGGAATACAGAATTAAGATAATAACTGCGAATTGTAAAGTTTTTAAATGCCTCATGTCAATTAATCGTTTTTACTTTTTATTTGACCAATCAGGTCATCGACGTCTTCAAGAAGCTTTTCAGCTTTATCTTTAGCGTTTTTAATTACTTTCTGACCTTCTGATTTTGCTACGGTATCAGTGGTTGATTTAGCCTTTACCAACTCCTGCAACAAGTCCTCCAGTTCTTTTTTATACTTGTCTAATAGGAATGATAACTTTTCTCTTGTATGAGTTCCTTTTTCAGGGGCATACAATAAACCAATGACTGCTCCTGTAGCAGCACCTATCAAGAATGCCAGTAATGATTTTGATGAATTACTCATATCTAATTTATTTATTGTCAATTAATCCTCTACCACTTTTTTTAACGACACCCTGTTCTATCAACTCCTCAGACAGAACATCAAGGATACCGTTAACAAATTTCTTACTTTTAGGAGTACTGAAATTTTTCGATAATTCAATATACTCATTTATAGTAACCTTTACGGGGATATTAGGGAAATAGATCATTTCTCCAATGGCCATTTTAAGAATAATTTTATCCATGATAGCCATTCTTTCAATATCCCAGTTCTTGGATTTTTCAGCTATTAATTTATCAAATTCCTTATCCTTACTTACGGATATTTCAAATAACTTCTTAAAAAAAGAACGATCTTCTTCCCAGTTATTGCTTAATACCGCCAATTCAATATCAGTATCTTCTGCCTCGATATTTTTAAAGGTCTTCACGATCATGCTTCGTATTACGTGCTTGTCTTCATTCCAGCTTAAATCGATAGCAGCCATAAATTCCTGAAAAGCATCATTTTTAAACAGAAGACTTTTATAAAGATGCAGTATTAATTTTTTATCAGCTGTAAAATTATCCTTTTTTTCTTTTTTACCCTTTATATATGATTCGTAATCTTCATCCTGATTTACTGAATTTTTAAACAAATTGTATAACAAGTCGGTTTCCTTAGTCCAGGAAAGCTTGTAATCAACAATACCTTTTTGAAATCTATTATTATTACGTAATAATGCTATAATTGGATTCTCAATAAATCTTTTATTCTTTATGCTGAGTTTTCCTGTAGGGTCATTTTCCATAATCCGGATCAGTTCCTCAGGTATCATTAATATCCACAAATAAAGCTCAAAGATCCGTTCCACATCTTTCAGCATATTCATTCTATATCGCTTATAATCTTCTTCGTTTTGTTTTTCATAATCGATATACGCATCATGAGCGGCCACCTCTATATCCTCTTCACTACCCTGTAGCTTAACAAACGAATCATGCTTAAAATTCTGCTCAAAAGTTTTAATGGAATCTCTTTTTTTCAAATTAAGTTCAGACTTATCGATTGGTTCCATCGAGTTCAGATCAGGCAGGAATCTATCGCGAATATAATCAAGGGCTAAGTTGTAGTTTGCCTCTTTAGATTTATAAAAAGCATACAAACATTGCAGTGCTTTTGATCTAAGAATTCGCCTGTTTAACATATTGAATTATCCATATTACAGATGCGCTTTTACCTTGCCGACATCCAGGATCCTTTGTGAAGCTATGTTTATAGCCGCTTCCTGTGAAGAAGTCTTTTCCTCTCTGGATTTGTGAATAATATCCAGAACGGTGCTATAGATGCGCTCCACCTTCTTAAATACTCTATCCCGGCTGTAATTTCCAAGATAATCAAGCCCAACATTGATCAGGCCGCCCGCATTGATCATGAAATCCGGGGCATAAATTATCCCTTTATTTAATAATATATTGCCATGTTTATGTTCATCTTCAAGCTGGTTATTGGCGGCACCGGCAATAATGTCACACTGAAGTGAATCAATTGTCTGATCGTTAACTGTTGCACCCAGGGCACAAGGAGCATAAATATCCATTTTTTCAGTGTAAATTGAATTTTCATCAACTACGGTAACCTTGAACTCCCTGGTTATTTCTTTGATTTTATCCTCGTAAATATCAGATACAAGAACATTTGCCCCCTCTTCGATAAGGTGCTTCACAAGGTAATGACCCACATGACCCACACCTTGTACAGCCACTTTTCTATTCTCCAGGCTATCATTTCCATAGGCTTCCTTGGCACATGCCTTCATCCCCATATAAACACCATAGGCGGTGAATGGTGAGGGATCTCCTGCACCTCCCATTTTTTCAGATAGACCGGTAACATATTTTGTTTCCATGGAAATATATTCCATATCTTCAGGACTCATATTTACATCCTCGGCGGTGATGTATTTTCCTTTCAGACTTTCAACGAACCGGCCAAACCTTCTTAATAAAGCTTCGGATTTTAATTTCTTTGCATCTCCTATGATCACAGCTTTCCCTCCCCCTAAATTCAAACCGGATATTGAGGCTTTGAAAGTCATGCCACGCGATAAACGAAGCACATCCATCAGGGCTTCTTCTTCGGATTTGTAATCCCACATTCTGGTTCCCCCCAGTGAGGGGCCCAGAACAGTATTATGTATGCCTATAATTGCCTTTAAACCTGTATGCTCATCGTAACAATAAACCAACTGTTCATGACCATGTTCGGATAAACTGCTGAACACAGATACGGACCCAACCTTTTCCTCTTGTTTTAAGTCTATCATTTATTTTTGGGTTAAAAGTTTAATATTTTAGAACCTTAATTGATTTGGTTTCAATTGAAGATATTCCAAAGTACCACAAAAGTAGCGCATTTTCAATTTTATATCAATCGAATTTGTAAATCAAACTTTATACAGAAAAACTAGTTAATTAGCAGTGAAGGAACTTGCCCATCTCAACAAATATTTTCTAAAATATAAGCACCTCTTGCTGTTGGGCCTTTTATTTATTGTTATTTCTAACATCTTTCAAATACTTCCGGCACAGTACGTCAGATATGCACTCGACCTGGTAATTGATAATATAAACGTTTACAAACTTTTTGAAGGTCATACAATCCAGGAAGAATATAATGAGAACATCAAACGAAGTGTCGTTGTTTATGGCCTTATAATATTAGGAATGGCCCTGCTAAGAGGGTTTTTTCTTTTTCTTGTCAGGCAGACGATTATTGTCATGTCAAGACATATCGAGTATGACCTGAAAAACGAAATATACCAACAATATCAATCCCTCCCGCTTAGTTTTTACAGAAGGAACAATACTGGTGACCTTCTTGCCAGAATTTCTGAAGACGTCAGTAAGGTAAGGATGTATATTGGCCCGGCTATTATGTACGGATTAAATCTCTTTACCCTGTTTTTAATGCTCATACCCATCATGTTTACAATAAACTTCAAGCTGACCATGTATGCATTGATGCCCTTGCCTTTTCTTTCTTTTAGTATTTATTACGTCCATAATAAAATAAACAGAAGGTCAGAAGAGATACAGAGAAGTCTATCCGGATTGTCTACTTTCGTCCAGGAGGCATTTTCCGGGATCAGGGTATTAAAATCCTTTGCCAGAGAACAGGAGAGCGCTGAGCGTTTTTCCCAAAAAAGTGAGGAATACAAATTAAAATCACTGCGTCTGACAAGAGTAAATGCATTGTTTTTTCCACTGATTCTTTTTTTAATAGGATTAAGCATCGTCATAACCGTGTTTGTAGGGGGGACGGAAGTTATTAACGGTACACTGAGCTTTGGAAATATTGCTGAATTTATAATTTACATAAACTTGCTTACCTGGCCTGTTACATCCCTGGGCTGGATAACCAGTATTGTCCAAAGAGCCGCTGCCTCCCAGAAAAGGATAAATGAATTTTTGCAGGAGAAAAATCCAATAACGTCATATAAAGACCTGACCAATGAAATCCAGGGTGATATAAAATTTGAAAATGTTTATTTTACCTATGAGGATTCAGGGATAAATGCCCTAAAAGACATTTCCTTTGAGGTTAAAAAGGGGAAAACTCTGGCGGTAATCGGGACTACCGGCTCCGGTAAAAGTACAATTGCTAATCTGATATGCCGCTTATTCGATCCATCCGATGGTAAAATTCTTATAGACGGTACAGATCTGGGCGATTTCAATATTCAGTATATAAGAAGTCAGATTGGGTATGTTCCTCAGGATGTTTTTTTGTTCAGTGATTCAATTGATAAAAACATAGCTTTTGGAAGTGAGAATCTTGAGGATGAGCGGATTATACAGGCTGCCATTGATGCCGATCTTCATGAAAACATAATTGATCTGCCGGATGGATTCAATACAGTTTTAGGTGAAAGAGGAATTACACTTTCAGGTGGTCAGAAACAAAGGCTGTCAATTGCCAGGGCACTGGTCAGGAATCCTAAAATCCTTATACTTGACGACAGCCTGTCAGCTGTTGATACAAAAACTGAAAATAATATATTAAATAATCTTCATGAAATCATGAAAGGGAGAACCTCCATAATAATCTCCCATCGGGTTTCATCTGCAAAACTGGCTGACCAAATTATTGTTCTCGATAATGGCCGGATCATTGAACAGGGCAATCACAACACCTTGATGGATAAAGCCGGGGTGTATAAGGAATTATATGAAAAACAATTGAAATCAGATGAGATTGTAGAGGAAGAATAGAAAAATACTAGTTTTCTCCGCCTGGTTTTAATTGACTTTTTTTTTATTTTTTAGTAAATTTCTTTTCGGAACCAGCTTTTTTTAAAACCAGGATTCAACCCAAGGTCTCAGGAATTACTTACACATATCCATAGCCTGATTCTTAACATATAGAATTTATTCTTATTGAAATTCAACCAGCAATTATGAAATTTCTAGTCGGAATACTATTCTGTTTGCATTTTGCTTACCTGAAGGTAATTGCTCAGAATGGCAACTTTGAGTTAGGAGCCAGGTCATTAGGTATGGCGGGCAGTTCTATTACAATTTCTGATGCCTATGCCGGATTCAACAACATAGGCGCCCTGGCCGGTCAAAAGGGAATTTCTGCTTGCTTTTCTACATCAATCCTTTATGGGATCCCTGATCTTCTGAAAATCGGGGTGGGATTGAATGCAGGATTTCTTAAAGGCACTGGGAGTGTAAATGTATACAGATTTGGAAATGAAGACCTCAGCGAACAAAAAATAAGCCTGGGTTACAGTCACCAGATTCGTTTTATCAGTTTAGGTATACAAATTGGTTATATTCAATTCCTTATCCCAAATTATGGAACCGCCGGATCTGTATCTTTTGAATTTGGAGGATTAGTAAAGATCAGAAGTAAAATTATCATTGGTGGATACTTGTTCCACCCATTCAGATCTGGTCAAAGACCTGACTACCCGGGATCTCTGAATACGATTCTAAAAACAGGATTATCCTATCGACCATCTGAGAACCTCATGGCTAATATTGAATATAAATGGAAATTCAATACGGCCTCTAATGTGACTATTGGATTTGAATATAGTGTTAGAAGTAAGGTAGCCCTGAGAACCGGATTTAACATAAATACCCTTCAATCGACAATGGGGATAGGATTCAGCCCTGGTAGATTCAGATTGGATTATGCTGTTATAATACATCCTGTTCTGGGTTTATCAAACGAATTATCAGTTAATGTAAATTTTTCCAGACCATGAAAATCAAAGTACTTTTTTTTATGGTTTTTATAGTAATAGACCTATATGGTCAGGATAACACACCAGATTTTGAAAGGATCCTTGATTACATCCTACCTGTGGCGGATGAGGAGGCAGATCTGGATGCTATTCATGAAACACTTTTCAATCTTCTTGATCATCCTATACCCATCAATAAGGCCGGGCGAAGTGAACTACTGACTATACCTTTACTATCTGAATCTGAAGTCGAAAGTATTTTAAGCTTCAGGGCTGAATATGGTGATATCTTAAGTCATTTCGAATTATATTTAATTCAGGGTGTTGATTCATCAAAAATCGGCCTCCTTATTCCCTTTATAAAAATTTGCGGGAATTCTTTAACCCGTGATACCATCCCTATGATGGGGAATATCCTGAAAACTTCCAGAAAATCATTCATCCTGAGATATGGAAGGGTATTAAATAGGCAAACAGGTTATATAAATCCAGGGAATAATTTATTGACGACAGGAAAGCAGTATTTCTACGGGTCACCAAATTATATGTACGGCAGATTTGAGATACATGAATCCAATGATTTTGATATTGGAATAACATTCGAAAAAGATGCAGGGGAACCGTTTTTCTTCGATCCTGCATTTCAATTCTATGGATTCGATCATTATGCAGGCTACTTCCGTATTTTGAACCGTGGTATTGTGAAGGAGATAATTGTAGGTGATTTCCAAATGCATTATGGGGAGGGCCTGATCTATGGACGGGGATTTATGAAGAAGGGTTCAGAAACAGTTGGATCTGTTAGAAACAGATACAGTGGAAACTTCCCTTATCAGGGCGCTTCCGAATCAAGGTTTTTCAGAGGGCTTTGCTTTACTTTAGGTATCCGCAATTTTACTTTCACAGGATTTGGATCAAGGAAACTACAGGATGCGACCATTTATTTAGACACAGCAGGTTCTGCAATAAGCGAATACTTTGCTATGGGATTATCGGAAACAGGATATCACCGGACGCCTTCCGAGATAATTAAAAAGCAACAATTAACAGAGTATTCAACAGGCTTTAATTCGAGTCTTTCATTAATCTCCGGTAATTTGAATATCGGTGTTTCATGTATCTTTAATTACTGGAACTATCCCATACATAAAAGTACCAGGAATTATAATCAATATGAGTTTTCCGGAAGGATAAACAGAATTGGCGGGATCTACTACGGCCTGTCAAGGGGAAAACTCAATATTTTCGGGGAAGCAGCCCTGTCAAAGGGGAATGGGATTGGAATTGTGCAGGGGCTCATTGCCAACATCCTGCCAGAATTTGAAACCACACTTCTGGTCAGGCATTACAGTCCAGGATTTTATACCAAATATGGTAGAGCTTTTTCAGAATATTCAGATCCAAATAATGAAAAAGGGATCTACTGGGGAGTAAAGATCAAGCCGGCAGCTCATCTAGAATTGAGGGCATTTTTCGATATTTTCAGATCAAAATGGCTCAGACATAACCTGACCACACCATCAACCGGCCATGAATATCTTATTTTTCTGAGATTTGATCCGGGATCATCATTGGCTTTTAACCTGACCTATAAAGTAGAATCAAAATACCGGAATAAATCAGGAATGCAAATCCCTTTGCATGAGACATTGGCAGGTATAAAAAGAAATGGTCAATTAAGGATTGCATTACAGGCTGGAAGATCTTGGACATTTCAAACAAGAATATTGGGGAATGCCTATCGATTTAATGAAATCACGACTTTTGGATATAGTTTCTCACAGGATGTGCTGTTAGTTAAACCTAATTTTCAGTTAAAGACAAGATTGGCGTATTTCAATTCTGAGGAATATGTAAATCGTCATTATCTGTATGAACATGATGTATTGTATTCTTACAATATGGCAACCTATAATGGCCATGGTTTGCGGGCTTATGTACTGTTCAAGTACAGCCCGTTCAGGATACTGGATTTCTGGATAAAAACATCTATTTTCTATTATCTGGATATTGAAAACATTGGCAATGGAATTAATATGATCCCAGGTAATAAAAAAGCCGAAATTAAATGCCAAGTTCGAATAAAATTTTGATATTAGAGGAAATATTTCCGTGGTATGTTACAGCTGTTTATTTACTTAATTTTAATTGTTCAGTTTGGAGGATCTCCTGGTTATGCTGATTCGGGGGTAAAGGAAAAAGTCAAAGATTTTTGGATCGATGGAGAGAAGATCCGGGTAACCAATGAGGCAGATGAAATGTTCTTCGGATTGTACGAGGGGCAGAAGTCAGGTTATCTGACTCTCAGGGAAGATGGAACAGGCGAATATAAATATGACATTTTTGTAAAGGCCGGAAACGAATGTAAGGAAGGCATTATACAGTTTGAGTGGGGATTTCCACTTGATAAGGAAAATAAAAAAGTGAAATTTAAAAAACCATATGGCTATTCATACCCCATTATTTTTAAATGCACGGGAGATATCTGGTTCCAGGGGTGCTCCAAACAATATATAATTGATTTCATTCTTGACAAAAATGACGGGAAATTGCATGTTTCATCTTCCGATGACTGGAAAAAAGTTAAGCAATAAATTTTCATTTACAGACAGCATAAATTATGAAAGAAAAAAGTATAGAATTATTAAATAAGGCAGCAGCAGATGAATTATACGCTGTTCATCAATATATGTATTTTCATATCCACTGTGATGATCTCGGTTATGATCTGCTTGCAAGTTTGTTTAAAAGAACTGCCATTGAAGAAATGATACATGTGGAGCGCCTGGCCGAACGCATATTGTTTTTGGGTGGTGATGTCATTATGAAGGCTGCCGAGGAGACTAAAACCATACGGGATGTTCCCAAAATGCTTGAACTGGCCAGGAGTATGGAAGAAGAAAGTGCCAGAGACTATAATCTGTGGGCCAATGAGTGCACCGAGAATGCTGATTCAGTATCAAAAAAGTTATTTGAATCTTTGGTTGAAGATGAAGAGCGGCATTTTGACCAATACGATGTTGAAATTGAGAACCTCCGAAAATTTGGAGACAACTACCTTGCCTTGCAATCCATAGAAAGGAGTAAGAATATATCAAGTGGCCCTCCAACTCAGGGCTAAATCCAGGAGGTCCAGAAACAGGTTTAGCTGATCGGGAATAAGTCCTTAAGGACAGGAAACAACTTCTCCAATCCAAAAGGATAACTCAATCACCCTGGCTGATGATTTCAGCACAGTACACCCTTGTTTGTTGGTTAATCATGTTAAAAAAGTATCCAATAAGAAACTTATAAACCCATGCCAGATATATACAAATCAATAGCCCCGGAGGGATTTAGTTCTATAACCCCTTATCTTATGGTAGAAAGTGTTGAAAAACAAGTAGATTTTTTAACCAGGGTATTTGATGTCAAGTTCAGGGAACCTCTGAGGACACCCGACGGGTCGATCATTCATGTCGTAGGGATGCTTTATGAAGTAGCAATTATTATAGGTAAAACGCGACCTGGCCTTCCTCAGGAGCGGAGTATAAATTATGTTTTTACTGAGGATGTGGACAAAGTTTATCAGCGTGCCATAAATTACGGTGCCAAATCACTGATGAAACCTGTCAATCAGTTTTATGGATTTCGCGAATGTGGCGTTGTTGATGAACAGAAGAACCAATGGTGGATTGCCAATAAATTTGAACATCTTAGCCCTGAAGAGATCCAACGAAGGATGTTGGATTCTGGACAGAAAGAATAGATTTAATAGTTCTCAATAATATCCATTACGTCTGCAATACATTTTTCACAGACCTTTTTCTTTATTCCTTTCTCTTTGAATTCTTTCTTGCCTTCTTCAGTCATAAGATCCACACCAATCAATTTTTCACAGTCTCTGGTGCCATTTCTTTTAATAAACTCGTCCATCAAATGCCGGGTCTGAGCATAGGTTGTTTCCTTATCGAATTGTTTTGAGTTATGCTTTAATCCGAGAACCATCAAACCACCACTTATTGCACCACAAACACCATTGGTATGTCCCATACCCCCACCGAATGCGGAAGCAAGCTTAAACAGGGTATTTTGGTCCAGGTTATATTGATCGGCATATGCGCCAATAACAGATTGAGCACAGTTCAAATCATTGTTAAACGTTTCAATTGCAATTTCTGATTTATCCATAATTAATATTTTATTGTTCCATATCTTTCAAATAACATGGTCCTCTTTTCTTCAGACTGCGTCCGGATGTATGCTTTCCATCCCGGGCAGAATGAGATATGCCATTTCCAGAACCTGCCTAATAACGATTTTGGTTTGGCATCATATTTTGCTCTTAATTTACAGTTTTCACATTGTGGTTCAGCCATGGTTTTATAATCTAAAAGTCAATTTTAATCTTATATTAAAGATAATTTTTTTATGGATCATTTCTTCCATTTTGAGCTAAAAAACCCAGTTTTTAAACGGCAAAATAACGTTCCAGTTCTTCCAGTGTTTTATTACTTGTTTGCAGATCATGTACGATATTGCCTCTGTCCAGGATCACGATCCTTTCACATACTTCAGTCACGTGGTTCAGGTCATGGCTGGAGATCAACATAGTAACGGAGTCTTCTGACTTCATTGTCTTGAAGATATTTTTCAGCCGGATCTGTGAGGAGGGATCCAGGTTAGAGAAAGGTTCATCCAATACCAGGACCTCCGGTTTAGACAAAAGAGCCCCGGCTATTCCTACCTTTTTCTGATTTCCCCTGGAGAGTTCCCGTATATATTTCTTTTTCCCCAATATCTCCCCGGCAAACAGTTCATCGTATTTCGTATAAAAATTCTTGAGATCTCCTGCGGATATACCGTGTAAATTGGCTATGAATTGAAAATATTCTTCGGGTGTAAGGAAATCAATCAGGAAATTTTCGTCTATATAGGAGCCTGTATAATTCTTCCAGTCTTCCGATTTGGATACATCATGATTTTTAATGAATACCGATCCGCTTGTAGCACGTCTTAAATCAAGAATAAGGCTGAACAGGGTGGTCTTCCCAGCCCCGTTGTTACCAACCAGGCCAAAAGATTCTCCTTTTTTAACGATCAGGTCGGGAATGTCCAGAACGGCTATACCACCATACTTTTTTATCAGGTTTTTTATTTCAATCATTTTGATTTCGTTTAAATGGGATCCCTGAATGCGGCGCCCATTATATGTTTCTTCTTAATAAATAATCTGAAAATAGCATTAAATGTAATCGGTGTAAACAAGATCCCTGTCAGCCCTATTCCACCCAGGATCAGGAAACAATTCTCAATCCCATAATGATTGATAAAGAACCCACTTAGGACAGCGGGTGTAAGGATAAGAATGAAAACATTGACGACCTGTTGACCGCTCTTTCCCTGCATGCTGAATGCTCCTGCAGAAATATCAATTCTCGAACGGTTATAAAGAGACAGATAAAGCATTAAAGGAAGATTTATCCCCAGGTTATAAAACAAGGCCACCGTCAATGATTTAAACGCAAGACTGTTGTTGATTATGAAAGGTGCAATTAATAGAAACGCACCAATACAAGTTGCCGATAAAAGGAAAACTTTTACCCACAGATACTTCCTGTAGTCAATCTTTCTTGCCAGTAAAAAATCAAAGTATCCCGCTTCCCAGGCATATAAAAATTGTCCGTATGTAATAATAAACATGCCAATAAAGAACACGCCTGCATAGATCAACATCGCCCCCGATATCATATTGTAAACTTTATCCTCTTTCCAGGCCCTTACAGTGATATTTATCGTTGTATCTCTGTCAACTGTCATTTTAAAGGGCTCAGGCACTATTCCTTCCGTATACAATGCTTCATTCCCCCAATCAGCTCCTGTGATCTTAAAACTCAATTCAGTTCCTTTTTCAAAAATAAACGAACGTGTCCAGGAACTGTCTTCCTTTTGCCGGAGAGGTACCTGATCAGCCTTCCAATTGCCGAAATTCTCATGATCACCGGCAACACATATCTGATTTAAAGGTGGGGGTATATCAGGAAAGACATTCAAAACTACCTTATGCTGATTATCTCCGGGGATTAACAATTCAGACTCTTTATATTCCGGACTTTTTTCCTCTTTCTCAAGATAAGGATAATAATATTTGTAAAATGGCCAGGCAAGCGCCACCATCCATAATGATAAAAATACCGTCGAACGGATCCTCCTGTTTCGCATGATCAGACGTAACTCCATCGCTATTAAATCTCCAAAAGCACCCATTCTATTCAAATAATGGAAGTTTTGTTGAGTTTTTCGGATTTTTTGTTTTGGTATGATCTCTTCTGCATATGCATGTCTTTTGAGATAAATAAAATTTGCAGAATAGCCTAGTATGAATAAGATTAGAAAAACCGAATTATATATCGGATCCTGAAGTGGAACCATAAAAAACCTGGTGGATAAACGAGATAGGGAGATAATACCATCCCTTTCCAGAAGAATTATGACGATAAAGCACAAAATCAGGATCGCAATAATGCCAGGATTAAAGTGAATTTTTCTTTTAAGAAAAAGTGCGATATAACTGATCGAATTAAAAAAGAGGTAAATCCCGAATGTCCATAAAATTATGCTGGATAGAGGGAAGGAAACGGATAATATTTTTATCCCAAATGGGATAAGGACCAGAAGTGGAATTAGGGGGAAAAAACTCCATAAGGTCTTAGATAAAAGATAATGGATCAGTGTACTCTTTTTTACTGGAAATAACAGATAAGGTTGAATAGATAGAGAAGGCACCTCCTGTAGCATAAATCTAAGAACAAAGTCAGCCAGGGCATAATAGAGCATAAAGCTCGTAAACTGTTCTACGGGATCTTTGTCGGGATAAAAGGTTTTAAGGATATCATCAATAGCATATCCCAGCATCAGAATGTTAATAAAAATGAGGGTGAATAAGATGCCTAAAAAAATGTTTGTCGCTACCTGTTTATCCCAACTTCTGTGACGAACAGCTTGCCGTAGTTGATGGATAAATAAATCCTTGATCATTTATAAAAAAATGTATGGTCCTATAATCTTACAGATCCGGGACCAATCTCTCGAACAGGTAGTTAAATATACGTATGAATTTTATCCGGGCTAAATAATATTATACAAAAGGTCTTAATAATTGATGATTGAGTTATATCTTACTTTTTTCCAGGGCCTGTTCTATATCCTCGATAATATCATTGATATGTTCCAGCCCAACAGATATCCTGATCAATCCATCTGTGATCCCAACAGCCATCTTGTCTTCGTCTGATAACTTTGAATGCGTAGTTGATGCAGGATGGGTAGCTATGGTTCTGGTATCTCCAAGGTTTGCCGTCAAAGACATCATTTTCACGTTATTCAGGAATTTACTTCCCCGTTCAATTCCTCCCTTAATTTCAAAACTTACCATGCCTCCTCCCTGGTTCATTTGTTTTTTTGCGACTTCATACTTGGGGTGAGAAGGTAAAAAAGGGTATTTAACCCAGTTTACCTCAGTATGATCTTCGAGAAACCTGGCAAGTTCGAGGGCATTCTGGCAATGTCTGTCCATCCTTACAGCAAGTGTTTCAAGGCTCTTTGATAAGATCCAACTGTTAAAAGGTGACATCGAAGGGCCTATATGGCGGTTAAGAAACCGCACCTTTTCTATGAGTTCTTTATTGCCCAGGATCGCCCCACCAATTACGCGTCCCTGGCCATCAATAAATTTCGTTGCAGAATGGCTAACCAGATGAGCCCCCCATTTGGCCGGATTTTGCAGGTATGGCGTGGCAAAGCAGTTATCAACATTAAAAATCAAATTGTGCTTTTCAGCAAATTTCCCAGCTATTTCAAGATCAATGATATCCAGTCCCGGATTCGAAGGTGTCTCCAGGAATAGCATTTTAGTATTTGGTAAGACAGCGCCTTCCCAGGTTTCAGGATGGTTGGTATCTACATAAGTATGCGTAATCCCCCATTTTGGCAATACCTGGGTTATAATCTGATGCGTAGAACCAAATACAGCCCTTGATGCAATCAAATGATCCCCCTGTTCCAGGAAGGAAGCTATGCTTAAGAACATAGCGGCCATACCGGAAGAAGTGGCAACACCATCATCCAATCCCTCAAGAAGACATAGCTTGGTAATAAATTCTTCATTATTCGGATTGGAAAAACGGGTATAAATATTCCCTTTTATTTCATTGTCAAAAAGAGCCCTTGCTTCTTCGGCATTATCAAAGAGGAAACTTGAAGTCGCATATATAGGAACTGAATGTTCCTTATTATACGTTTGATCAGACTGATATCTGACAGCTTTTGTTTCAAAATGTTTGTAATCCTTCATTTCAGGTCGTTTTAATTTCATATGAATAAGTGATCCGGGCAGTTTTTTCAATAATCTTTGAAACAGAACAATAGGTATTCATAGAAAGGTCGATGGCCCGTTTCACCTTCTTTTCATCTAAATTTCCGGTTAATATAAAATGTACATGTATATCCTCAAACAGAGAGGGTGTTTTTCCTTTCTCACGATTGCCATCTATTATTATCCGGATGTCAGTAAGATCCTGTTTCTGTTTATTTAAAATGCTTACTATATCCATTGTGCTGCAACTACCCAGTCCGGCTAACATTAGTTGCATTGGGCGTAATCCCTTGTTTTCTCCTCCAATTGCCGGGGCCCCGTCTATATCAATTCTTGCCCCATCCTCATTACGCGCTTTAAGGTGCACAGCTTTATTCTGTCTTTCCAGGATGATCCTCATGATTATTATTTAAGAAATAATGTTATGTTTGCAGATTATAAATTGATCTTAGCAGAATTTAAACTGCTAAACTATTAAAAATGATATGAACATCATGTTATTTGAATAAAAATCGGGTGTTTGATCAAACAAATAATATTCCTATGAAAGAAGTTAACGTTCACGAGTTGAAAAAAATGATCGACGCAAAGGATGACTTTCAGTTGATCGATGTAAGGGAATTAAGAGAACACGATTACTGTAACATCGGTGGAGAACTGATCCCGATGGGACAGATTTTTCAGAATGTGGATAGAATTGATAAAAACAAAAAAGTGGTGATCTATTGCAGAAGCGGCAACAGGAGTGCCAATGTGATCAGAGCGCTTGAACAGCATTTTAATTTAGATAATCTATATAATCTCAAAGGGGGAATATTAGATTGGGCAGATGAAATAGATCCCACTGTTCCCAAATATTAATTAGCCTCAAAAGTTAATTATATAGGGAAGGTTCGAATTCATAAAGAATCGAATTTCCCTCACCCTTGATCTGGAATGTGATTTTATGTCTCTTATCTTCCTCCCAGTCTATTAAAATCACGCCGAAATTCAGGTTAATAACAAAATCGCTGATGCGGTATTTATTCGGTTCCTCATCTTCCCTTTGCCAGGTATGGGTAAGTCCGCTGCTCGTAAAATCATACAGTGGATAATTAAGGCCCTCCAGTACAATTTCAGAGATCTCGGCTATATGCCTGTCGCCACTAAGGATTACGATTCTTTTGTCAGGGTATTTTTTAAGAAGATTAAACAGCCTTTTCCTTGCTGAAGGGAAATTTGCCCATTTCTCATAGATCTGTTCCTCGGGGATTACCTGTATGCTGGATCCCAGTAGTATCAGGTCAGCATCGCTATTATTCATCTCCTTATCAAGCCATTCCCATTGGGCTTCTCCAAGTATATCGCCCTCCATATTTGGTTTGTACGCCCTGGTCATAAAATTCCTTTCAATGGTGTCTCTGAAATACCTTGTATCCAGCAGTATAATTTTCAAAAGATGGTCGTTAAAATTATAATCATAGGATTGATACACCCCATCATGGTTCCTTATTGGATTATCATCAGGGATATCCAGAAAGTCAATAAACAATTCCTTGCTTTCATCCTTTTTCGAATAATTTTTCCCACCGTCATTGACACCATAATCATGGTCATCCCATGTTCCAATAATATTGGCTCCGGATTTCAGCAGCTTTTGATACCCTGTGTCTGCTTTTTGATGGGCATATTTTTCCGACATGAACGCCATGTCATGTGTGTCGCCGTAGATGTTATCTCCCAACCATATCCATATATCCGGATCATTCTTAAGGACATCAGCCCATCTCTGATTCGGATTATATTGTTTTGAGCAGGAACCAAAGGCTATAACAGTCCTGTTATCGGGTCTTTCAATATTGTCTGACTTTGGATCTGATTCACCAGTCCCTTCTTCCTTTTCTTGTGTACAAGCTAATGTAAATACAATTATTAGTATGGTCAGCGGGAAATGATATAGAAAGAAAGGTTTCATAGTACTAAGATTTGTGAAAATCTATAATTTGTATATTGAATTGCCAAATAATCCACATTATATTTCAGTAATGAAATTAAAAAGGATATTTTTCAGGGTTAAAAAATAGAATCCATGATCAAAAGAAGAAATTTTATCAAGGGATCAGTCCTGGGCGCTATATCCACCGCGACACCCGTAATTTCCAGGGCTTCAGGATTGTTTGAAATCAATACGCAATCATCCCGATTGCCTATTGCTATTGCTACCTGGGATAATCGTAAAGCCACAAGAGTGGCTGTAGATGTTATCCTTAAGGGTGGATCAGCCCTGGATGCTGTGGAGGCGGGTGCCAGGGTTCCTGAAGCAGACCCGGAGGATATGAGTGTTGGCTATGGCGGATTACCTGACAGGGATGGGATCGTTACCCTTGACGCCTGCATTATGGATGAATTCGGAAAGGCCGGATCGGTAACTTTCCTGCAGCATATCAAGCATCCCATTTCGGTTGCCAGAAAAGTATTGGAAGAAACCCCGCACGTGATGCTAAGTGGGGAAGGGGCATTGGAATTTGCCTTGTCACAAGGGTTTGAAAAAGAAAATCTCCTTACTGATGAGGCGAGAAAAGCCTGGGAGCGATGGGTAAAAGATAATGATTACAGACCCATAAATCATGATACGATTGGTATTCTCGCCATTGACGATCAAGGGAAAATGTGCGGTGCCTGTTCTACGAGCGGCCTGGCTTTTAAAATGCATGGAAGAGTAGGGGATTCCCCGGTTATTGGAGCCGGGATGTATGTGGATAATGAAGTGGGTGGTGCTTGTGCCACTGGGGATGGTGAATTGATGCTTGAGACGCTTGGTTCTTTCCTGATTGTTGAGCTAATGAGACAAGGGATTAAGCCTGAGGAAGCATGTAAAGAGGCTGTACACAGGATATTGAAAAAATATCCTGAATTCAAGGAAGGTGGCGCACAGGTTGGATATGCTGCCTTAAGTATTGAAGGCGAGGTTGGAGGATATTCCATCGATAAAGGATACTCCATTGCCGTTTCGGAGAAGGATCAGGACAGATTGATTGTCCCGGATAACTACCTTGGATAACTTTAGTGAATGAATAACGTTATAAACATTTAGTGAATAGCCAGCGTTTTATTTTCAGATATCGGATTGATCTCAATTCATTCAAAAATATTTTATTAGTTTATGTCCCAATCTAAAACACTTGGATCTGAGAAGATCAGTTCGCTTCTTATAAAGCAGTCCATTCCGGCTGCTTTGGGTGTTTTGGTACTATCCATATATAATCTTGTTGATACTATTTTCGTTGGCAATTATGTCGGCCCCCTGGGAATTGCAGCGGTTACCGTCGTTATGCCCCTAACATTTTTCATGTCATCCGTGGGCATGGCGATAGGCATTGGAGGCGGATCTATCATTTCCAGGGCCCTGGGTTCAGGCAATAAAGAAAAAGCCCATCTTACCTTTGGTAACATGATAGGCATGACCCTTACGGTCGCCGCTGTTTTTGTAATTATCAGCTCCCTGTTCATTGAGGAGGTGTTGATTATGTTTGGTGGTAAAGGACAAATATTAGGATATGCAATAGAATATTTTGGGATACTTCTGATAGGCATTCCTTTTCTGGCCTGGGCTATGATGTCAAATAACATAATTCGTGCCGAAGGAAAACCTAAGTTTGCGATGCTTGTCATGATGATTCCTGCCATCTCGAACATAATACTCGACGCGGTTTTTATCGTATATTTTAAATGGGGAATAATGGGTGCCGCCTGGGCTACTACCATTTCTTATATTTTAAGCGCGGTGTATGCTTTTGGCTTTTTTGCGCTACGGCAATCTGAGCTGCGTCTCGAACGGAAACATTTTAGAATTGATCTTTCTATTGCCAAGGAAATCACCTCCCTAGGGGGTGTAACACTGGCCAGGCAGGGAACCATCAGCCTTCTGGTCCTGGTATTGAACCACACCTTATTCCGGTATGGGGGGGAGATATCCATTGCAGTATATGGGATAATTAGCAGGATGATCATGTTTGCCCTGTTTCCTGTAATGGGTCTTGTTCAGGGCTTCGTCCCTATAGCTGGATATAACTATGGTGCAGAGTACTGGTTGAGAGTAAAAGAAGTAGTTAACACCGCCATTAAATATGGAGTGGGCCTTTCTTTTATTATCTTTATCAGCGTCCTGCTCGGAGCTGATTCCATCGTCCGCATTTTCTCAAAAGATGTCGAAATTTTGATGGAAACCCCTTATGCTTTAAGAATTGCATTTCTTGCTACTCCCCTGATTGCTGTACAATTAATTGGTGCTTCTTACTTCCAGGCTATTGGGAAACCAGGGCCGGCGCTTATACTTTCTTTATCAAAACAGGGATTCTTCCTTATCCCCCTGGTATTAATACTGCCCCTGTTTCTAGGGATTGATGGCGTATGGATTGCATTTCCTATCGCTGACCTTTCTTCCACCCTCGTAACCTGGTTGTATCTGAAAAAGGAGATAAACCAGCGGCTGGATCCGTTGATACAGTTACAGTCTGCCTACAGCTAGCAAAGGAATTATTGGATAAGTTAAGATAATCGGCAAGAGTGATATTATCTCATGCCATCGGGGAAATAATCAAAAGGTAAGAAATCAGCTGCCCCCTCCCGGGCCCAGAATCCATAAACTTGTACCAGTTCAGGCCTATACAGAATACCAAATTCATTGACTTCTATCCCGGCAATTCTGGATGTTAAATAAGAAGTTTGAAATTCATTATCAATTTTGAACTTTTCCATACCACTTGAAGAACGACTAAGGTCTTTCTCTTTAGTGTAGACCACCTTCAGCGTGTTTTTCAGATTAATAAATATTTTTCCATTTTCCTTTTTTATAATCTCTCCCGGGCTGATCAATCCCTTAAAAGTAAATTCATTCTTGTGGTCCATTTGCCCTGAAACTATTTCATACCCCTCAGAATAGGTAGTTCCCTGTATTAGTGTATGCAGAAAATGCCTTAAAGAGCCATAATACGTATTTTCCCTGTTTTTCTCCCAGCGATTTTTTTCTTTAACAGATTCAGCGTTCAGTGGCTCAAAATAGGGTTTGCCTGAAAAGGATACCTGATCCCCTTTCATACTGAAGTATTCCATCAGAAAGTGTATCCTGTACCCGGTAGCCATATTATCTACCATAATTAAATCATCGGAATAAGCTTTTAATATTTCCTTGTCACTGATAAATTCAATAACATGAGGATTTGTAATGTCACATTTCTGCCGGTTATCTGTCTCCCCGAGAAAGGCATGCGTGAATTTTTTTAAATTCCTGTTCCATTCCCTGTCGACTTCTGTTGATATCCTGACTTCTTCGAGTTCCCCAACCTTAGTTTCAAGTTTGATGACCATTAAATCACTGTCCGGGGCCGAATTTATGGGGATGAATTGATTATTATAAGAAACATGGGAGATCACCAATTGCAAAGGAAAATGCATAGGGATTTCCAGTTTAAAATAACCTGAGTCGTCAGAAAATGTTCCTGTTTGATAATTGGCAAAGAAGATATTTGCAGCAGAGACAGGATCCCCGGTCTGGCTATCCAGAATCCTTCCCCTGATTTGCTGCGCATGAGCCAATGTTATGAAAGAAAAATAGATTAGGATTGGAAGGGCTATGATTCTCTGAAGCATTCGGATTTTCACAATTTATTTTATTATACGAAAAACTATAAAAAATCATCAGAATTAAGGTATAGTTCTTACAATTAATCCTAAAAATGTAGATTATCGTTATATTTGATATAGCCAAACTTTAATTGAGAAGATTTCAGATAATTGTTTGGAGAATCCTCATGATTTAGAAAACTGAAATCCTTATTCATATATGCTGTTTCTGTGAGTTGTGTGAGAATTTAATTTTTTTTTATGAAGTATGTGAACTATTTCATTTTCTTTTTGATTTTAGTGGTCTATAGTTGTTATACCAATGAAGAGGAAACTTACAACGGTACACTCAAGTTTGAAATAGATCATTATGTTGAAGGCATGCCCCTTGAGGTGGATAATATGATTTATACCAATGCAGCGGGAAATTCATATGAGATCTCAGAAATCCAATGGTTTATATCTGATGTTTCTCTTGTTGATACCGAGGGGCAGATACAGATATTATCAAATTCTGACTGGATTCATTATATTGACACAGATCTGCCTGAAACCCATTCCTGGACAATTATGGATGGTGTAAGGCCTGGTGAGTATGAAATGATTAAATTCATTTTTGGAATTAAAGGAGAAAAAAACACTCCGATAATGTTCACTGATCCACCGGAAAGCAATATGATATGGCCTTATTTTATGGGCGGTGATGAAGGTGGTTATCATTATATGAAACTGAATGGTTTCTGGCTCGATAAGCAGTCGCAGAGATCCCCGTTTAATTTTCATATCGGGGTCGGTCAGATCTATGATGAAAATGCAAAGATTACGGGTTTTATCCAGAATTGGTTTGAAGTAGAACTACCCCTTTCTTCTTTTACAATGCCAGCAGGCGGTAGTGTGACAGCCCGGATCGTGATGAATGTTGAAAACTGGTTTAAAGGGCCCAATAATTATGATCATGATCTGTTTGGCGGAAGTATAATGGCTAACCAGGAGGCTATGAGACAGATCAGGGAGAATGGGGAAGATGTATTTTCAGCCATTATAAAGTGATAATCTGAGATTGTGAAACATATCAGATTCTATTTTCTGATAGTGGTTATCGGTGCCGGCACATATTTGGGATATCTGTTCTTAAGAGAAAATACAGATGCGCCGGATCTTACCATGTATCCGGTTCCTGCACTAAAATTTTTCCCGAAAAAGGTCAATATTCCTGAACTTAATCCACTGACATTAGAGGGTATCAGATTAGGCAGACTTCTCTTTTATGATGGGAGATTGTCGGGCTCAGAGGATCCGGAATCACTTAAAAGTTGTGCATCCTGTCATATTCAATCAAAAGGATTTGGTTCTGAAATAAAAGTGTTGGCCGGCAAGGGATACCCTTGTGGATTTACGGAAAAAGGTGAGGGCATATATGGTAAGAACCAGCATGTGACATTGCCGCTTTTAAATCTGATTTACAATTCAAATGGTTATTTCTGGAATGGTTTTATCCACGAACAAAACGGGTATGAAACTGATAACCCGGAATTAGGTTTCAAATATCTTGAATCGATTGTCTGGATAAGCATTGTCTCAGAACAGGCTATTGATTCCGACGTTGAAAAGATGCTGGAAATAATAGGAGCGGATCCGCTTTATCAATCCCGGTTTAAATCGGTATTTGGAGATGAAAATATCACTCTGATACGAATTGTATATGCGATCTCACAGTTTATTCGAACAATAACCGCCACTGATTTCAAATTCTATCATTTCATGGAGGGAAGTGTTACATTAAGTGATAGCGAGCAAAGAGGATATGAATTGTTCTATTCGGAAAAGGCCGGGTGTTTTCACTGCCATGCTGGTTCAATGACGATGACCACCAACCAGTATTATAATAATGGAGGTGGGGGTGAATTTACTAGTGGATGTGACCGGGCAGCAGTCACTTTAAATCCGGGTGACCATGGTGCCTATCGTGCTCCTTCGCTTATTAATTGCGCTTTGAATGCTCCCTATATGCATGATGGCAGGTATTCAACCCTTGAACAGGTAATAGATTTCTACTCGGAAGGTATTCATAATTCAGAACTGACAGATCCGCTAATAAAAGGGCTGAATATTGGAGGTATACACTTGAACAATACTGAGAAGCAAGACCTTATTAATTTCCTCCATACATTGACTGATTATGCTTTGCTTTCTGATTCATCCTATGCCTGTCCTGAAGCGTTGGGAAGGTTTGGTATAAAGCCCAGATAGATTCGGAAGTGTATGAAGGAAATTTGTCCGGCTAAATATCCAGCCAACTTTTATTATTACTGTTTGTTATTTTATTATGAAAACAGAATAGTGGAAAACCAGGATAAATCAGTCTATATAATATAAATAGTAGTGATGGAATATATCATCCGGGAAATTTGATCCACAGATCATCTGAAGCAAAAATCAACAAGAGTAGAATTTGGGTATAAATTTTGATGTATTTTTGTGTTTACCGATCCACAGATTTACGACCATGAAGATAGCTTTTGGGATTTCCATATTTGGGGGATGCCAGAATTGAAAGATTAAGGGATTAGCCAAAATGTATGTAATAGGAAGGATGATGGCGAGTAATTATTTATGGAAATATTTGAGGAGATTCTGGAGACAGATTATATATCTTTTGATTCTGATGCCATTAGTTGGACTCTTCTCCTGTGAAAATGGAGAGAATATTGAACCCCTGGCGCCAACCCCTTATGTGTTTGAAGAAATAATGCATTTTCCTACCGAACTGAATATCCCGGAACAGAACCCTACTACTGTTGAAGGTGTTGAACTGGGGAGATACCTGTTTTATGACGGAAGATTATCTGGCAGGGACCATCCCGATTCCCTGATGTCCTGCGGTACATGTCACATACAGTCACGGGGCTTTGAAGTTAGTGCAGGCCATCCAAAATTTACCGATGGTCATCCCTTTGGATTGCCAACCGCAGAATATCCGGAAGGTAAAAAGACACCGCATATGACCATGCCATTATATAATCTGGTGTATAATTCAAGCGGATATCTATGGAACGGATTCATTCATGAATCAAATTCGAGACAAGGGATAGCGGGATATGAATTCATGGGGCATGATGAATTAAACTACAAATACCTGGAATCACTGGTGTGGATGGGAATTGTGGCAGAACATGAAATGGCAGGATCAATTAATAAGACAGTCGAGATGATTGCCTCAATTGACAAATACAAACCGATGTTCAAGGCAGCCTTTGGCACCGAGGAGGTAAATATTGACAGGATCAGTAAGGCTATTGCTCAGTTTGTGCGTACACTCGTGGCCAATAATTTTAAGTTCTATAAATATGTCCGACGCGAAGCTGAACTGAGCCCGTCGGAGCTCAGAGGATATGAATTGTTTTTTTCTGAAGAAGCCGATTGTTTCCACTGCCATTCAGGATCACTCCTGATGACCACCAACGATTATTATAACAATGCAAAAGATACGATTTTTGAAGATTCCAGGGACCGGTTTGCCGTTACCAATAACCTGATGCATACCGGCGCGTACAGGGCACCCTCATTGATCAATTGTGAGATAAACGGGCCCTACATGCATGATGGACGATTTAAAACCCTGGATGAGGTCATTGATTTTTATTCTGAGGGACTGGTTTATTCAGATTATGTTGATCCTTTGATGAAGAATGTGCGTGAACATGGTATACAATTAACCGGAGAAGAAAAAGCCGATCTAAAGGCATTTTTGCTGACCCTGACAGATAATGAGTTATTGACCAACCCGGCTTACGGACCACCCATGGATTTAGGAGAATACCTGGTGCACTGATGCATCCCCTGGAAACAAAGCCGGGATTAGTTTACTTCCTCGGGAATTGATCTACCTTTCCCGGAATTAATCTATTGTTTCGGAAATTGACCTACCTTTCCCGGAATTAATCTATCGTTTCAAGAATTGATCTACCTTTCCCGGAATTAATCTATCGTTTCGGGAATTGATCTACCCC
>CBDUBA010000056.1:0-27794 GCA_965365275.1 uncultured Cyclobacteriaceae bacterium | reverse complement strand
CATAAGTCCAGCACCTATCTCAAGGGCCGATTCGTCAACATTAAACGTCGGTGTATGCACATTGGATATAATACCCTTGTCTTCGTTCCGGGTTCCGAGACGATAAAAGCATGAGTCAACTTTTTGTGAAAAATAGGCAAAATCTTCTGCCGCCATCCAGATGTCCAGGTCAACCACATTCTCCTTGCCCATATATTCAATCGCAAAATCCCTGGACCGGCTTGTCAGATCAAAATCATTTTTCAAAAATGGATATCCATTCAGTACGGTAAATTCAATTTCTGCGCCCATTCCACGGGCCAATGACTCTGCAATATCTTTCATCTTCTTATGTGCTCTGTTCCGCCAGTCTTCATCCAGGGTCCTGAAAGTTCCTTCAACATAGACTTCATCAGGTATAATATTTGTCGCACCATTGGCCACTACCTTCCCAAATGATAAAACAGTAGGCGTTTTTGGATTGGCATGCCGGCTGACGATCTGCTGCAGGGCCACAATAATATGGGATGTGATCAAAACCGGATCAATATTATTGTCCGGCATGGCACCATGTCCCCCTTTTCCAATAACCTTGATATAGATCTCATCTGCACTGGCCATATACATCCCTGGTTTAAATCCCACTTTCCCCACGGGTAATTGGGCCATCACATGCTGACCAAAAATATTGTCGGGAGCGGGATTTTCAAGAACACCATCTTTTATCATGAGTGAAGCACCACCAGGGATCTTTTCTTCACCCGGTTGAAATATAAGCTTTACAGTACCCTCGAAGAAATCCTTAATATCAATTAAGATCCTGGCTGCACCCAACAATGATGAAGTATGTACATCATGCCCGCAGGCATGCATTACACCTTCGTTCTTTGATTTATAGGGCACATTGTTCTGTTCCATTATAGGCAGGGCATCCATATCGGCCCTCAGGGCGATTACTTTACCCTCGGGATTTTTACCCTCTATCAAGGCAACAATACCATTTCCACCTATTCCCATTTGGGGATCCAGACCATATTCCTTTAGCTTGCCAAACACAAACGCACTGGTCTTTTCTTCCTCAAATGACAATTCCGGATTGGCATGAAGATGCCTTCTATTGGCAATAATATCAGGAGCATAATCGGCCGCCAGCTTCTTGATCTTTTCTTTTATATTCATGGACTATTAATCAATATAAACTTGTTCAGGTATGACTACAGCATTAGGAAACTGGCGTTTTAACTTTATGAGGGTCTGGTATGCTTCAAGCTGGTCGAAGAAATCACCGACTTTTACAATATAACTGGGTGATATGAATTGCAATTTTGGCTTTGCTTCAGGGAGAACCCGGAATACATCTTTGCGCGCTTCCTCGGCATCATTCCTGGAATTACTATTGTGAACCATTACAGTATACCGCAAATAGGGAAGGTTTTTATTGATGGTGGCTATACTGTCCAGGACTACATCAAGATCATTTGTCACGTCCCGTTCCGGTGTCCTGAAGGGGGCCCTTTCAACCATTTCTTCCTCCACGAGGGCAGGATTTTCGTATTCTTCAATTTCCGGTAAAGTGTGAGACAGATCTTCACTATAATCCACAGTTACCGCTGTGGGCACTGTTTTCTTAGCACAACTAAATATTAAACCTGCCAATAAAAAAATCAAACCATATTTTCTGATCATAACCTGTTATTCAATGATGACACATTTGTTGTTCAGCACATCTTCCTCTACTTTTTTATATTTTACATCCTTTAAAACACGTCCATCGGCGTATTGTACATTGACCCTGTCATTTCTTCCTGCTACCTTTTTTGATTTAGTAGGCGCCATCTTCTCAACAGGTGGCCGGCTTCTAGTATCCGGACTTGAAGATTCAAGTGCTGATCTTGATTCTTCCTTAGTTTCTTTAAGTGCCTGTCTTGCCCTTCTGGCTCTTCTGGCTTCCTGAACCTCATCGGGTTCCTGTATCGGTATGGATGCTTTCATCAGAAAGGAAGTGGCTTCTTCATTGACTTTATGAATAAGCTGCTTAAACAGTTCAAAAGCTTCAAATTTATAGATCAGCAGGGGATCCTTCTGCTCATATACGGCATTCTGAACAGATTGCTTCAGATCATCCATTTCCCTTAAATGCTCCTTCCAGGAATTGTCAATTATGCTCAGGGTGGCCATTTTCTCCAGTGAAAGAATCAGATGTTTACAATTTGTTTCTACATTCTTCGCCAGGTTGGAAGCAATCCCGATCTGTTTGACGCCATCTGTAAATGGAACGAGAATGTCTTCTATGGTAGCACCCCGTTCCTTATTTATGTTATCGATGATAGGCTGTGATCGGAGTCGTATCGCATCATTCTTGTCTTCATAATGCTTGTATACCTCATCATACAACCTGGCCGTGAGGTCCTCCTCCGTCTGTTCCATGAATTCTTCCTGGGTAACATTAAAATCCATGCCAAATACACTTATTCCATTCAACTTGAATCCATCATAATCCTCACTGTTCTTGGCACTGGTCACAATATCTTCCACGGTATCATAGATCATGTTCATGATATCCACCTGCAGCCTGTCCCCGAATAAGGCATTCCGACGCCTTCTGTAGATCACCTCACGTTGGGAATTCATGACATCATCATATTCAAGAAGTCGTTTCCGAATAGCAAAGTTGTTTTCCTCAACCTTTTTCTGTGCCCTTTCAATCGACTTTGTCACCATAGAATGCTGTATCACTTCCCCTTCTTCCAGGCCCAGGCGGTCCATTATTTTAGCTATCCTGTCAGAACCAAACAGTCTCATCAGGTTATCCTCCAGGGAAACAAAGAACTGCGATGAACCAGGGTCTCCCTGGCGTCCTGAACGACCCCTTAACTGCCTGTCCACGCGACGGGATTCATGTCGCTCTGTTCCAATGATAGCCAGACCACCAGCTCCCCTGGAATCGGGTGTAAGTTTAATATCGGTACCCCTACCGGCCATATTGGTGGCAATAGTTACCGTTCCGGGCTTCCCGGCGAAAGCTACAACTTCTGCTTCCCTCTGATGTTGTTTGGCATTCAATACCTGGTGGGGTATTTTCTTGATATTTAACATCCGGCTGACAATCTCCGATATTTCCACAGAGGTAGTTCCCACCAGTACCGGCCGGCCTTCCTTGGTTAATTCTATAATTTCCTGAATTACGGCATTGAACTTCTCCCTGACTGTCTTAAACACCTTATCCTGGCGGTCATCCCGTACAATGGGTTCATTGGTAGGGATAACAACGACATCAAGTTTATATATTTCCCAGAACTCACCTGCCTCAGTCTCAGCAGTACCGGTCATACCAGCCAGTTTATGATACATCCGGAAATAATTCTGTAGCGTTATGGTGGCATATGTCTGGGTCGCATCTTCTACTTTTACATTTTCCTTAGCCTCTATGGCCTGATGCAATCCATCAGAATATCTTCTTCCATCAAGAACCCTTCCGGTCTGCTCGTCAACAATTTTCACTTTCCCATCAACCAGGATATATTCAGTATCCTTTTCGAACATAGTGTAGGCCTTGATTAACTGGTTGATGGAGTGGATTCGCTGTGCCTTCTCTGAGTATTCCTTGATTAAGGTATCCTTTTTTTCCAGCCTTTCTGTATCAGTCAATTCTGTATCATTCTCAAGAACAGCTATTTCATGCCCGATATCAGGCAAAATGAACAGATTCTGATCCTCTCCTTCTTTAGTAACCAGGTCAAGTCCTTTCTCAGTCAGGTCAATGCTGTTATTTTTTTCCTCAATGGTAAAATACAATTCCTTATCAACTTCAGGCATTAATTTGGCATTATCCTGCAGGTAGTAATTCTCTGTTTTAAGAAGTATCTGCCGCATCCCTGTTTCACTAAGGAACTTAATCAGTGGTTTATGCTTGGGCAATCCACGGTGTGCTCTTAACAATGCCAGACCGCCATCCCTTTCATTCCCTTCGCTGATCAGCTTTTTGGCTTCAATCAACAATTGTGTTGCGAGTTTTTTCTGGTAATCATGCAGCTTCTGGACCCTGGGTTTCAGGTCATAGAATTCGTGTTCATCTCCCTTGGGTACAGGACCTGATATAATCAATGGTGTTCTTGCATCATCGATTAATACTGAATCCACCTCATCAACCATGGCATAGTGATGTTTCCGCTGTACCAGTTCATCCACATTTCTGGCCATGTTATCCCTAAGGTAATCAAAACCAAATTCGTTATTTGTCCCATAGGTGATGCCAGCCCTGTAGGCCTGTCGGCGGGCTTCTGAATTAGGCTCATGCTTATCTATACAATCTACGGTGATCCCATGGAATTCAAATAAAGGGCCCATCCATTCTGAGTCACGGGTAGCCAGGTAATTGTTAACCGTTACGATATGAACACCCCTGTCAGCCAGTGCATTTAAAAACGCAGGTAGGGTGGCTACCAGTGTTTTTCCTTCACCTGTTGCCATTTCAGCAATTTTACCCTGATGGAGTACCACTCCGCCTACCAATTGGACATCATAATGTAACATTTCCCAGGTAATTTCGTTGCCCGCAGCCATCCATTTATTGTGCCATATAGCCCTGTCCCCTTTGATCTCCACATGCGCATGCTGGGCAGCAATGGTTTTATCCCGCATGGTGGCTTCAACATCCAATTTTTCATTTTCCTTGAACCGCCGGGCAGTTTCCTTAACTATGGCAAAGGCCTCCGGCAAAATCTCCATAAGAAAATCTTCCAAGCGGGCGTTTCTGTCTTCCTCGAGCGTATCTATTTGAGAGAACAATTCTTCCTTTTCATGAACTGCCAGTTCCTCATCAGTATCAATTTTTGCCTGTATTTCCTGAATACTGGAATCGATTTCAGATAATTCCTCATCAATCCTGGACTTTAATTGCTGTGTCCTTCCCCTGAGATCGTCATCACTTATATCCTTGAGTGTAGGATATACCTCCTTGATTTTTTCAACATAAGGCATAACTAGTTTAATATCCCGTTCCGATTTAGAACCGAAAACTTTTGAAATACCTTTTGTAATAAGACCTATCATGATTTATATGCTTATCTGTTATTTATATATTAAAATCAAAATTACATCGTTTTTGAAAGAAATGATAATCACTATATTTCTTTTCCTGATAATATCATTATATATACGATCCTGCCCTGTTAGGTATTCTGTTTGATTTTCCTGTTTTTGGAAGCAGAATAGATATAATCATTCACTTAATTCTTTTCGCCAGGATGAAAAAAGCATTCTTTTGATGATCGGTAGTGCCAAAAATATAAAGGTCACCTCCTTCTTTAATTCCAGTCCTTTTCCTTATTTCCATAACCGATATTGGGAAATTCCTGATGGCTATATTGGCCTTCTTATATAACGGCTTCTTTAAGAACTTATGAAAAGGTATCTGATCTAACAACTCAAAAATCCTGCCGGGAAATCTTTGTGACAAAGTGTCACTAAAGTATAGATGACTATTTGCGGAAAGCTTACTAAGACTGAAATCAAGGGCGATAGAATTAAATAAGCCTGCCTTTCTGATGGCTCCATTAGGATCATAGAGAAAATTCCCCGGATTTGAAATTTCAGCCTGGCTTTGCTGTTCTCTAAACAAACTTGAATCATATTGCTGCCTTTCCCCCTTACTGAAATTGACAGTAGTCAGATGCAAATCTTTATCAGTATTAGAGACATCACATAGTAACAAGATTTCTTTGCATTCATTATCAACTGCCAATATATGGGCCTCTCCGAGATGATTTACTTTACGAAAAGCATATTGAATGTCCAGAAACGGGGAAGCCTTAATGATTAATTTAGACGACAATAGATTCAGCTGAGCCTGTATCTTGAGTATATCCGGTTCAGAATCTTCCAGTTTAAAAACTTTCTCTGACAGCTGCCTCCTCGATGGATCTACATAGACTGTATCATATGCCCCCATAGCCTCAGAACGGCTTATGAACTCCTCCGCTTTCTGATTCAGAACCTGTATATTCTTTATTCCCATATAATCGAAGTTATAGCCTGCAATGGCCGCTAAGACTGGATCTTTTTCAATATAGTCCACATGGCTGGCCTTTTTTGAAAAAAAATAGGTGTCCACACCAGTCCCGCCGGTTAGATCCAACAAGCGGCCTCCCCCGATCAACTCTGATTTATATTCTGCCGTATTTTCCGAAGACGCCTGTTCGATGGATTCCGGCCCTGGCAATATGATTTTATCAAAATTTGCCCAGGAGGGAACTTTTTTCCTGATTTTTTGCCTGGATAGAACCTGCTCGGATACTAATTTCCTGGTATCCGGTGAGAATTGTTGTGACCTTAAGCTAAGTTCAAATGGATCTGAGGATGCATTAGCTTTTATAAAATCGAATATTTCTGTATTGAATTTCTCAGTGATCAATCAACCAGATTGTTTTCAATCAAATACTCAGCGATCTGAACGGCATTGGTGGCAGCACCCTTTCTTAGATTATCTGCTACAACCCAGATATTAATGGTTTTTGGCTGTGTCTCATCCCTACGCAAACGTCCCACAAAAACTTCGTCCTTCCCATGAGAGTTTATGGGCATCGGATAGATATTATTTGCAGGATCATCCTCGACGATGACACCCGGTGTGTCAGCCAATATATTTCTAACTTCAGTCAGTTTAAATTCTTCATGAAATTCTACATTAACGGATTCAGCATGGCCTCCCACAACCGGAATCCTAACCGTAGTTGCTGTAACCAGTATGTCCGGATCGCTGAATATCTTTTTGGTTTCGTTGACCATCTTCATCTCCTCTTTCGTATATCCATTTTCAAGAAAAACATCGATATGGGGTAATACATTCAGGTCTATCCTGTAGGGATAGGCCATAGGCCCATCGATCCCTTTTCTTTCGTTCATTAGTTGATCAACGGCATCTTTACCTGTACCGGTAACAGATTGATACGTACTGACCACAATCCGTTTTATCTTATATTTTTTGTGCAAACCAGCCAGTGCAATAACCATTTGTATGGTTGAACAATTTGGATTTGCGATGATCTTATGTTCTTTACTAAGTTCATGCCCATTGATCTCCGGAACGATCAGTTTATGGTCGGGACTCATCCGCCAGGCTGATGAATTATCGATCACGACGGTTCCTGCGGCCTCGAATTTTGGTGCCCACTCAAGGGAGGTTCCACCACCTGCAGAAAAAATAGCGATGTCCGGTTTCTCATTCACCGCTTCCTGCATTCCTATTACCGTGTATTCATCTCCCTTAAACTCTATCTTTTTCCCTACCGAACGTGCAGAGGCTACCAGCAATAACTCATTGTAGGGGAAATTCCGTTCTTCAATTACATTTAACATTTCAGTGCCCACTAAACCTGTAGCACCAACTACTGCTATCTTCATCTTGTTTTAAAGTATAAAAATGTTCTAAAAATCAGTGCAAATATCGATGGTTTTTATTATTTTCCATACATCTTATGCGAGTATTTATTTCAACCAGCTTAGCACTGATCTTGTGCATATATATTTCGTACGGCCAAAATGAAAATATCATTATCAATGAATTCATGTTTGACCCCGTACCGTCTTATGGTTTGCCGGAAATAGAATATGTTGAGGTATTGAATATTTCTAATGAGCCATTAAATATTTCAGGATGGGAACTTAATGGCCGTATAATCCCCGGATTTATGATAATGCCAGGCCAGTTTCTTGTTTTATGTAAATCTTCTGAGATACATCTGTTGCATCAGGAGATTGAGGCCATCGGTCTTGAGCATTGGGATATTTTAAATAATAGCGGGCAGACAATCATTTTGACCGATAATAACCGGGAAACCATTGACAGTGTTACATATGATGACACCTGGATTTCGGATAAGGAAAAATCAGCCGGCGGATGGGCCCTGGAACTTATAAACCCTTATAACCCATGTTCCGGGATGAACAACTGGGCGGTTTCTGAAAATCTAAACGGGGGCACACCCGGATTTAAGAATTCGGTCTTTGATAATTCACCAGACAATAATCCTCCGGAAATCATCAATTCCGCATCTATTGATGATGGAATTTTACAGATCTGGTTTGATGAATTGGTTGATTATAATGATACGGAGCATTTGAAAGCATTTGAAATCCTGTATGATAATATCGAATTTGAATTAGTTATAAGTGGATTTACCGACGTTCAGCACCTTGCTTTTCAAGAACCTCTACAGCCAGGGAAGATTTACCAGGTCAAGGTAAAAGACTTGTCCGATTGTTGGGGAAACATCATCCGCGATACAGTTATACACTTTGGCTATGGCATAGAACCTGAATTTAATGATGTTTTAATTACGGAAATTCTGGCCGATGAGACCCCGTCAGTGGGATTGCCTGAAAGTGAATATCTTGAAATCCATAATACCACAGACCAGCTTGTCAGCATGCGCAATTCATTTATTTTTACCCGCTCTGAATTGTATCCCTTGCCTGATCAAAACTTATTCCCGGATGAATATTACGTGCTTATTCCACTTTCAAAAGAAGAATTATTCAGTAGTTATTCTAATATCCTGCCAATGGACAGATTCCCTAAATTAAACAACGACGGAAAGGACCTGGCTATTTACAACCGGGAAAACGGGATAATATTTTCTATAAGCTATGATAAGAGCTGGTATAAGTATATCGACAAATCAAATGGAGGTTATTCTTTAGAGATGATAGATATCCACAATCCCTGTGGTGATCTGAGAAACTGGACCGCTTCAGTCTCAGCCTACGGGGGCACACCAGGTTCCATTAATTCAGTGAATGACGATAATCCGGATCTGACAAGGCCTGGCATCCTGTCGGCTCAGATAATTGAAGAAGAAATCATCCTTGTACTGTTCGATGAAAAACTGCACGCCGATTGTTTTCAGGAAATGGATGTTTTTGTGAATAATCACAACATAACGGGTCTTTGGGTATATGACTCTGTTGAATTCAATTCCCTGGAGATATCTGTACAGGATATTCCGGTCGTCAATCTGAGTTATGATCTAAACTTAAATGGGGTAAAGGATTGTGCCGGGAATTTCATGGAAGAAGGGAATAACTCAATCCAGGTCACGGTTCCTGGCAAACCGTCCAAGGGCGATGTTATTATTAATGAGATATTATTTAATCCAAAACCCGGTGGGATTGACTGGATTGAAATATATAATCAGACCGACAAGCATCTGGATATGAAGGGCTGGTACCTGGCAAAGGATGAATTTCCATCAAAGGAACAATATTATTTCCTTTCTGAAGACCATTTTTTGATTAAACCATATTCTTTTCTGGTATTAACAGAGGATATTGACAAAGTGATCCGAGACTACCCGAATACAGATAGTAAGTATTGTCTCGAGATAGCTGACCTTCCTGACTTACCTGACAAGGGTGGATATATTTCACTTTGGACTTTAGAAAATGTTAAACTGGAAGGCACATATTTTAGTGATGCACAGCATAACCTATTCCTGAAAGAGACAGAAGGCATATCCCTGGAAAGGATTTCCCCTGACCTCGCGGCGAATGACCAGGATAACTGGCATTCCGCTTCAAGTACATCAGGATATGGTACCCCCACACAAACAAATTCTCAGTTCATGAATGCTCAAGGCGGTGCACATAAGATCGGGATCTCTCCAAAAGTAATCTCTCCTGACCAGGATGGTTTTGACGATATATTGCACATATTCATTGATCTTCAGAATACCGGATATCTGATCAATATATTCGTATTCAATATCAGCGGTGAATTAATAAAAAACCTGGCGAAAGGAAGGCTTCTGGGAGCAAATGAAGATATTACATGGAATGGAATTGCAGATAACGGATATACAGTGGGTCCAGGTCATTATATTCTGATTATGGAATTATTTCATCCTGACGGAGAGTTGATTAAGGAAAAGAGGAATTTCGTGGTGGCACGAAAGTTTTAATTCCCTTCAATTGAGTTTAGATGAAAAGGAAGTTCTTCCTTACTCCTTAAAAATATATACCTCTGTCTTCTTACCCTTTTGTTTAATCCCGCGATACATTCCTTCAGTGTTAAACTCCATCGCATAGTTGCCTTGTCGGTCTAAACAGATTACTCCACCGGTGCCCCCCATTTCTTTAAGTTGTCCATGTATTACGGATTCGGCTGCCTCTTCAACATTCATCCTAAGGTATTTTACCCTGGCGGCTATATCATAGGCTACAACTCCCCTGATATAATACTCGCCTTGCCCTGTTGAAGATACTGCACATGAATTATTGTCGGCATAGGTTCCTGCGCCGATAATTGGTGAATCTCCGATACGTCCGAATTTTTTGTTATTGGTACCTCCGGTGGAGGTGCCAGCGGCAAGATTTCCATCGGCATCTAAAGCCACAACGCCCACTGTTCCGAATTTGTGATTGTCAGTTGTATTGATCTGTCCGCTTCCCCCCTTTTCGTTTTCAATTGCCCGTTTTAGATTTTTGTATCTTCTTTCTGTATAAAAATAGGATGGATCCACTATCTCTAATCCTGCTTTTAGAGCAAATTCCTCGGCGCCAGGTCCTGATAACATAACATGGGGAGACTGTTCCATTACTGCACGGGCTGCCAGAATTGGATTTTTAATCGTCTTAACGCCGGCAACAGCTCCGGCTGTGATATTGCTTCCATCCATAATAGAAGCATCCAACTCATTTTCACCTGTATGCGTGAATACAGCACCTTTCCCTGCATTAAAAAGCGGTGAATTTTCCAGGATCACAATAGTATGAATAACAGCATCAAGTGCAGTACCTCCACTTTCCAATATCGTAAATCCAATGTCAATTGCTTCTGCGATTTTATTTTTATAAGCCTGCTCCTGTTCTTCGGTTATATTTTGCTTTGTGAGAGTACCGGCCCCGCCATGAACAACAAGGGTAATTGGCCCGGGTTTCTGAACCTGGCCCTGTTCCTGTTCATTATTTCCATGATATTGACCCTGAAGCGGAGAATAGTTGGCAAAGCAAGTTAAAAAGGTCAATAGGAGTAAAAAAGACTTAAATTTTCTCATTTTTTTTGCTAAAGGTAAAATTTATATGCAATATTTAAAATTTAAACTTTTTTATGTAGCAATAAATTCACAAATTTGCGGTTCTTAAAGTAAATCCTGTCCTTCAGGCATGTCAAGCCTAAAACAAGACAGTTTGTTTTTGAATTTAACAGAAAGTACAATGGGTAAAGATGAAAAAACCAAATACTCAGCTGATGAATTGAAAGAATTTGAGGCAATCATCAATGAGAAACTGGGAAAAGCAAGAAAAGAGCTTAACTATATCAAGGAAACTCTGAGTAGAAGTAATGACAGCGGTACTGATAATACTTCCGGAACAAGTAAGTTACTGGAAGATGGTGCAGATACTATGGAAAAGGAAAGCCTTAGCCAGCTGGCTGCCAGACAACAGAAATTCATCAATAACCTTGAGAATGCTCTTATCAGAATAAAAAATGGGACCTATGGTATTTGCGTGGATACCGGAAAACTGATCAGTAAGGAACGACTCAGAGCAGTTCCGCATACCATGCACTGTATAGAAGCTAAGCTTGCTCAAAATAAATAATTGGACTTTCTTTCCAATCATATTGAGGCACTCATATTTTCCTCTCCAAAACCAATAAAGAAGGAAGAAATAAAGAACTGCCTCACGGAAATGTTTGATGCCGATATCCCGGATAAAGATATTGATCAGGCTATTAAAGCCATTTCCGCAAGATATAAGGAAGATTCCTTTTCATTCCAGGTTGAACATGTTGGAGGTGGTTATCAATTCCTGACCAAGCCCGCATATCAGTCTAGTATCGGGATCCTATTAAAACAGCAATCCAAGAAAAGACTGTCAAACTCTGCCCTTGAGACTTTATCCATCATAGCTTATAAGCAGCCCGTAACTAAATCTCAAATTGAACAGATCAGGGGTGTCAATTGTGATTATACTACCCAGAAACTACTTGAAAAGGAACTGATTGAGATCCAGGGAAAAGCAGATACAATCGGACGTCCTTTGCTGTACGGTACTTCCTCCAAATTTATGGAATATTTTGGGATCAACGATCTTGGTGAACTTCCAACTCCTAAGGATTTCAGCTCAGAAGATAATACTATTGGTGAAGAAAGGATAGAAGATTAATCCGTATGAATTATTCTTTCGATCAATGAAAAAAAGAAGCAAGAAACGTTCGGCTCCTGGCACATTTGATCCCATGTCCAGGCCCGGAAAGACCAAGTCACCAGAATATCAATTCTTAAGAAAACCCAAAAAAGGTAAAAGTCCCGTTACTGAAATTCGCCTCAACAAATTCATAGCAAATTCCGGTATTTGCTCACGACGGGAGGCCGATGTACTTATCCTGAATGGAGACATCAAGGTAAATGGAAAGGTCGTATTCGAACTTGGTACTAAAATAAAACCAACAGATAAGATACAATACAAAGGGAAAGTCCTGAAACGTGAAAAATTCATTTATATCCTGCTTAATAAACCTAAGGACTTCATAACAACCACGGATGATCCGCAAAACAGAAAAACCGTTATTGACCTCGTAAAAAACCACATTCCTGAACGTGTATTTCCGGTTGGACGGCTTGATAGAAATACTACCGGATTACTGATCCTTACAAATGATGGTGAATTATCCGAAATTCTGGCCCATCCTTCATACAATATCAAAAAAGTCTATGAGGTACATCTTGATAAACCTGTTCAGCAGGATGATCTTGACGCATTGGATAAAGAAATAATATTGGATGACGGCCCTGTGAAAATTGATGCTTTTGAGGTGATCTCTCCTGATGCCAGAACCATAGGACTGGAAATTCATAGCGGAAGAAATAGAATCGTAAGACGGATCTTTGAAAACCTGGGTTACAAAGTGGTTCGTCTTGATCGCGTCATGTATTCCTTTCTGACCAAAAAAGATCTGCCCAGGGGGAAATGGAGATTTCTGAAAGAATTTGAAGTTATCAGACTTAAACAACTTGGAAGGAAGCGGAAAAGACAATAATTCTTAAAAATCTTCAGCTCAGTACCCGTATTATCGACAGCAGAAGAACCAATCCTTAAATCCTTTCTATGATTCTTTCTATTAACCGATATTTATAGAAAATTCATTATATTATTTTTTTACTCTGAAACATATCATTAAATTTCAAGTATTGAACGGAGTAAATACAATGCAATTGATCATGAGAAAAATATTTTTAATCTTCTGCTGTGTTATATTAAGCTTTCCATCAATCCTGATAGCACAGGAAAGAAAGGTGGAAACTTTGAAGATAGGACAAAATGCACCATACTTTGATCTTTTAGGTGTTGATGATAAGAGATATACCCTGGCTTCATTCAATGAATATGACATTCTCGTGATCCTGTTTACTTGCAATCACTGCCCTACAGCCCAGGCTTATGAAGACAAATTCATTAATTATGTAAATCATTACCGGAACAAAGGTGTTGGATTTGTCGGCATATCACCCAATAGCCCGGCGGCGCTTAGTTTATCTGAACTGGGATATTCAGATATGGGCGATGACTTTGAAGACATGAAGGTCAGGGCAAAAGACAAGAAATATAACTTCCCCTATTTATATGATGGAGATACCCAGGAAGCCTCCATTCAATATGGCCCTGTAGCTACACCCCATGTGTTTATATTTGACAAAGAAAGAAAACTCATGTATGCCGGCAGGATCGATGATACTGAAAACCCGTACATTGAGCCAAAGGAAAAAAATATGGAAGATGCATTGGATGCTATACTTGCAGGCCAATCTGTTAAAGTCCCCACGACTAAAACTTTCGGTTGTTCGGTCAAGTGGGCCTGGAAAGACGAATGGAAGAAAAAACTGCTGGTCGACTGGGCTGAGGAACCCGTAACACTGGAAGAAATCTCTGCAGAAGGGATACGGAATCAAATTAAAAACCCGGGAGACAATCTGAAGTTAATAAATATCTGGGCTACCTGGTGCGGCCCCTGTATAATAGAATTCCCGGAATTTATAACCATCGACAGGATGTACAGGGGAAGAGACTTTGAATTTATTTCAATCAGCGGTGACAAAATCAACAATAAGGAGAAAGCACTAAAATTCTTAACCAAGAAGGAAGCATCCAATACTAATTATATATTTAATGGTGAAAACTCCTATGATTTAATTGAAGCCGTGGATAAAGACTGGCAGGGAGCACTTCCTTACACCTTACTGGTTGCTCCGGGAGGAGAGATCATATATAAGGTGGATGGGCCTATCGACCCATTAACGGTTAAAAGAGAAATTGTTGAATACTTAGGTCGCTATTATGCCGACGATAATTAAATACTAATTTTAAATATTACAAAAATGAAAAACTTTTTACTTATCACCTTTTTATCTGTTGTACTTTGCATCGGATCTGGCAACCTGCTTGCCCAGGAGCAACTAAATGACGAGGATATTCTGAAACTATATGAAGGCCTTCGTGTCGCCGATGTATCCGATGGCCTGGATATGGTTGGCTTAAGGGATATTATGATCATGGGTACAGAAATTGAAGCATTATGGAAAAACATTGATGACCTTTCACATATTTTCCATGGGATCGCTGTTACCGCCCGATATGTTCCTACGAACAGGGTCGTTAAAAATCCAATGGAAGCGGATGAGTTCAGGAAGTGGGAAGGCAACTGGTATGGAAATATTTCCCCCGAACCCTTTGTGGAATTGTTGAAACCCGGATCGGCACTGGTCCTGGACGTTCAGGGTGATGGCGACACTGGATCGGTAGGTTCAAATAATGGCCTGATGTGGGTCAGCAAAGGCTGTGTTGGGATAGTATCAAATGGTGGTATTAGAGATACTGATGAGGTTATCAAGCAAAAAATTCCGGTCTATCTGGATCATGCGAACCGAGGTAGAGGTATACGCCCTGGCCGAAATGAAATTGAATCAGTGAATAAGCCGGTCTCTGTTGGAGGCGTACTGGTAACCCCGGGAGATGTTGTGGTCGCGGATGGAGATGGCGTTGTGATTGTTCCCAGAGAACATGCACAAAAGGTAGCTGAGTATGCTAAAGGTATTCTTGACGGCGATAAGCAAAGTAGAAGGAAATTGTATGAAGAACTCGGCATCCCTCTGGATAAAACCGTTGAGATCGACAATTAATTTAATAAAAATAAAAAAGCCATCAGTTTAAAAACTGATGGCTTCTGTGGTGATGAGTGGATTCGAACCACCGACTCACGGATTTTCAGTCCGATGCTCTACCACCTGAGCTACATCACCGCCGTAAAGTGGGGCAAAATTAGTCATTTTTATAAAAGGGGCAAAATTTTGAATAATTAGTTTTTATATACTCATCGTATGCATATTATAGGTCAAATTCTGTTCTCCGGGATCTTCATTTTTACCTTTCTGATTCTATACAAAAGAATAAGATTTATCAGCTCGACAATACGCCTCGGGAAAGAATACAGGATTAGCGGGGATACGAAAAAAAGATGGATGAATGTATTGCTGATTGCTTTTGGTCAAAAGAAAATGTTCAGGCGACCTATCGCCGCTTTCCTGCATTTGTTGATCTATGTGGGATTTATAATTATCAATCTGGAAGTTCTGGAATTTATAATTGACGGCTTATCCGGTCAACATCGTTTCTTTGCCAAGGTACTGCAAAACTGGTATCCAACCGAGACAGGATATAATGCCCTATACAACATCCTGATGAATGGATTTGAGTTCTTAACAGCAGGTGTAATTATAGCCTGCATTGTCTTCCTGATCAGAAGAAATGTATTAAAGATCAGGCGATTCACTGGTATAGAAATGACCAGATGGCCCCTGCTTGATGCAAATTTAATTCTCATATTTGAGATCATATTAATGACTGCCATATTAACTATGAATGGTGCTGACCAGGTACTTCAAGATCTAGGATCACCCACTTATGTAAATACCGGAACATTATTCATCAGCTACAAGATTATTGTTCCAATAATTGAAGGATTAAATGAAACATCCTTGGTTATTCTTGAACGATTTTGCTGGTGGTTTCATATAATCGGAATTCTGGGATTTGCTGTCTACGTTACCTATAGCAAACATCTTCATATAGCAATGGCATTCCTCAATACCTACTATGCCAGTCTGAATCCTCCCGCAACAATGAATAACATGGAAGAAGTGATGAATGAGGTAAAGATGATGCTGGGTTTCCAGACACCTGAAACAGACAATCAGGGAGAAATTGCCAGGTTTGGGGTCAAAGACGTAACTGATCTGACATGGAAAAACATAATGGATGCCTTTACCTGTACTGAATGTGGAAGATGTACATCGGTATGTCCGGCAAACCTGACTGGCAAGAAACTATCACCAAGAAAAATAATAATGGATGTAAGGGACCGTGCAGAGATTGTTGGTAGGTCCGGAATTAAAGATGACGAGGATTCTCTTTTTGATTACATCTCAAAAGAAGAGATTTTCGCTTGTACTACCTGTAATGCATGTATTGATATTTGCCCTGTAAGTATTGATCCGGTCACAGTGATATTAGGATTGCGCAGATATATTGCCATGGAAGAGTCTTTATCTCCTGCCGATTGGAATATGATGTTCAATAATATCGAAACAAATTTTGCACCCTGGAAAGTCCCTGCATCTGACAGGTTTAAATGGGTAGAATCTCTGGTGCCCGATAAAAAGTAAAAGAATGGATAATAAACCTGATATGGCATTGCCTATAATGGCCGACCTGGCAGCAAAGAACAAAACGCCCGAATATCTTCTCTGGGTCGGATGTGCAGGCTCCTATGATGAGCGATATCAAAAAGTGATTCAGGTGTTGATCAAGGTTTTAAACCAGGCTTCAATCGACTTTGCAGTACTGGGACCAGAAGAATCTTGTACCGGCGATCCTGCCAGAAGAGCAGGGAACGAGCTTCTTTTTCAGATGCAGGCCTTGTCAAATATACAGATATTGAATAGTTACAAAATTAAAAAGATAATCACCCCTTGCCCGCATTGTTACAATACATTTAAGAATGAATATCCGGCACTTGGCGGTAATTACCAGGTTGTTCACCATTCCGAACTACTGGATCAAATCCTATCTGATAATCCTTCCAAATTAAACTCCCCTAATCATCTCAAGGGAATGAAGATAACATACCATGACTCCTGTTATCTTGGAAGGTCAAATAATATTTATGATCCTCCAAGACGTATAATCGAGTCCCTTAAGGGAACTTTAAATGAAATGGAGAGGATTAAGGCTGATGGTTTGTGCTGTGGAGCAGGTGGGTCACAGATGTTTAAAGAAGCAGAGAAGGGTGATAAAGATATTAATATTGAACGAACTGAAGAAGTATTGAAATCAAAGGCTGAAATTGTTACAACAGCCTGCCCATTCTGTTTAACCATGCTATCAGATGGTATAAAAGCATTTGAAAAAGAGGATGATATTCAGGTTCTGGATATCGTGGAATTATTTAAAGAATCAGAAGATTAACCTGCTTCCTAACATTTACCAAGGATTATCGTTTTAGAATTAAATGCAAATCTTTAAAAATGGATAAAATATTCGACGTACTCCCCTCTACATCTAGGATCTGGATCTACCAATGTAACCGCCCTTTATCACCAGGGGAAGAAGACGATATACAGGAAAAGGCGATACATTTCACAAGAACATGGAGTGCACATGGCAATGATTTGCAGGCTGGAGCAAAAATAATGTACAATCAATTTCTTATTCTTAGTGTGAACGAAGAAGAAAATGGTGCTTCAGGATGTTCCATTGATAAAGCATTCAAGTTTATCCACCAACTTGAAATAGATTACGGGATAAGTTGGCTGGATCGCTCAAAACTGGCTTTTTACATCGATAATGAAGTATATTTATCACCCGTTTCCGAATTAAAATTAAAAATTGATACTGGCACAATTACCAAGGATACTTTAATTTTTAATAACTTAGTAGATAGAAAAGGGGATCTCGAGCACAATTGGATCATCCCTGCAAAAGATTCCTGGATAAAAAAATACTTTAGGGCTAATTGATATCTGGCGATGCGACGTATTAGTATTTATGTTCTGATCCTTCTATTCCTGTTACCTGCATGTAACATGAACAAGAAGATGGTTAAAAAGGGAGACAAGAAATACGATGTTGGGGAATATGAGGTGGCTATTGAGATTTACCACAAAGCACTGGTAAAGAGTAACGATCCGGGTTATATTAACTTTAAGATAGGAGAAGCTTACAGATTATCAAACCGTATCAAAAAAGCTTTACCTTATTACCAGGCTGCCGTAAAAAATGGGTATAATGAAGATGAAGCGCTTTATTACCTGGGGCTGGCTCTTAAGGCCGAACAAAAATATGATGAAGCCCAGCAGGTATTTGACGGCCTTGTCTCAAATGCTTCCAGTTCTGAATATAATCTATTGGCTTCGAAGGAATTTGAAAATGTCAACACCATTCAGGAGATACTTGGTACTAAAAATTATTTCAGGGTTAAGAACCTGACCGATATCAATACGGCCAGCGCAGAATATTCTCCAGTTTATAACAACGGAGAATTGTTCTTTACGAGTTCAAGAGAGGGTGGGAAAATTTATAAAGCTACAGGAACTGCTTTTACAAAAATTTACAGAGTTGAAACCCAAGGTGCACGGGTGGATCTGCTTACCCTTAAACCACTCGATAACCTGATCAACGATGATGATACCAATGACGGGTCTGTTACATTCTCGGCAGATGGCAGGATCATGATCTATGCGAAAGGAAACAACGGCAAAAAAAGGGGGACTAAAGATGTAAACCTTTTTACAACCTCCAACAGAAAAGGGCAATGGTCACAACCCAGAATGCTAAGGATTAACGATCCAGACTCCTGGGATTCAACGCCAGCCCTTAGTGCTGATGGACGAACCCTGTATTTTGCTTCAAACCGGGAAGGTGGGTTTGGTGGTACAGATTTATATTCAGCGACCCGAGATGGACGGGGAAGATGGGGAAACGTTAGAAATATGGGACCAGATATAAATACACATGGAAATGAAATGTTCCCTTATTCTTCAATTGACGGCTCCTTGTATTTTTCTTCGGATGGCCATCCCGGATTTGGAGGTCTGGACTTATTCCGCGCGGAAAGAAGAGAAGGGAAGCTTGTGGTTGAGAATATGGGATCACCTATCAATTCTAATGATGATGATTTTGGATTGTTCTTATTCTCGCCTTCTAAGGGTTTTTTTACTTCCAACCGGGAAGGTGGTAGTGGAGATGATGATATTTACACTTTCGTTAATAATGATCCGGACCTGAAAATCGTAAATTACTTTCTCACTGGCACAACGGTTACCGCGGATGATGAAGGTAATGAAACGCTCCTGGCTAATACGGTCGTTAAATTATTCGATAAAGAGAACAACCTGATCTCCGAAGCTGTAACCGGACGTGAAGGCACATTTAACTTTCGGGTTTACACGGAAGAGGATTATTATATACTTGGAGAAAAGCCTGATTATTTAACAACAAGGGTTGTTTTCTCTACCGTCGGCAAGTCCATTCCAAAGGAAACCCTTACTAAACTGGTAACCAATACTCAATTCACCATAAAAGTTCCTCTCGATAAGATTGTAATCGATAAGGCCATCGTCCTGGAGAACATTTATTATGACCTCGATGAAGATTATATCAGGCCGGACGCTGCAGTTGAACTGGATAAACTGGTGGCCATTCTTGAAGATAATCCCGAAATAAAAATTGAGCTAAGTTCACATACCGATAGCCGGCAGACAGCTGATTATAATATGGACCTGTCGAACAGAAGGGCTCAATCAGCCACCACATATATTATCGAAGCAGGTATAGATCCTGAACGGATCACCGCTAAAGGTTATGGAGAATCCCAATTGCTTATATCGGATGAGGAAATAAATAGTCTCCCAACCATAGAAGATCAGGAGGCAGCCCACCAGAGAAACCGAAGGACAGAATTCAAAATCCTGGAGTATATTAAAAAAGTAGCCGAGGAGGAGACTATGGAGACCATAGAGGAAACTGTAGAGTGGGAAAATGCTGAAGAATGGGAGAAAGAAATTGAATGGGATAATATCGATTGGGATCAGAATAAATAAGTCTTAAATTTCCTGTTTCTTGGCTTTTTTGAATATTTAATCCAATCAAAAATTTAATGCCTTTTTTTAAATTTAACCTATGAGTGACCGATATATGCAACGTGGTGTTTCTGCCACAAAAGAGGATGTGCATAATGCAATAAAGAATGTCGATAAAGGATTATACCCAAATGCATTTTGTAAAATTATCCCTGATCTTATAGGAAATGATCCTGACTATTGTAATATCATGCATGCCGATGGTGCCGGCACAAAATCTTCACTCGCCTATTTATACTGGAAAGAGACCGGTGACCTGTCGGTGTGGAAAGGTATTGCACAGGATGCCATCGTAATGAATACTGATGACCTCCTATGTGTCGGAGCCATGAATAACATCCTCTTTTCTTCGACTATTGGCAGGAATAAGTCTTTGATTCCCGGAGAGGTGATTGCGGCTTTAATAAATGGAGCTGAAGAGGTATTGGAAATGCTGAGATCGAATGGTATCGATATCTTAAGTACCGGAGGAGAAACTGCTGACCTCGGTGATCTGGTCAGGACCATCGTAGTGGACAGTACCGTAACAGCCAGAATGAGAAGAGAAGATGTTATCACCAATAAGCGAATAAGCCCCGGAGATGTTATCATTGGTTTTTCCTCGTATGGCCAGGCCGCTTATGAAGATCAGTATAATGGAGGAATGGGTAGCAATGGATTGACTTCAGCCCGACATGATGTTTTCAATAAAGTGTACGCTGACAAGTATCCGGAATCATTTGATCCGCAAATTCCTGCAGACCTGTGTTATACCGGACGCTACCTGTTAACAGATACCATAGATGACATTCCAGTTAATATAGGTAAATTGGTGCTATCCCCTACCAGGACATATGCCCCGATATTCAAAAAGATATTGGATGAATACCGCAAGAATATACATGGAATCATTCATTGTAGCGGTGGGGCTCAAACTAAAATATTGCATTTCGTAAGAAACCTTCATGTAGTAAAAGACAACTTATTTGACATTCCTCCACTTTTTGAAATCATACAAAAAGAAAGTGGGACTTCCTGGGAGGAAATGTACAAGGTCTTCAATATGGGACACCGGATGGAAGTGTACATTCCCGAAAAATATGCAAGGGATATTATAGCAATATCTGAATCATTTAATGTTGATGCTAAAATTGTGGGATATGTAGATGCTTCAGAGGAAACCTCCCTGACGATATCTTCCGATTATGGCAGCTTTAAGTATTTTCCAGCCGGTTAAATTAATTGTCATTCCTCAGATTCGTCATTCCAAGAACCTGTGCGTTTCCGTATTTTGCATTGTTGATATTATAAAAACCAGATAAGATCCGGTGTGCAATAACGGAATAAACTAATTCCTCATCAGACTGCTGGTCTTTGCCAATCCAGAAAACCCGCTTGGGGTGTTTTTTCATATCAGTGACATAATTCACAGCTTCGTTGTATTGCTCCTGAGTGTATGTTAATTTAAAACAAGTAGTAACGGTTTCCATATCACTTTAATTTTTGACCTTTAATTCTAAAATATAAATAAAAAGAAACAATTATCAAAATGCAACCCACACCAATCTCGAAAACTCAATTTAGACAATTGTTCCTATTTATTTAAACGGAAGATAAAATAAAAGTGTTTTGAAATAAACCGTTGAGATGGTTTTAATCAGGTAAAAAGAGCTTATTCTGCCGACAATGCCTCAGCACCACCAACAATATCCAGGATCTCTTTGGTAATGGCAGCCTGCCTGGTTCGGTTATAAAGGATCTGCAGGTCGCCCAGTATTTCATCCGCGTTTTCAGTGGCAACTTCCATGGCCGTCATTCTGGCTCCATGTTCGGAAGCATTGGATTCAAGAACTGCTTTATAAAACTGAATGCGCAAGGATTGAGGTATCAAATCCTTTTTTATATCTGATTTAGTGGGTTCAAATATATAATCAGCATTATCATTCTGATCTTCCCCTTCATTAACAGCCTGGATAGGAAGAAATTGTTCCACACATAGGATTTGAGTGGCAACATTTTTAAATTCATTATATACCAGGATTACTTTATCAAACTCTTTGTTCAGGAAACTATCCATAGCGGAATCAGCAGCTTCTTTTATATTATCAAATGATAGGTTCGAAAATAATTGGCTGTATTCCTCAATAACATTATAACCTCTTTTCTTGAAATACTCAAATCCTTTTTGTCCTATGGGTAAAAGGTAAAGCTGACCACTATTATGGATGGAAGCATACTCAGTATCTATCAGGTTAAGGGTTCTCTTTATCACATTACTGTTAAATGCCCCGCATAATCCACGATCTGAAGTAATTGGCACGATCAATACTCTTTCTACATCTCTGACCTCAGAAAAAGGACCTGTCGAAATATCCTCCGTTGAATTAACCACTCTTTGAAGGATTTCACTAAGTTTCTCTGTGAAAGGCCTTAATTGTAGAATAGCATCCTGTGCCCTCCTTAATTTTGAGGCAGCTACCATTTTCATGGCTTTGGTTATCTGTTGTGTCGATTTAACAGATCGAATTCTTGTCCTTACTTCTTTTAGACTTGCCATTAAGTGATCAAGATTGTTTTTGTTCTTTAACTATATAATTTTTAGCTACTGCAGAAGCCGTATCCCATAAAGCTTTTTCAGTTTCATCATCGTAGATACCTTCTTTCAGTTTATCAAGAACTTTCTTCTGTTTATCCTTCAGCTCCCTGATATAATCCACTTCAAATTCCCTCAATCTCTCTAGCGGCACCTCATCCAGGAGTCCCTTAGTGGAGGTATAGATTATGGCTATTTGTTCTTCAACCCGGATAGGAGTATATTGAGGTTGTTTCAAAATCTCCTGATTACGCTGGCCCCTGGAGATGACCAGCTGAGTGGTCTGGTCCAGGTCAGAACCAAATTTAGCAAAAGCCTCCATCTCCCTGAACTGAGCCTGATCCAGTTTCAAAGTACCGGCAACAGCTTTCATAGACTTTATCTGAGCTTTTCCACCCACCCTGGATACCGAGATACCGACATTTATCGCTGGTCTGATACCAGAATTAAATAGGTCTGTCTCTAAGAATATCTGACCGTCAGTAATTGATATCACATTAGTAGGGATATAGGCTGACACATCCCCGGCCTGTGTTTCAATAATTGGGAGTGCAGTTAAAGATCCCCCACCTTTCACTTTCCCTTTCAATGATGGAGGAAGGTCGTTCATATTCTTTGCTACATTGTCGCTGCTGTTTATTTTGGCAGCTCTCTCCAGTAATCTGGAGTGCAGATAGAATACATCTCCCGGGTATGCTTCCCTTCCCGGAGGTCTTCTAAGTAATAGGGAGACTTCCCTGTAAGAAACAGCTTGTTTGGACAGATCATCATAGATCACCAGGGCCGGTCGGCCTGTATCTCTGAAATACTCTCCAATAGCCGCTCCGGCAAAAGCTGCAAAATACTGCATCGGTGCAGGATCGGCAGCATTGGCGGCTACAATTATGGTATAATCCATTGCACCTGCTTTTTCCAGCACAGCGACGAGCTGTGCTACAGAGGATGCTTTCTGTCCGGTGGCTACATAAACGCAGTAAACTGGTTCACCTTTTTCATAAAATTCCTTCTGATTTATTATCGTATCGATGGCTATAGCAGTTTTTCCTGTCTGCCGGTCACCAATGATCAACTCCCTTTGTCCCCTTCCGATCGGGATCATAGAGTCAATCGCTTTGATACCAGTTTGTAAAGGCTCACTTACAGGCTCACGATAGATTACGCCCGGAGCCTTTCTTTCCAATGGCATTTCAAATCTTTCACCCTTTATATCTCCTTTTCCGTCAACCGGATTCCCCAGCATATCAACAACCCGGCCAAGCATTCCTTCACCAACCATAATAGAACCGATCTGTCCTGTCCTTTTAACAGTATCTCCCTCTTTGATTTCCTCTGAATCCCCAAACAGTACAACACCTACATTATCTTCTTCAAGGTTCAATACCAAAGCTGTAACTCCATTTTCAAATTCAACAAGCTCACCTGACTGTGCCTTGTTGAGCCCGTAAATCCTGGCTACTCCGTCACCAACTTGTAATACGGTCCCAATTTCCTCAAGCTCCGCTTCTGTCCGGAAATTTGATAGTTGTTCTCTTAATATTGCAGATACCTCATCGGGTTTAACTTGTGCCATTATATATTCAATTTTTATATTCTATGATACGATCAATTTCTTTTTCAAATCTCTTAGCTTGGAAGATACAGAATCATCGATCTGCTTATCCCCTATCCTTAAGATAAAGCCACCAAGAAGATCTTTATCCACATCTTCCTTTATTTCGACTTTCTTCTCTTTTCCAATAATTTTCCTGGTTAAGGAGATAAATTCGTTTTTAAGATCCTCGTCTAATTCAATGGGGGTAGTAATAGAAACTATTTCTATGTTTTTGAAAGTTCTGTATTCTTTCAAAAATTCTTCTCCTATTTCCGGTAGTATATCTTCCCTGTTCTTTCTAGTTACTATTTCAATAAACTTATAGGATAATTCATCAATCTTGTTTTCAAACAATTTCTGTAAAACATCCAGCTTTTTATAGTTGCTTATAATAGGGTTTTTCAAGAAATTCAAGAAGGGTCTGACCTCAAGGCAGAGTTTGTTGAGCAGATCAATGTCTGTCTTAACTTTTTCCAACTTATTTTGTTCTTTTGCGAGAGAAATTAGCGACCTCGCATATCTGACCGCTACCCTGTAGTTCGACATTTTCTAATTCTGATTAAGATCTTTCATATACTCTTCAATAAGGGCCTTTTGATTTTTATCATCAGAAAGGTTCTTCCTTAATATCTTCTCTGAGATCTTCAGAGACAACTCCGCAACCTGATTCCGGATCTCATTTATTGCGGCTTGTTTTTCCAGATCTATAGTATGTTTGGCATCCTCCACCATCCTGTCAGCAATTTTCGAGGCATCTTCTTTTGCCTCTTCCCTTATTCTGGAGGCCATTGATGACGCATCTTTGATTATCTTATCCCTTTCCAATCTGGCTTCTTCCAATAATTTTTCATTATCAGCAGACAATTTCTCCATATCTTCCCTGGCTTGTTCTGCTGCGCTGAGGGCATCTTCAATCGAACCTTCCCGTGCTTTTAAAGCATTCATTATTGGTTTCCAGACATACTTGGAAAGAATGAGCAGAACGATAAGAAAGGTCAGTGTCTGCCAGAAAATTAATCCGATACCTGGGGTTACAAGATCCATATATTTTAAAATTTATTAGTTCAAATTAAAAGCCTGAATCAGCCTAATGCATGAAATTCAGGCTTTTTGAATTAGGCTTTAAATGATATAAGTAAGCAAACAACCACACCAAACAATGCAACACCTTCAATCAAAGCTGCAGCAATAATCATGGCGGTTTGGATTTTACCACCTGCTTCAGGTTGCCTAGCGATAGATTCCATCGCGGAACTACCGATTTTACCGATTCCAAATCCTGCGCCTAATGCAACAAGACCAGCTCCGATAGCGGCTCCCATTATAGCAATGCTCATATCAAGTAATAAGAAATTTAACATAATTGTAATTGTTTATAGTTAAACAGAAAAAACACACTCATTGTGCCCTGCTAGTGATGATCCTCTACAGCAGCGCCAAAATACATGGCTGACAGGATCGTAAAAATAAACGCCTGCAATAGCGCCACAAATAATTCAAGAAAAAACATAAACACCGCAAAGGCTACACTTAAGGGCCCTACCCAAATACTCTGAAATATAAATATCAAACTGAATAAACTCAGTATTATAATATGTCCTGCTGTAATATTGGCAAACAATCGAACTGTCAATGAAAAAGGCTTGGTAAATACCCCGATCAGTTCAACGACTGGCATAATGGGCAGTGGGATCTTCAACCACCATGGAACTCCCGGAGTATTAAATATATGCTGCCAGTATTGTTTATTTCCGCTGAATTGGGTGATAATAAATGTAAATATCGCAAGCGTGCCGGTAACAGCCAGGTTACCGGTCACATTGGCCGCTCCAGGTAATAAACCCATTAAATTGTTGAACCAAATGAAAAAGAAAATTGTCAATAAGTAGGGAAGGAACTTTTCATATTTATCCCCACCAATATTTGGTCTGGCTACTTCATCTCGGATAAAAATGATTATAGGCTCAAAGAAGGATTGTATGCCTCTTGGAGCTTTCCCTTCATTTTTGTTATATCCTTTTCGTACACTGAAAAATACAAGAAACAAAAGAGCCACACTTACAAACATGGAGGCTACATTTTTTGTAATTGAAAAATCAAGGATTTGCCGCCCTTCCTCTACAGGGACAATATGAGAATGATCTACCTTATACCCATTGTACGAAACAAGTTGATGGTGTTCATCATAAAAATTACTTGATGAAAAAACCTCCAGCCCCCTGTCAGAAGAATATAGGATGACAGGTAAATATAAGGTACCAAAGGGGCCATCAAAAAAATGCCAGATGTGGTCATCCACAACATGGTGTAAGATCATATCTCCGGGATTGAATTCCTCACTGGTATCACTTGCCGCAGAAACAAAATTGACACCTGAAAAAACAAATAGTAAACCTAACGTTAAGGCTAGTATAAATAAAAAATTATTCCTTTTCTTCAACTTGTCTTTCACTGCTTAATCGGGGTTGCAAGATACTAATTAAGTAATATATTTCGAATCCAAGATATAACAAATACAGGATCAAAAAGTTCATAGCAAATATAGTAGAATTTACTCTATCAAAGTATATAATTACTATAGCAATTATCACACTAACAAATAATCGTAACATCATCGCCGTAAAAAATCCTTTTGATAGTTTTTCGGCGTCCTGATGGGTGGATTTTTCAATGACTACGATACTTACAAACGTAATAAGATAAAAGTATAAGAGCAGATACCATTGATGTGTATACAACAATCCGGCATTAAGATGAAATACTCCGAATTGAACCAAGGCAATTATTAATGTAAAAAGGGTCGTTAATAAAAACGCCTTTAAATAGAGATTTGAAGTCATGATTTAGTCAGGCTTCTGATTATTAAAAATAAAGTGGCCAATAAAAATACCAGTGTGGTAAGGGCCGTGAATACATGAGTTTCAATATCCAGGGCATTATCTATCTTCGCACCTATCCACAAACCTATCAAGATAGCTGCAATCATTTGAAAGGCCATCCCTGAATACCTGGAATACTGCCTCAGGTTATCGGGTTGTCTCGACTTTTGGCTGCTTCTTTTCTTCTTTAGATTGTCCGTTTTCTCCAATTTTTATTTCGCCTTGAGCAACGCCCATTTTGCAACTCCCATTGAAGGCCGCCCCGGATTCTACTATGAACTTGTTTGTAATGATATCACCATTAATAACTGCTGAGGGTTTCAGGATGAGTAATTCAGTAATTTTAATTTTCCCTTTGACTTCCCCAGCCACTTCTGCATTCTGGGCAATAATATCACCATCTACGTAGGATGATTGTCCCAATGCAATTTTGGATTTGCTTTTTACACTTCCAATGATCCTGCCTTCCACACGAATATTCCCGAATGACTCTATATTGCCTTCAAGGGTAGAACCTTTCCCTATTATGTTACTCGAGTTACTTAATTCTTCTTCTGACATTCTCTGGTTTTTATTATTGT
>CBDUBA010000055.1:0-27949 GCA_965365275.1 uncultured Cyclobacteriaceae bacterium | reverse complement strand
TCGGCAGCGGTTCACTCGCTTCTATAACCATGGCCGGCCTGCTACTTTCCATGATTTTTATTAAAAATAATATTGCATCCACGTTAAATTCGAAGATTATCTGGGGTATTGCCTATGCCGTTTTACTATTTCTTGCGGGTTGGGTTTTGCTACCCTTTGGCCTGGCTAAAATTGGAAGTACACCAAGTTACACTTTGTTTTCATCCGGAATTTGCATAATCCTGTTTATAGCTATGTATTTTATTGTGGATATAAAAGGTCATTCACGGTGGGCATGGTTCCTGAAACCTGCCGGGTCCAATCCTTTATTAACTTACATATTACCTGATATTTATTACGCGATTTTGGGCTTGACCCATTCCAATATCATAACCCCGGAAGGTTTGCCAGGGGTATTCAGGGCAATTATTTTCTCATTGTTTATTTTAGGTGTATCGGCCTTAATGACACGGTTTAAGATCAGGTTACAACTGTAAATTGGATGCCGGCTAAAATGAAAAAATCTTCCGGGCAGTAGCAGTAATACACTTAAAATGTTAGGCTATTTTACTGCTCAGAAACAACCTCGTAGATAGCATCCAGCAAACCATCTTTTTCCGCATCACTTCGCAATTGCCAGAACATAATCCCGCCCAGACCATGCTCAATTGCAAATTCTGTTTTCAGCTTTATTGAAGTTTTGTCTTCGTAAGTTATAAATTCCTTTTTCTCTTTATTGTAAAGGTAAGGAGCTTTGGCTACAGGATCCCAATATTTTACATATCCGTTTTTGTCTTCATAGTCCTCTACAATCCTTGCGTAGGTTACATTTCTTATTGGACCTGTATTGGATTGATACAATCCATTATTGTCAGGTGGAACCCCTTCCCATCCTTTCCCATAGAAGGCACCCCCGATTACGATTTGTTTCGGATCAACACCTTTATCGATGCAAAAATTTATAATCTTTTCGGCCGATCTGGGATCGAGTTTATAATCACGTTCTTCAATAATGCTTTCTGCAGGGGTATTTTTAAGATGTTCCGGTTTAACCCATCCCAGATTTGTATGGTGGGCAGTATAAGGTGTTCCTCCTCCCACATTGTCATAGGTCATGACATTCATATAATCAGCATACTTCATGACTTCATCGAGGTCAACATAATCATAATATTTCTTCCAGCCTGCCGACGCAAAAGTGAGTACCAGTTTTTTGCCGGTCGCATCCATGGCTTCTCTAAGCTCCTTCATGAGATGTGTAAAATTCTCCCGGTCTTCCGGTCTGTATGGATTCCCTGCACCATACATGCCTGGGTACTCCCAATCCATATCCAGCCCGTCAAGATCATATTCCTTAATAAATCCAATAACACTGTTTACAAATTTCTTGCGGTTTTCAGCAGTCGCTGCCATGTCAGAAAATCCACCAGAGCCGCCCCATCCCCCACAGGCAATCATTACTTTCAGGTGAGGATGATTTTTTTTCTGTTCTACCAGCAAGGTCAATTTCTCTCCTGAGGCATAATTTCTGAATTTCATTTCACTATCGATCACCTCTGTAAAAGAGAAGATAATATGCGTCATCTTGTCCAGTGGAAGATTCTGCGGCTGGTAATTATCTCTAGGGGCCATATAATAGGCCATAACATTGATCTGATCAGGATTATCACTTGCCCGGGTTTCAAAACCGGAGAACAAAAAAATGGTAATTATTAGGAAAAAAGTGCTTTTCATGGCTTTCATAAAATTTTAAAAATTAAAAGGATAAAAGTACGAATAAAGTATTGAATATTATCAGTTCCAATTGGATATTCAAATCTTTATTTTATTGAATAACCACCATCTTTTTGGTATCTATCAATTGGTTATCGACAGTCATGGAATAAAAGTATACACCCGTGGGAAGAAAGCTCGTATCATAAGACAATTTGTACGTTGATTTTTCCTTAAAACCATTGATCAGCGTTGAAATATGCCGGCCAAAAATATCGTACAGTTCGATACTTAAATATCCCGGCTCCTCTACGGAAAAAGAAATTTGTGTCGTTGATACACTAGGGTTCGGATAATTCTGCGATAAACTATGATTTTCAATGGTATTTGAAAAATTCTGTCTGCCAGGTGTACCCAAACCGAAAGATGCTTTCCAGTTCTCGGCCAGTTCATTATAAAGCAAGGGACTCACCAGTTCCAGAGTCGGCCCCAAACCATCCGGTTCAACTGGCCAGGGGGGTGCATCATCATATGGAACCTCATCAACCAGGAATAGATCCGGGGAATATACGCGAATATTCTCACCTCCATTGCTCAATCCAAATCCAAGATTACCAATGTGGTTAATAGAATCCTTATGGACCAATTCGAACGCAGCAATATCTTCACAAACAACCAGATACCCCTTTGGACCAATTTCATAACCTGCCGGAAAATTAAAAACGTGATCATCATTTTCATCTTTAATGGTCCATCCTGTAAGATCAATTATTTCATCTTTTAAATTGAACAACTCGATCCAGTCACCTGGATTTTCTTCTTCACTGGAGTTATAGTTAATTTCATTTATTACAATTCCTGGATCCGGTTCGGAGGGATTGTCAAAATAAGCTATCAAAGAAAAGTCCTTTTCCGGAATTATTTTAATAACCTGGTTTTTGAGGATCTTGGGCTCATTTCCAGGTATTACATATTCCCAATGTGAAAAACTATAGCCAAGGGAAGAAATCGCTTTAACCTCTAAAGGGATACCCTGGAAATATTCGCCGATATGGTATTCTCCCGTCATATTTTGTCCTACAACCTTGATCATTCCTGCATCCGTCTGCGTATTTACAACAGTCATTCTGACCATGTCACCAATTCTGAAATACTCCCTGACATGTTGCCGGGCAAAAGGTCTTCTTTCAGATATGAACCTTTTCATCCGGTCAATATGATGATCCCATTCTTCCATTGAGTTAAAAGTAGGACCTATCCAATGCTCCGGGTTTGGAACAGTCTGTCCCCCCCATCTCGTGATATGCCTTGGTATCTCTGCTTCGATATTAGCTTTCATGGAATCTATATAATGGTGGACACGGCTTTCCGCAAAGGTTGTATTCATATGCCAGGCATATCGTTGGATGAATTCATTTCTGAATGTTTCATTGCGCAATAATCTTCGGAAAAGGAGTGTTGACCATGGTGGATTTGGCCATCCACAATCACAAAAAGGATCTGTAGCAAGCTCCAGGGTATTTCTTTCTGTATAGAAAAAACAATTATCGAGGTCATAGATTATCCACCTCCATTTATCATATGGTCCTGAATCAGCTCGCCAGAATTTTATATTATTGCCAGGCCAGTCATTAGCAGAAAGGTAAATCTCGGCGATCTGATAATCTATATAATTGTTAATATCCATATTATCAGCCACGTATTTATAAATTTTGTCTGATTCGATATTCTGGCTGCTGATATAATTGATCAGGAAATTATAGTGCTCCGCGCTGCCAGCCATGGTGTTCCATGGTTGCTCAGGATTTCTCTTTAACACGTTGACTTCATCAGAATTGAGATTATAGTTCCCCGCCGCATAGTGCTCGTTAATTTTCTCCCTGATATTATGTATACCCCAGTATTGACCGTTGATAAAGACCACTGCCGGACGGTATGCCTGCCGGTCAATATCCATATCCTCCAGTATGGCTTGTCCCATAGCGTCTTTGAACATCGTATACCTGCAATCATCAGCAGAGTTCCTGAGTAAAAAGCTTTCAAATTCGTAAATAGGTTTATCTTTAAAAAGCTGCACATCGAATGATCCTTTTCCATATTCTGACCGCGCATACAAGGCAAGCGATTTTTGAGGATACCTGGTCCTGGAACACCCGCCAAAGATCTTGACCCCTGCACGCTGGTTTAACTCAGGCTGGCCTTCCACATCATATAATTCAATATTCACCGGACGTTCCCAATCCATATTAACGTTCATTGGTGTATCAGTACAATATCCGGGTCTGCCATTAGTGCCTATTACGTAAATCCCGATCTCATCATCAAATAAATTATCAGGATCTGTTACTAGGGATACAATAGGTAAATTGATTTCTTCATCAATGAAATAAGTTTGTGTAAGAATATTGCCCGGGAGTTTCCCATTGGAAAAACTCCGTATTCTTAGGGCTGTGGTGGTATCAATGATAACAGGCTCGGAGTATAATTGATCGGACTGGTCAGGAACTGTTCCATCAATTGTATAATAAATCCGGGAAGCAGGATCTGAGGTGGATAAACTTATTGTCTGACTACCTGAATAATAGCCTCCCTTGATAGAAAACGCAGGATTTATAGTTCTACCTGAAATATAGTTATCGGAATTGGCAAAACCAGGCGTGCCTTCTTCATAGAAGACCCATTCCTGAAGATTGTCATTTCGCCGTCCATACGATAATTCATTTTCCTGATACCCGAAAGTCAGGGTATCGATCACATTTCCAAGCTCATCATATAATCCGATAAATTCACCGGACCGGCTTAGTTTAAAATTTGTATGGTTAAATTCATCAATATCATCCGCCCAGAATAAGGCGTATCCCCCGGATTCAATGACTATTTCAGAAAATACTTGCCATTTATTGGGGAGCAGCGGATCATCGGTAAGATAGTAACCTTTTAAATTAATGTCCGTAGTGCCTGCATTGTAGATCTCAATCCAATCCGAATATGCTCCTGAATACGGATTTCTTACAAGAGAATCCGTACTTGCCTGGAATTCATTAATGTAAAGTTCTGCCGGTTGTGAAAAACAAAAGGAGCTTATTCCTGTAAAGAATAAAAAAAATAAAAAAAATCTGTTCCTGTTACGTTCCGTTTTCATAAGTCATGATCCAAAATTCGCTACGATCCAGTTAACACCAAATTATAACTTATGCAATTCTCTTCAATAAAGCTTTGCAAAAATACTATATTTTATCTTGAAAAAGGCTTCAAACAGGACTTATAAGTGATTATACCACTTTTTCCCTCCTTAAAAACTTACATAATAATTCTATTTTGCAAAGCAAATCCATATGGAAGAGTGCATAATTTTTTCTAAGTTTTATGATTTATCACTTTTTCAATACCGCTCCCTTTCCTATAAATATCAAAGAGGATCTAAAAGTAAAAGGCTATAAAAAGAAAATTTTTAATTTATCATCTGTTCCCGATTGAATAACATATCAGATTTTTGATAAAGAATGAGTCTTGGTTATATCTTTCTTATATCCCAGGAATTTCCTGCAATAGGGCCTGGTTCACCTTCCTGCTTTGTTATATTGACATATTGTTTTGTAAATAGTCCCAAAAGGATATAACTTCAATGAATTGACCACTTTTTAAAAAATATAGCCACAGACCAATTATTATTGACATTTGGATGTTGGCTTTTATTAAAAAAATTTGGATATGAAATACACTCAATTGGGTAAAAGAGGGCCCAAAGTTTCCACAATCGGGTTTGGCGCCTGGGCTATTGGTGGAATGAATTGGGGTGAAACGGATGACGAAATCTCAAAAAGGGCACTGAATGAAGCCATCGACCAGGGGGTAACCCTGATTGATACGGCGGATGTTTATGGTCACGGGCATTCAGAGGATCTTATCTCAAGCATAATTAAGGAGCGGGGAAAAAAAGACCTGATCATAGCTACCAAGGCAGGGAATGATTTCTACAATGCTACAGAAGCTGATGATCATGGATTTGGACCCATTATTCAAACTTACACAAAAGATTATATAATTTTTGCAGCAGAGCAGAGTCTGAAGCGCCTGAATGTCGAGGCCCTGGATATTTTACAATTACATAGTCCAAATATTGAGAAGCTGGAGCAAGATGAGCCATGGCTGGCACTTGAAGAACTAAAGAAGGCTGGAAAAATACGTCACGCAGGATGGAGTGTTCAATCTTTTAAGGAAACCGAACATGCCCATATTCTTGATCAGCATCACGATTTACTGGATGTGTTACAAGTTAGATATAATCTATTTGAGAGGGAAGCTGAAAAAGTATTATTCCCTAAGACCATTCAGTACGGCCTTGGAATTATCGTGCGTATTCCTTTATTATTTGGATTTCTAACTGGAAAATTCAATGAAAAATCCACATTTGGTGAAGATGACCATCGCAGGATGAACCTTTCGCCGGAAAAATTATCACAATATATTTCTGACTCAAGAAGATTAGATCCTTTATTCAATCGTTATCCTGACAGAAAGAAATCTCAGATTAGCCTGCAATTTTGCATAAGTCATCCGGCATGTCATACGGCTATCCCAGGTGCAAAAACACCTGAACAGGTTGCTGAAAATTGTTATGCTTCAGACCTTGGTCCTCTGTCAAACGAAGACATAGAATTGATCAACGCGACTTTATAAGCCGGAACTCAATGTAGAAACAAAATCACTTCGTGTGTAAATCAAGCTATTTCAGAGCATTCGAATTGAGAGAAATGAATACAGCAGTTATACTATTGTTCAGCTTAATTAAATATTCTGGCGTATTTGATTTTGGATCTAAATCATTTTTTTCCTCGGAGAGTATTGATATTTTTAATGATCTGAAAGGAATAATCGATTCGGTACCATTAATCGTATACAAGAATATTTTTTAAATATAAATTCATGGAAAAGATCTTAAACTTAAAGCGCAGGGAATTTGTGAAAAAAGGCTCCCTGGCTGCTATTGGAAGTAGTGTTCTAAGCAATCCTTCGTGGTCAAAGAACAAGAATGAAAGATTAAGGGTAGGAATAGTCGGATGTGGAGAACGAGGAGCGGGTGCTATTGTTAATGCGCTGGCTGTTTCAGATGCCTTTGATTTAGTGGCTATGGGTGATACCTTTAGAGACAGGTTGGATAAGTGTTACACTGACATCCAGCCTTATGACAAAAAAGGACAGATTAAAGTTGAAGAAAAAAACAAATTTGTAGGCTTTGATGCCTATGAAAAGGTGATCGCAGCATCAGATGTTGTATTCCTGGTTACACCGGCACCGTTTCGCCCGATGCATTTTGAGGCAGCTGTTCAGGCAGGAAAGCACATTTTTATGGAAAAACCACTTGCTGTAGATGTGCCAGGTTACCATAAGATCATGGAAATCAATAAGCTGGCTGATGAAAAAAAATTAAATGTTGTGGTTGGCCTCCAGATGCGCTATAAGAGATCTTTTCAGGAATTGATCAAAAAGATCTGGGATGATGAAATTGGAAGGGTTGTATCAATTGATGTCTATTTCAATGTAGGGGCTCCCAGAATCCATCCCAGGCAACCCGGACAAACCGAGATGGAATACCAGATGAGAAACTGGAGGTATTTCACCTGGTTATGGGGTGGTCAACTTGCCGGGCAAACCATCCATCAGATGGATGTCATGAACTGGATGATGAAGGATTATCCGGTATCAGCAAAAGGACTAGGCGGCCGTCAAACCTTCAGCGGTCCGAATCAGGGAAATACCTGGGATCATCATTTTACCGAGTTTGAATACAGCAATGGTACAAAAATGCATGTTCAGAGCTTTACCATAGATAAGTGCTGGGGAAGGATGGGCTTTTTTGTACAGGGCACCAAAGGATCAGCAGATGAACGCAACAGGATCTACGATCTTGATAAAAACGTAGTGTGGAATTGGCGGGAAGATGAACCCAATGAATATGAAGTTGAACATGATGTGCTGTTTAAATCTATTCTGAATGGTAAACATATTAATGATACAGAATTTGGTGCGAAAAGCACCCTGACAACCATTATGGGAAGAATGGCCATGCATTCCGGACGAATCATGACCCTCGAGGATGTGTTGCAGTCCGAAAAGAGCATAGTACCTAAAGAATTTACCTGGGATGCTGAAATGCCTGACATGCCGGATGAAAATGGAAATTACACGACAGCTATGCCGGGAATTACCAAAGTTTTGTGATTTTTTTAAAGCTATTTTAGGGTAAACAGGTGAATAGTAATTGCTTTTCTTTTGCTTTGATCACTTGATTAAATGTGGCCCATTTCAGACCATCAGATTGCATTGAAATAGTTGATTGAAGTTTTTTTGCACTGGTTAAAGCAGTATTATTGTTTTAGACCTGCCAGGCAGAGTGATGATCAGCAATCAATTGTATTGCACATAATTCTCCCATTTATCTATGACCTCTTTGAAATCAGTAGGAAGGGGCGAATTGAATTGCATAAATTCCCCTGATGTGGGATGAACAAAACCAAGAGATTGTGCATGCAGGGCCTGTCTGGGCAATATTTTGAAACAATTCTGCACAAAGCTTTTGTATTTGGAAAATACAGTTCCTTTCAGAATTTTATCTCCTCCATATGTTGCATCATTGAAAAGCGGATGCCCGATGTATTTCATGTGGGCCCTGATCTGGTGTGTGCGCCCTGTCTCCAATTTACATTCTATAAGCGAGACATATCTGAGGTCCTGCAGTAATTTGAAATGCGTAACCGCCCTTTTTCCATATTCTCCTTCAGGATAGGCTGTTACTATCCGCCTGTCTTTAAGACTTCTGCCAAGCTTAACATCAACCGTACCTTCTACCTCCCCGGGAACACCCCAAACCAGTGCCTGATACGTCCTTTCAATGCTATGATCAAAAAACTGTTTTGCCAGCCTGTTCAGGGCATGTTCGGTTTTGGCAATGACCAGCAAACCGGAAGTGTCTTTGTCTATACGATGGACCAGTCCGGGACGTCCTTCATTATCCTGCATTTCAGGCAGGTTCTGAAAATGATAAACAAGGGCATTGACAAGTGTACCTGTCCAGTTGTTATACGCCGGGTGGACAACCATTCCTGCAGGTTTATTGACAACCAGAAGTTCGGCATCTTCATATACAATATCGAGCGGGATGTTTTCCGGAACAACATCTGTATCCCTCGGAGGTTGTGGAAGAGATATGCTCACCACATCATCAGGTCGGACTTTATAATTTGATTTAATATCCAACCCGTTTACCTTAACCAATCCATCCCTGATCCCATTCTGTATACGGTTCCTGGAAGCATTCGGCAATCGGTCTGACAGGAATTTATCAATGCGTAACAGTGACTGGCCTGGATCGACCTGTATCCGGTAATGTTCAAATAGCTCATCACTGTCCTCAGAATATTGGTTCTGCTCTTGATCTGTCATCAAATAATCACATTTTTAGGTTTGATAAATTAATGTAATCCCTGATTTTCTGAATAAAATTACTAAAGTGGAGATTTATCAATTAATCATTTATATTTTTACCAGATGCACATAAATTGAAACATATTAGTTTATATTACTGTTTCACTCTTAATCATATACGCTCTAAGAACATCAAATTGATGGAAAAGCAAATTACCAATATTCGATTAAATAAATCCCCTATACTCCTGTTTTTATTATTTCTTATGCCAGTAATGGGATACTCACAACTCCGGGGAGGATTGGAGGATTTCAAACTGCTTGATATCAAGATCGGATATTCTATTCCTGTTGGAAATTATGCTTCCACTGGTAAGAATGATTTTGAATCCGGATATGCCAAACCTGGATTGGCATTGGGTGCCGGGTATTATCATATGTTCAGGGATGTCATAGGCCTTGGAGGTTCTCTGGGTTTGAATTTTCATGGTTATGATGCTGCTGCAAGACAGAGGGCTATCTATGAGAATGATCCGACAGTAACCGAGGCATTTGTGGAAGGAAGCCGGTATACAAACCTTACCCTTACAGTCGGACCGGTGATCAATGCCAGGTTATCTGAGAACCTCGGATTCCTATTGCATCTTGAAGCCGGAGCTATGTTCACTTTCAGACCTGAACAGGAATTTGAAATAACAAACCAGCAGGGAACAAATTCACTATCACTGGCAAGCATTACGGGTACCTCTTTTGCAGCTAATTTTGGGATCGCTTTCAGATATCATGCAACCGAAAGAACTGGCTTCTCTCTGTTCGCAGATTACTTCTATGGAAAGCCAAAATATGATTACCTGACTTACCAGTTTCCAAATTGGATAGAAATAAAAGGGAACCAGGATGTTATGTACATTAATGTTGGAATGAGCCTTACCTATATAATCGGATATTGATACAGTCTATTCCGGATTTGCTCATAAATTGAATTGTTATTCAGAAGACAATTGAATGAACATATTCCCCCATTTATGAATAATCTACCGTATTTTAAGTATTTTGGAAGTTATCTTATTTACACAACTTAGGTTGTAAGCTTTTATCTTCCGGACAAACATAATACCAGGAATTTAAAAGGCTAGACATAATTCAGTTTGTGCTCTCTTAAGCGGAAGCATTGCGAATCTAAGTAGCAATTGTCTTCCGCTTTTTTTATCTTAATCCCTTAATCTATTCAGCTTAAAATGAGAAAATTTCAGGTTGTGGTTATCGGAGATGCCAGGGCGGATAAAGTGGAATATGAATTTGCCTTAAAACTTGGTGAATACCTGGGATCAAAAGGATACATTTTGATAACAGGCGGAAGATCCGGGATTATGGAGGCTGTAAGTAAAGGTGCTTCTGAAGCAGGGGGAATTACTGTTGGGATACTTCCCGGTGCAGATTTTTCACAGGCAAATTCCTGGTGCTCCATTGTCATTCCAACTGACCTTGGACATGCCCGAAACAGTATAACAGCCCTTTCAGCGGATGTTATTATATCAATAGGTGGAAGAGCAGGCACCCTGACTGAGCTTGGATTCGGTTGGATCTTTGATAAACCAATAATTTCGGTTTCACAATTCGGAGGCTGGTCAGCTAAGCTTTCCGGCAAAAGGATCGATGACCGACGGACAGATAATATATTTGAAGTGGAGTCCCTTGAAGCCCTTAAATTGGAGCTTGAAAAAATAGTATCTGCTTCAAAATTGAATTAATTTGAAAGTATATTTTTTAATGAATCTTTTTAATATCATGATTAGATATCTAACATTTCAAACAGTCATTCTGGCTGTATTATTGACTTTTCTACCATTAATATCTTTTCCGGATATCCCCCTCCCGGAGCACCCAAGGCCTGATCATCAACGTGTGGATTGGCTAAATCTGAATGGGATTTGGAATTTTCAGTTTGATAATGATAACAAAGGTGAAATTGAGAAATGGTTTGAAAATACCAGGGAATTTTCTCAAACCATCAATGTTCCTTTCTCCTGGGGAGCGCCTTTATCTGGTGTCGAAGATGAGGGAGATATTGGTTGGTATAACCGCGAAATCCTTGTTCCTGAATCCTGGAAGGGAAAGCGAATATTCCTGGTTATCGGTGCCAGTGACTGGACAACAAGTGGATGGATTGACAATAATGCACTTGGTCAAAACAGGGGAGGATATACGCCGTTCGAATTCGAATTAACTTCTTTTGTAAAATTTGGTGAAAAACAGAATTTAACGATTAAGGTGGATGATACGGATCATGAATTTAAATTGGAAGGCAAACAGGGTTATGGCAAGGCAAGAGGGATATGGCAGACCCTATACCTGGAGGCACGAGGGGAGGTTTTTATTGACTATGTTCATATTACTCCGGATATCGATAAAAATGAAATAACTTTTGAAGGACGTCTCAGTGAACCAGTTAACAATGCAGGCAGGCTTGAGATTTCAATTGACGGAGAAGGGGGTGATGCGCTAGATTTCAGTATTATAATAAAGAAACAGGACATAACATTTAAACAAATTCTTAGTATTCCTGATGCGAGGCTATGGACATTAGAAGATCCGCATCTTTATAATGTAAATATGAATCTTGAAGTCAAAGATGACCCAATGGATATTCTAAACACCTATTTTGGTATGCGTGAAATTGGAGTAGGAAATGTACCCGGGACCGATTATCCATATGTGACACTTAACAATAAACCTGTTTACCTGCAACTGGCACTTGATCAAGCCTACCATCCGGATGGATTTTATACTTTCCCTTCCGATGCCTTTATGCGTGATGAGATCATCAGGTCTAAACAGATTGGCTTGAACGGTCAGCGCATTCATGTAAAAATAGGAATCCCTAGAAAATTGTACTGGGCTGATAAATTGGGTCTGCTGATCATGGCAGACGTGCCAAACAGCTGGGGTGAGCCAGATCAGGAGATGCGGGCTGAAACAGAAAAAGCATTGCGTGATATGATTAAAAGAGATTTCAACCATCCATCAATTTTTTCCTGGGTTATTTTTAATGAAACCTGGGGATTGTTTTCCAGAGATGATGACAACAAACGCCTCTATCAGCCCGAAACCCAGGAATGGGTAAGGGAGATGTACGAACTGGCGAAATCCCTTGATCCTACCCGACTTGTAGAAGATAATTCAGCCTGTAATTACGATCATGTAGCAACGGATTTGAACACCTGGCATGCATACTTGCCTGGATACAAATGGAAGGATTTTTTAGCGAATGCAGTTGAAAATACCTATGAAGGATCCGAATGGAACTATGCGAAAGGATATAAGCAGGGCAGGCAACCTATGTTGAACAGTGAATGTGGTAATGTATGGGGTTATCAGGGAAGTACCGGGGACGTCGACTGGAGCTGGGATTATCATATAATGATCAATGAGTTCAGGTTACAACCTAAAATCGCCGGATGGCTATATACTGAACATCATGATGTGATCAATGAATGGAATGGTTATTACAAATACGACCGTTCAATGAAATACACTGGCCTCGAAGCTTTTAATGGTATGACGCTCAGGGATTTGCACAGCAATATTCAGATTACACCGGATATAAATCTGATGTCGGATGTAATGCCCGGGAAAAGTATTGAGATACCGCTCTGGCTATCTATCTTCACAGATAAGGTACAAATTAATAAAGCAAAGTTAAGCTACCAGATACAACATATTGATATTATAGGAAATAAAACAGAAGTTCCAATCACTCCTCATCAGACCATTGATATAAGGCCATGGCAAATGGAATATGTTGATCCGCTGAATATCATGATCCCGGATAAAGAAGGCCTTCTGATCATAAATTATACACTGGAATCAACAACCGGGGATCTATTGCATAAGAACTTTTCCCTTTTCCGAATACATGATCCTGACAGGGATAATAAACAAGTACTGAAAAAAGATGGGACGGAACAATATCTGGTTAGCTTCAGGCCTGGTCAGTTCAGTTCTGCTGATTGGTCAAACAAAAACTGGAATATACTTGAGGGCAAGAAGGTCAATGGTTCGGGCCATGGCTATTTTGAATATGAAGTGAGCCTCCCGGATTATATCACAAATTTGGAAATCAGTGAGGCATTATTCAAGGTGGAATTATCCTCCAAACAATTGTATGGAAAAGACCGGGTTGAATCTGAAAAAATGGCTGGGGATTATATGCGCGGCCGTGGGACCCATGATCCAAGCCGAAATCCTAATTCATACCCTATGACGGATGATGAAAAATGGACAAGCTATATACGAATTTCGATCAATGATGTGGTCATCGGAGAGGCCTTTCTTGATGATGATCCCGCAGATCACCGCGGTATCCTGTCATGGTATACTCAACCGAAAGACGGAAAATTGAGGGAGGCAGGATCTTATGGATATCTTGTATCTTCAACCATTCCGCAAGATCTGTTAGGTAAAATCCTTGCAGATAAAAAATGTAAGGTACGGATAGAAGTGCCTGACATACTTCCGGGAGGCGTGGCCATTTATGGGAAGGATTTTGGAAGGTATCCGCTTGACCCTACCCTTATTTTTAATACAGGTAAATGAACTATGGAATAATCAAATGAAGCATGAGAAAGCATCTTCCCGATGAGCATTGAAGAACTTCTTTTTTATATTTTACTTCCAATTCTATTTGCTGGAATAGCGTTTCTGAATTATTATATACGGATAAAGAAACGATATGATGTTTTCTTCAATATTGATTGGGCGTATATAATTTCTTGAAATCAATCATTTGATCAATATTCTTACTTATGTAGGTCTAAGCCTGGTAATGGCTTTTACTTATTATGGTTTTATCCTGAAATTTCAGAGGCGTATTCCTTGATGAAAAAGTTAAAAATGGATTGTAGCTAAATTATGCAGAGTAGTTAAATTGTGTAATATTGAATAGATAATTATTAGAATTCTAATTATTTTGCAATTTCATTCAAACATAAATTTTTATAATGATGAAAAACAATAGCAATTTTTTAAAGATCATTGGATTATTTGCACTGATCTTTATGATTTCCTGTACAGGAAACCAGAAAAAGGCTGAATCAGAAGCGGAACAACCTGTGGAAGCAGAAGAAGTAAAAGAGGATGGAATGGTTTCCATCTTTAATGGCCAAAATCTGGATGGGTGGAAAAGGTATAACAAGGATGATATCGGACCGCTATGGCAGGTACAGGATGGTATGATATTCTTTAACGGTTCTGGACTGGGAGAAGGTAGTGGAGAAGATGGAGGCACACTGATCACGGTTAAGCAATATGAGAATTTTGAATTCTATGTTGAATGGAAGATTCAGGAAGGTGGTAACAGTGGATTACTGTATCATGTGGTCGAAGCTCCGGAATACAGTCATGCATATAATACCGGGCCTGAGTATCAGTTACTCGATGACAACAATTGGCATGAAGAGCTTAATCCAGTGAACTCTGTAGCTGCCAATTATGATATGCATGCACCTTCACCCGATAAAAAGTTAAGTGAAGCAGGTGATTGGAATTCTTCCAAAATCGTGTACAATAATGGTCATGTTGAGCACTGGCTTAATGGAGAGAAAGTGCTTGAGTTTGAAGAAGGCAGTGAAGACTGGCAGGAAAGGTATGAGAACAGCAAATGGGTAGAATATCCGGGCTGGTGCAAATACAAGAAAGGATCACTCGGACTCCAGGATCACGGAGCCAACCTGTGGTTCAGGAACATAAAAGCACGGGAGCTTTAATCAGAGGATCATTTAATGAAAAGAGCCTTAATCAGGCGAGTTTTTTAAGAGTTTAAGTAAGCATAGAAATTGAAGAAGTGCATGAGGACTAAAGCCCATGCACTTTTTTTATAGAATTATTGAAGCAGCGGCGGCGATTGTTCTGTCCTTCATCCGGTGCCAGGACCTGATTATCAGATTGCTATTTAGTATCTCAAGCTTTTTATTGATCTCTTGTTCAACATTAAACAAGGCTTCCATGCTTCGGTCAATCCCTCCGCTTTTATTTCTACTCATCCATAGTCTCTTGTGTTCCTTCAGAAATGTGGAATAATCCCTTTTCATGTCTTCCAGAAATTGGATCTTCTCCTTACGAGACATGCTGGTTTCAGTACCTATAAAATTTTTCAACATAGCCCCAACCCGGATAAATGCTATGGCATTTTTGAATTCGGCTTTAATAAGTTCTGATTCTGTTGCATTTATATCCGTACGTTCTAGTTTCTGCTCGAGCATATCCAGATAATTCAACAATTCCTTGTATTGAAAAGGATGTCTTAATTTGAACCTGTCATGAATAATGGATGCCAGTCCTTCTGGTGCTAAGTGTTCAAACGTGGAAGGAAACGAGTTCAGTACTGATTGATACAAAACCTTGTCCATCAATCCAAGTTGAAATCCCAGATTGATCAACGTCATGTTAAGGGCTAAAATTTCTTCAAATTGATTATACCTGCCCAGATCGAGGGTAAATGATCCCATCTGCTCATTTATATCTTCGTAAACGAATACATCAAGATAATTCTCCACCATCGATTCATTATAACTTCCAGCATTCCAGCTTAATCCACCTCCTACTACGAATCCGGCATAACTTACGGGAAGGTATTGCCAATGTCCCATATCGCCCCAATCTGTGAGAAGCATCCCAGTCGCTCCCTGGTTATGTCCGCTTTTCACAGCATTAAAAATATTACCAACCATATTATTGGTACGCCCCCCAATAGAAGTCCAGCTGCTTGTTCCGGGGCAGACTAAATAATCAAGTCCTGTTTCCTTGAATTTTAAAGCATTTTTCGAAAAAGGGTATTCCGCTTCATATCCCCAGTCCAGTAGAATGACATCTTCCGGAACTTCTGAAACGATCTCCGGATGTTTCAAAACAACATCCCCCCACATCATCATCCTTTTATTATGACTCCTTATAATATCATACACCTTGCTTGCAAAATCAATGTAGATCTTCCCAACACCTATTTCCTCAGCCTTATCCTTGCTTTTACAATGTCCCAGTTCAAAAGGTTCATCCAGGTTGACATTGAAATAATCTGAACTGAAATAGGGTATGATATCATTTGTCATATCCTCCACAAGCTGTATGCTTCTTGGATCATATGGATCAAGTGTGGTTTTCATTTCAACATAAGGTGTCAATTTAAATCCATCCGGACATTCCGCCAGGTCTTCAAATTGTTCAGTATCGAGCCAGGATGCCATATGACCAAGTGAATTCTGGTTGGGTACAAGGTCAATAAACCTTTTCTTACAATATTTGTCCAGTTCCATGATCTCTTCTCCAGTGATGGGTGTTTCTTTTCCCTTCCATAAGGATTCGAAAGAAGGGTATGCGAACGAGAATCCCTCGACATATAATTCCAGATGGTTGTATTTCAGGTCAGCAAGAATATCAACAATCCCGTAAAGCGTTTCTAATGTTGGAACCTTGTCACGGCTGATATCCAGCATTACGCCCCTGGTGCTAAGATCAGGATAATCCTCAATTTTCATATTAGGGATAAGACCTGAGTAAATCTTATTCAATTGCTTTAAGGTCAATATTCCGTAATATGCACCGGCCTCATCACCATAAATGATATTAACCCTGTTGGAGTTAAGTATAAGGTGATATCCTTCTTTGCTTATTTCAGAATTTTGAATGAACCTGATGAGTCCATTGGTTTTATATATAGTGGATCGATCAAACATTTCCTCCATAATTCCGCCAACCTGCTCTTTAATCTCTTCAGGAGCCTGGTAAGATAATTGGTCCGGTGTCTGAAACAATCCCGGGATCAATTCCACTTTATGCGGGTACGGGATAAGATTGATCTTATAATTTACCAACTCATCCTCAACCAGGTTGGATGAAAGACTGGAAGGATCCGGGTATTCCCTTTCATTAATTGATTTGAGCAATATATTATAGTAAATGTTTAGCCCTGATAGAATTGCTAAACCAAATGCAAGTACAATAAAAAATATGTACTTGAGTGCTTTCAAAAAATTACGCATGATCCAAAAAAATTAATTCTAAATCATATCCCTTCAGCTTCTACGGAAGTTACTTCGGGTATCATGGATTTTAATAAGTTTTCAATTCCGGATTTAAGCGTGATCATTGATGAGGGGCAACCACTGCAGGATCCCTGGAGCAATACCTTAACCACGCCATCTTGAAAAGAATGAAATTCAATAGCCCCTCCATCCTGTTCAACAGCCGGTTTGACATATTCATCCAGTAGGGTCCGTATTTTAATTCCGATCTCTGATTCTTCCTCAGCATTATTTTCAGAAGCACTACTTTCAAAAACTACCGGTTTTTTACTTTCAAGGTAGTTATGGATGAAATGTTTAAGACTTTCTTTAATCGTATACCACTCCACATCTTCATCCTTGGTAATGGTAACAAAATTATTCATGATGAAGACCCGTTTAACATATTCGAATTTAAATAGTTCTTGGGCAAGGGGAGATGATGCAGCTGAAGCCAGGTCAGGATAATCGTGGATTTCTCCTTCATCTACCAACATATAATTAACGACAAACTTCAGCGAGTTGGGATTTGGGCTTTCTTCTAAATAGATATTGGTCATAATAATGCTGTTTTCTTAATAATAAACTGTTATGGATGAAATTATGTTCGATCTTCATCTCCAATTTTTTCACCTTCAGTACTGGCAATGGTCATTGCCACGGTGGCATCCCCGCTAACATTTACTACTGTACGGCACATATCCAGTATCCGGTCAGGAGCTATGATCAGGGCCAGACCAGCTGCCGGAATGCCGATGGCCTCCAATACAATGACCAGCATAACCATCCCTGCTCCGGGTACACCTGCTGATCCGATGGAAGCAAGTGTCGCGGTCAGAACGATCATCATTTGATTTCCTATTGTTAGTTCAATACCCATCGCCTGTGCAATGAATACGGCTGCAACACTCTGATATAAACTGGTACCATCCATATTGATCGTAGCTCCCAAGGGGAGTACAAAACTGGTAACCTCCTCCGATACGCCCAGGTTCTCTTCCACGCATTCCATGGTTACTGGCAAAGTGGCGGAACTGCTGCTCGTACTGAAAGCAAGCAATTGTGCTTCCCGGATTCCCTTGAAGAATCTTTTATATTTGACCCGCGTAAATATTTTAAATATTGAGGGATAAATAATAAGGATCATAGCCAGTAATCCTATAATTACCGTTATGGAATAAACAAGTAGTGCAGACAGGATCTCAAAGGCTTTGGAAGGATTGTCTCCTGCCAGTTCAACGATCAGGGCGGCCATTAGGGCAAACACACCGTAGGGCGCCAGGGCCATAATAAAATGTATAATGGTAAGAATCACCTCATTGGCGCCCTCAAAAAAAGCCACCACCGTCTTACTCTTTTCCCTGGGTACCTTGAGAAGAGCCACCCCGAATATCAAAGAAAAGAAGACAACCTGCAGCATATTGTTGTTGTTGGCAGCAGCGTTAAAGAAATTAACAGGAACCATCTTTATCAATGGATCCAGTGGGCCTCTTTCTTTTAATTCCACTGCCCTGCCGGTGGTCTCATCAGCCTGCCCGGAATACATCTCCAGAATTTGTTCCCGGGTATCAGAGGTAATCACATGCCCAGGTTTTATCAAGTTTACGGCAAACAGGCCAATTGTAGTGGCTATAGCTGTGGTAACAATATATAATCCAATGGTTTTAGAACCCATGCGTGAGAGCTTGGAAATATCACCTAGATTGGCCACGCCTACAATCAATGAAGCTATAATCAGCGGTACGGCAATCATTTTCAATGCATTGACAAAAATGACTCCGATGGGTTTAATATAATTGATGGTAATGGAAGTTGGCATTCCACTGAATATACTGATCAGGCCGAAGGACAGGCCTAAGACCAGTCCGATAACAATTTTGTTATGTAATGGTAATTTCTTCATACATCTCTTACATGGTGGCACTGGCATTCAACAACAAATGATCCGCTATTACAATAGCTGCCATCGCTTCAACAATTGGAACAGCTCTTGGAACAACACATGGATCATGTCTTCCCTTTCCCTTTACTGTGGTTTTATCGCCATGAATATCAATACTTTCCTGATCTTTCATTATGGTTGCAACTGGCTTGAAAGCTACTCTGAAATAAATATCCTGCCCGTTTGAAATGCCTCCCTGGATACCTCCGGAATAGTTTGTCCTCGTTTTGATTTCTTCACCTTCCTTATAAAAAATATCATTATGATCACTTCCAAACATATTGATCCCCTCAAATCCACTTCCTATATCAAATCCTTTCACAGCATTGATACTTAGCATGGCTTTACCCAGATCCGCATGCAGCTTATCAAAAACCGGTTCTCCAATCCCAACCGGGACACCTTGTATTATACCCGTGATGATACCCCCAACCGTATCCTGGTTTTTTCTGGTCTTATCGATAAATTCGATCATCTGCTCAGCTACTTCAGGATCCGGGCATCTCACGATATTTTCTTCGACCTTATCCAGGTTCAGATCATTATAGTTCTTTTCCAACTTAATAGGACCTACCTGTGAGACATAGGATAGCAAACGTATCCCTTTGACACTGAGAAACTGCTTGGCAATAGATCCTGCAGCAACACGGGCTGCAGTCTCCCTGGCTGAACTTCTGCCGCCACCCCGGTAATCCCTCAGTCCGTATTTTGCCTGGTAGGTGTAATCCGCATGCGAAGGGCGGAATTTCTCAGATATATGGCTGTAATCCTTACTTCGCTGATCGGAATTTCTAATTATGATGCCTATGGGTGAACCGGTTGAATATCCTTCAAAGATACCAGATAAAATCTCAGGTATATCACTTTCCTGCCGTTGAGTGGTTATCCTGGATTGTCCGGGTCGTCTCCTTCTTAATTCATCTATTATATGCTGCTCATCGATCTTCAATCCGGCAGGACATCCGTCAATAACCACACCGATTGCGGGGCCATGTGATTCACCAAATGTAGTTACTTTAAAAAAATGACCGAATGTGTTTCCCATGCATTATTTTTTAAATACCAGGTATATCGAGGCCCCTAACATAATTAAAATAAACAGGTTAGCAAAAGTTTTTAACCATTCATCTTTATGCATGGCTTTCAGTTGATTGCTTTCAATTTCAATTTGATCATAAAAAGATCCCATATCCTCTGAAAGTATTTGATTGTTTCGTTTACTTTCACCTGACACATACACGGTTATCTCAGATCTTAAGGTATCATATTTTTCTGATTCCGGATTGAAAAAGACCCATTCAAAAAAATCACTTAGATCATAGTCACCTGGTTCATTCGGAATGATATAATAGTTAAAAGTTTTATTACCTGTCACCCTGTTGTTTCCCCTGTTTACATTTTGTCTGATATTAGGGGGATAGAATTCCATTATTCTGTTTGTTTCTGTATAAGGCCTGTTGATGGCTGAAATATTCCCTTCTCCATAAACTGTAAAGGCATAGTTGAAACTCGTTCCTGTATTCACCTGTTCAGAGCTGATCTCTTCCTTAAGCCTGTAATTACCGACCGACACTTCGTCTCGTAAAGGATGAGGAGGTAGATTCTTCACAAGAATCATTTTCGGTTTGGTGTAATAAGTTTTAAAATCTTCCTGACGGCTTCGTCCAAAGAAAGAGGGATTTTTAGCTACTTTGTACTTGATCATTTTAAATGGAACCTGCGGAAAAGAGATCGTATCCAGGTTTAATGGATAATAGGTCGCCTGGTAAATTTTATATTGATTGTACCCTTTATTGTTAACGGTGACCGGCTGACCATTCAGGTTATCGATATTGAAATTTTCTTCCCAGCAATTTGAAGGTTTGATCTCTTTTAGAATTTCTGATAATTGCTTGGCTGGTTCATAGAACTGAAGCGGAGCACGATTATCGTCAGCAACATAAAAAGCAAGGGTCATTGTAAACCCTTCACCAATGAATACTCCATCTTTATCTGTCGTAAGTGCCAGGAATGCATCTTCCTGAATATCCACAAACTCCTGGGATTCATTCCTATTACTGAAAAAATCATCAAATGGATCCATTGAAAAAGGATCCCTTGTCTGTTGTTGAACCGGGGGGCCTACCTTCACCGTTTTTCCCGGTGAGTTTATAGTCTGACCATTAATTTCCATAGAAAAAGGCTGTATAACGTAGGTGCCCTCTGCCTTGGGCATGTAATTCTGAATAATACTCTGCCGTGAGGATACCCTTCCATTTACTATATTGGTGGAAGATGAGGAAGAGGTACCACGTTTCGCAAATCCTGGAATGTCTGGAAATACGTTATAACTTTTCAGCTGGTCATTTTCCACCGTAATTGTTATTGTAAATACCTGGTTAAATCCGATCTGGTCGGGCCCCAGCTGAATGGAAACTTGTTGCGAAAGCGCATTCCAACTTATCAATAAAAATCCCGTAAATAATAATGAGGTAATTTGTCTTATGTTTGACAGTAATTTCATTTATAATTAACCTTAGTTTAAACGGATTTACAAAATTAATTTATTATTTTTATTAGATGGGTATTTTTTTAATATTCCAGATTCTGCAGGTGCGTTCACTTGTTATGCAAATTAAGTTCTTTTCAACCTTAAAGAAAACGCTATGCTTGAATATGCTAAATTGATCCTGAAAAAAGTCAGCTTCGATAAAAGGTTATTTGAAAAAGAATTGATAAAGGCCCTCAACCTAATTGTACCTAATGATTTGAAAGAATTCAAAAACTGGTGTTATGATCAGTTTGGGCATATTTATAACGTCATTCTGAACAGACATCTTTCACATATATAAGTAATAACTATAGAGAAACATATCTAAAAGAGCCATCATTGTGCCCCAATAATTATTTTGGAATTTCATGAAAAGATTCATTTATGCATCGATATCAATAGCATTTTTCATTTGTACTCTTGGTTTTGTGACACTTTTTTTTTGGATTGAACAGGATGTAGACAACAACATTCAACTTGCCGAGTACCTATACAAGACTGATGGTGAAGACGCTTTGATAAGTTATCTTGAAGACGAGAAAAATTCATACTACAGCCGCTCACATCTTGCAATCTGGACATTGGGCAAGATCAGATCACAGAAAGCCTTGCCTGTCCTTAAAAAATATTATCTGAACGATCCGGAAGGTCGATCCTGTAAGGGAATGCATCACGATAGGCTTTGTCAATATGAAATAAACAAGGCTATTAAGGCTATAGAAACAGGAAGTCTCTTTAGCTATTCCTCTCTAAGGTAGCCTGAATTTTATTCGTGCTCAGCCGGAATACTGTTTCAATTTAATTCTATATCTTTAGCCCTATGTCATTTCAAAATAAACCCCGGGTTAAAATCTGCTGTATAAGCAGCAAAGAGGAAGCAGAACTAGCCATTGAGCACGGGGCATCCGCCCTGGGATTGGTTGGCCACATGCCCAGCGGACCCGGTGTGATCTCAGATCAGTTAATATTCGAAATAGCCAGCTCGGTTCCTCCACCGATCGGGACTTTTTTGCTTACAAGTGAGACCCGTGCTGAAAATATTGTTTCACATTTTAAAAAGGTTCGTACGAATACGATACAAATTGTAGACAAAATTACAGACGGCAACTATAATGATATCAGGGAAAGTCTTCCCGGTATCAAACTGGTTCAGGTCATACATGTTATCGACGAAAGTAGTGTGGATAAGGCCCTGAAGATTTCTGAAGAGGTGGACTGCCTCTTACTGGATAGCGGGAATCCAAATCTGAAAATTAAAGAACTGGGAGGAACCGGTCGCGTACACAATTGGGAATTAAGCAAAAAAATCAGAGAGTCTGTACAAATACCCTTATTCCTGGCTGGTGGATTAAATGCCGGAAATGTCAAACGTGCCATTGAGACCGTTCAACCCTTTGGCCTGGATCTATGTGGAGGGGTTCGAACAAACGGGAAATTGGATCAGCATAAGCTTGAAGAATTCTTCCGGGCTGTAGATAATATGTAAAACTCCCTTTAAAAAAAGGGACTTTGTGTACTATATAACTTAGATAAGGCAGGCAGATATTTTATTCCAGCAATAATCCTGCAATCTGTAATAAATCAATTTCCCCTGTTTTTACAGAATAGGCAGCATCGAGTAACCGCAGGTTGGCTTCCAGCAGGTTGATCTGGGCCTGTCTCAATTCCAGGGGTGAGGAATTCCCTACCTGATATCTTTCGATAGCAATTTCATTGTTCTCTCTGGCAACTTCCCTGTTGGTCAGTTCCATCTCACGCAGTTGGATATTGTTCTGATAACTGATATATATGGAATATAACTCCCTTTCAAGTCTTAACTTAATGGCTTCATAATTGAATTTCGAATTATCTGCATTTATTTTTGCGTTCTGAATTCGGCGATTAAGATTAAATCCGTCAAATAAGTTCCAGGAAGCTGTTACACCATAATTTATTCCGCTTGACTGGCGGTTCAATAGAAACCCGGCCTGAGCTTCAGATCTCCCATAATTGTATCCCAGGTTTACTCCAATAGAAGGGATTCGGTCTCCGAATAGCTCTTTCTGCACCAGCCTTGAAGCATTATATTCATAACCGGCAGCCAGCAATTCGGGATTATTTTTCTCCAAAGCGACATTTAACTCCTCATATTGAAGGTTAGTATTCAACTCCGGATCAAAAACAACATAATAATCCAGCGTCACATCACGGCCTAAGAGTTCATTTAATGTCGTTTTGGATTCCGCCAGCCTTTGCTGCTGAATCATATAATTCGATTTATCTCTGTTGAGATCGACCTGAGCTTGCAGATATTCCATTTTTGAAGCATTACCGAATTCATATTTATATTTGGCAATCTCCATCCGGTCTTCTGATAACCCGATATTTTCAGCCAGCAGTTCCAGCCTGATCTGTTCCAGTGCAACCGTATAAAATTCTACTGCAATTTGTGCCACGATATTTTGAATGACCGATTTGGTAAGTTCTAGTCCCTGTTTCTCCAGTTCTTCCAGCCTGTTTTTAGTATGGAACATGGTAGTACCATCAAAAAGCGTCCAGTTAAAGAGGGCATTCGCAGAAAAGTTATTGGATTTCGCTCCATCTCTGTTCTGTTCGTCGCCGCTTATAAAGGTTTGAGAGGTATTTTCAACGGTATACCTTTGGGCTGCTGCTGCATCAAGGGTTGGTAAAAATCCAGCATTCCCAACCGTATTGTTATTCTCAGCTATTTGTTTCTGACCTTGAGATATTTTAATATCGAAATTGTTCTCCATTCCGATCATGATGGCGGATGATAATTCCAATGTATCCTGTGCCTGTGTTTTAAGGCAGCCAATAATGAATATTAGGTATAGAATAATGAGAGATCTTTTCATTTTATATCATTCAATTCATTTTCAAACAATTTATCTACATCCTGGACATTCTGCCTTTTTTACTGGTCAGGTAAGTGTAAACAGCTGGTATCACAAAAAGGGTCAGGATGGTAGAAAATATTAATCCGCCAATTACCGCAATTCCCATGGATACCCTGCTTTCAGCACCAGCACCCAGGGCCAGCGCAATAGGCAATATACCCAATACCGTGGAAAGGCTCGTCATTAAAATGGGGCGGAATCTGGCTCTGGCCGCCCCGACTATTGAATCATATATATTCATTCCGGCTGCTTTCCGTTGATTAGCGAATTCAACGATCAATATGCCATTTTTAGACACAAGACCTATCAGCATGATAATACCAATCTGACTGAAGATATTGAGTGTTTCTCCAAAATACCATAGTGACAATAAAGTCCCTGTCAGGGCAAGGGGAACCGTAAACATAATGATCAAAGGATCTCTGAAGCTTTCAAATTGAGCTGAGAGAACCAGGTAAATAAGGATCAAAGCAAAAGCGAAAGCAAAATAAAGATTACCGGAACTTTCCTGGAATTCCTTGGATTGACCTGCTAAAGCGGTGGAGTAAGTGTCATCCAGCACTTCATCAGCTACTTTGTCCATCGCAGCTAATCCTTCCCCCAGTTTTGTGCCTGGGGAAAGGCTGGCAGAAATGGTGGCTGAAACAAATCGATTGTATCGGTATAATTGTGGAGGAGAAGATTGTTCTTCCATACTAATCAGATTATCCAATTGTATAAGGGATCCGTTGTTACTTCTGACATAAAGAGACCTTAGATCAAGTGGATCATTTCTATTCTCCTTGGTCACCTGTCCAATCACATAATATTGTTTTCCATTCATCACGAAATATCCAAATCTCTGGCCGCTCAATCCAAGTTGCAGGGTTTGAGCCACATCTCTCACCGAAACACCCAGACTTCGTGCCTTTTCACGGTTTATCTCAATCTTTACTTCTGGTTTCGTGAATTTCAGATTCACATCCACATATTGAAATGCCGGGTCTTCACCGGCTTTATCCAGAAATTCAGGTAATACTTCTTTAAGTTTTTCTAAAGTAGGGGCCTGGATAACATATTGAACAGGAAGTCCTCCCCGACGAGAGCCTATTGATTGTGGTTCTATCATAAAACCACGTGCCATCGTGACTTCATTTATTTTGGGCCTCATGCGGTTAACAATTTGCGATTGCGTCTCCTGCCGGTTTTCAGCATCCACCAGCTTTGCAAACATCATAGCTGAATTGGATGATCCGCCTCCAAATCCTGGAGAAGTGATAGAAACAATATTTTCTATTTCAGGAACCTCTTCCTCAATAACTTGCAATACCTTAGTTACATAAACATCCATATATTCAAAGGAGGCGCCTTCCGGCCCTGTGGCCATTAATCTGAACATCGACCGGTCCTCCAGGGGAGACAATTCATTGGGAATTATTTTAATAAAATGATAAATGCCAAGTCCGGCCAACAAAATAATGACAAATGCCAACCATCTTCTTCTCATAAATCCTTCAAGAACACTAGAATACTGGTCGTTCAGCCATACGAAGAATGGTTCGGTCAGATTATAAAAGATATTATGTTTTTTCCGTCTCTTTAATATTCTGCTTGATAGCATGGGGGTGAGAGATAAGGCTACAAAGGAAGAAATGATCACGGCAAAAGATACTACTATTCCAAATTCCCTGAATAACCGGCCTGTGAGTCCCTGTAAAAATATTACCGGTAGAAATACGGAGGCAAGGGCTACAGTTGTAGATACAACCGCGAAGAAAATTTCCTTGGCACCCTGAAACGCGGCTTCCATGGGCGGTTCACCGGATTCGATCTTAGTATAAATATTCTCCAATACGACAATGGCATCATCTACAACAAGACCTATCGCAAGGACAATACCCAACATTGTTAGCACATTAATGGAAAATCCTGCCAGATACATTACAAAAAAAGTTCCGATAAGAGAAATCGGAATGGTTATAACGGGTATCAATGTCGTTCTCCAATCTCTTAAAAAAAGGAAAATGATCAATACGACAAGAGAAAAAGCCAGATATATAGTCTGTTGTACCTCAGCAATAGAATCCCGGATGTATTCAGTAGTATCAAATCCAATGTATGTATGTATATCTTGTGGCAGGTCTTTCTTTATTGACTCCCACCTCTTATAAAATTCCTCAGCAATTTCAAGATTATTTGATCCAGGTTGTGGAACAATGGCGTTTATTACCATTGGAATCCCATTACTCCTTAATATAGAACGATCGTTTTCGGGATAAAATTCTGCCCGGCCTATATCCCTGAATTTTACGATGATATCACCTTGTTCCTTGACAATCAATTCATTGAATTCTTCTGGTGAAGATAATCTTCCAAGGGTTCGGATGGTCAGTTCCATACTGCTGCCTTCTAAAACACCTGTTGGCAATTCAAGGTTTTGCGAATTAACGGCTGTTAGAATATCCAGGGGAGTAAGCTCATATGCGGCCAACCGGTCCGGATCCATCCAGAGACGAATGGAGTATTTTCTTTCTCCGTATATCATAATCTGACTAACACCGGGAATGGTTTGAAACCGTTCTTTAAAAACATTATTGGCTATATCCGACAATTCCATTAAATTCCGTCGTTCGCTGGAAATCATCAGCATCAATATAGGACTGGTGTCTGCATCAGCCTTGGTAACTATTGGCGGATCAGCATCCGGGGGTAATTGACGCATGGCACGGGAAACCCTGTCCCTCACGTCATTGGCGGCTGCTTCCAGATTGGATTCCAAATCAAATTCAACGGTAATTGAGCTCCTGCCATCTCGGCTAGAGGAAGAAAGGGTTTTGATTCCTTCAATACCATTGATGGATTCTTCAAGGGGTTCTGTAATTTGAGTCTCAATAACCTCTGCATTGGCCCCGACATACGAGGTTGAAACAGTGATGATTGGAGGATCAACACTCGGATACTCTCTGATACCCAGGAAAAAAAAGCCAATGATTCCGAATATCAATATAGTAAGGGACAGCACGATGGCCAGTACAGGACGGTTGATACTAATTCTGGATAGACTTGCCATAATTACCTATCAGTTAACAATAGTTATATTCACGGGCATACCATGCCGGATCTGTAAAATGCCAGTCGTAATTACCGTATCACCGGGATATATGCCCTGAGTTATATGAACATCATCCTCGGTACGTAAACCAATCTCAACCTGTTCTTGACTGACGAGACCATTTTTAAAGGTATAAACCTTATGGCTGTTTAATTCTGGAATTACTGATTCCGATGGGACCATTAAAGCTTTCGGTAATACATCCAGAATATAATCAATATTAGCAAACTGCCCTGGAAATAATAACTCCTCTTCATTGTTGCATATGGCCCTGATTTGAAGTGTCCTGGTTCGAGGATCAATTCGCGGTTCTAC